>NZ_SMKK01000060.1 GCF_004348425.1 Actinomadura sp. 7K507
CAGCCCCCTGCCCCGCACGCCGCGCCGTCCGGCGCACCCGCGGCGGAGACGGTCGGCGGCCCGCAGCTCGCCGGCCGGGGCATCGTGGTCAACACGGCCGCCGGCGTCGCCGGACTGCCGAAGATCAAAGCGTCCTCGTACCTGATCGCGGACGCCGACACCGGGGACGTCCTGGCCGCCAAGAACCCGCACGGCGAGTACCTGCCCGCGAGCACGATCAAGACGCTGACCGCGCTGGCCCTCGTCCCCAGACTGGACGGGAACCACCAGGTGCGGCCGTCGCAGGCGGCGTGCGACGTCGAGGGCACCAAGGTCGGGATCACCCCGAAGATGCGCTACAAGGTCTCCGACCTGTTCCACGCGATGCTGATGATGTCGGCCAACGACGCGTCGGTGGCCCTCGCCGAGGCGAACGGCGGCCTGGAGAAGACGCTCGCCGACATGAACGCCGAAGCCAAGCGGATCAACGCGCACGACACCGTGGCCGGGTCGGTGAACGGGCTGGACAAGGATCTCGGGCTGAACGTCCGCACCATGCACACCTCGGCCTACGACCTGGCGCTCATCCTGCGCGAGGGGATGAAGAACTTGGCCTACCGGACCTACATGCAGGCCATCGACCACAAGTTCCCGGCGCCGCCGAGCAAGAAGGAGCGCAAGCGGGGCAAGAAGGTCAGCGGCTACCCCATCCACACGCACAACCGGATGCTGCCGGGCGAGCGGCACGCCTACCAGGGGATGCTGGGCGGCAAGAACGGCTACACGATCGCCGCCGAGCAGACGTTCGTCGCCCAGGCGCGGCGCGGCGGGCACACGATCGTGGTCGCGCTGATGAAGGCCGACAAGCCGCCGTCCCCGTACGCGGCCAAGCTGCTGGACTGGGGCTTCGCCGCCCGCGGCAAGGTCGAGCCCGTCGGCGTCCTCGTCTCGCCCGGCAACCCGAAGCAGGCCAAGAAGGACGCCGACTCCGGCGGCGTGCTGCCGGACGCGCCGCTCGCCTCCGACGACTCGTCCCGCAAGCGGCTGCTCGTGGGCGGCGGCGCCGTGGGCGCCCTGCTGGCCGTGGCCGCGCTGTTCGCGGTGCTGCGCCGACGCCGCCGCTTCGAGAAGTCCCTCGGGCCCCGTCCGTAGCCGCACGGTCCGTAGCCGCGCCGTCCGTAGCCGCGCCGTCTGTAGCCACGCGGTCCGTGGCCACGCGCCGGGCGGTCAGGTTCTGATCGGTTTGCCGTGGTCGGTCTTGGCGGGTTCTTCCTGTTCGGGGCCGTCCGGCTGTTCCGGGGTGTCCGGCTGTTCCATGCCGTCAGGCTGTTCGGGGCCGTCAGGTTCGACGTGTTCCCGGAGGGCCTCGACCTCCTCGCGGTCGGCCAGGTTCTCCGGGTTGGTGGCATCCGCGGTGAGGACGACCACGCGGGTCGCCGTCCACGCGGCGACGAACAGCGTGAAGCGGGACACCAGGTTGATCCACACCATCAGGCCGACCAGCACGGCGAACGTCCCGTAGACCGGGTTCTCCGTCACCCGCGCGACGAGGAACGTCGCGGCCTGCTTGAGCGCCTCGAAACCGGCGGCGCCGAGCAGCGCGCCGCGGATGATCCGCCGCCACGGCGCACGGGTCCCCGACAGGCGGGTGAACAGCACCAGGAAGATCACGGCGTTGAACGTGATCGCGCAGGCGAGGGACAGCATCCGCAGGCCGGTGCCCGCGCCGGGCACGTCCTGGAGGCCGAACCAACCGAGGACGGTGCTGGTGGCGGACGTCGTGACCGTCGTGACCGCCATGCCGCAGATCAGGGTCACGCCGAGGAACGCCAGGACCGACAGGTCCCAGAACCGCTTGACGACGAAGTTGGCGCCGCCGTCGGGCTCGTTGCCCCAGATGTCGCGGAGCGACTCGCGCAGCACCTGCACCCAGTTCGACCCGGTGATCATCAGCGCGGCCAGGCCGATGAGCCCGACGGCCGTCTTGGACTGGGCGATCTGCTCGACCCGGATCTCCCCGGACAGGCCGGGCAGCAGCGAGTCGATCGCCCGGATGAAGTAGTCGCGCGCCTGGGCGCTGACCCCGACGAGGTAGCCGAGCAGCGAGTACCCGAGGGCCAGCAGCGGGAAGAACGACAGGAAGGCGTAGCAGGTCAGGGCCGCGGCGAGCCGGTCACCGCGCCGCTCCTGGTACCGCTGGAACGCCCGGATGTGGTGGGCCAGCCATGGATGGCGGTCGCGGACGTCGCGCAGCAGGTCCTTCCCTTTGCCGAAAAGGGACTCGCCCTGCCGCTTTATCCCCTTGATCGCCTGCCGCATGGAGGGACCCTACCCAGCGGAGGCCCCCCGATACCGCAGACGGTAATCGATCGTTAAACGCTGCGTTGCCCGCGCGGGCCCGGACCTCCCTCGTCGAGCGACCCGTGCGGGACGGGGCCGCCCTCGCCGAAGACGAAGTCGCACCGCGGGCGCCACACCCCGTCCAGGCCGTGCTCGTAGAGCGAGAAGCCCCACACGTCGAAGTCGGCGCGGTAGCCGGCGAGTTCCTTGAACGCCCGGTCCATGACGTCGTCGGGCAGGTGGTGGGCGATGGTCACGTGCGGGTGGTACGGGAACGGCAGCGGCCGGGCCAGCGGGCCGGACAGAACCCTCGCCTGGACGCGCTCGCAGCCGCCGATTCCTTCGGCCAGGGCCACGAAGACGACCGGGGAGACCGGCCGGAACGTTCCGCTGCCGCGCAACCTGATGGGGAACGCCGGCTCGGTGCGGGCGATCTCCCGCAGGTGCTCCTCGATGCCGTCCAGCGCCTGGCCGGGGACTTCGGTCGGAGGGAGCAGCGTGATGTGCGTCGGGATCGCGTTGGCGAGGGGATCTCCGAAGGAGGCACGCCTGGCCTGGAGGAACGCGCCGTGCGGGTCGGGGATCGGGATGGCGACGCCGATCGCGCGGACATCGGCCCCGGGACCGGCGCCGCGCGGTTCGCCGGGCGCGTCCGGGGCGTCGAGGACGCCCGGGGCGCCGGGCGGCGGCGCCCCGGGCGTGCCGTCGCCCGCGGAGGGCGGTTCCCCCGCGCCCTCCGTGCCGTCGTCGTTCGCTGAGCGGTCAGTGACCACGTCCCACGAATCCCACCCGTTCGCGGACGACGTCCATCGTCCGCGCGGCGACCAAGGACGCACGGCCGGCGCCGTGGGCGAGGACCTGGTCGAGCCGGGCCTCGTCGTCCAGCAGCTTGAGCGTGCGTTCCCTGATCGGCGTGAGCGTGTCCAGGACGATCTGCGCGAGGTCCTTCTTGAACTGCCCGTAGCCGGAGCCCTCGTACCGGCGTTCCAGGTCGGGGATGGGCGTGCCCTCCAGTGCGGAGTAGATCCGCAGCAGGTTGGTGACGCCGGCCTTCTTCTCCTCGTCGTAGACGACCTCGGTGCCGGTGTCGGTGACCGCGCGCATGATCTTCTTGCGCATCGGGCCGGGCTCCTCCAGCACGTCGATGATCCCCTGCGGGGTGGAGGCGGACTTGCTCATCTTGGCGTCCGGCTCCTGCAGGTCGGTGATCTTCGCGGCGCCCGGCGGGATGTGCGCCTCGGGCGGCACGAACGTCTCGCCGAACCGGTGGTTGAACCGCTGCGCGAGGGTGCGGGTCAGCTCCAGGTGCTGCCGCTGGTCCTCGCCGACCGGGACGCGCAGCGCCCGCTCCCCCTCGCCGGGCTCCGGGGTGTAGAGCAGGATGTCGGCGGCCTGGAGGACCGGGTAGGTGAACAGCCCGACGGTCGTCCCGCCCGTCCCCTGCTTGGACGACTTGTCCTTGAACTGGGTCATCCGCCCGGCCTCACCGAACCCGGTGAGGCAGCTCAGCACCCACGCCAGCTCCGCGTGCTCGGGGACGTGGCTCTGCACGAACACGGTGGCGCGCTCGGGGTCGAGGCCCATCGCGAGGAGCTGCGCCACGGCGACCTTCGTGCGGCGCCGCAGGAGCGCGGGGTCGTGCTCGACCGTGATGGCGTGGAGGTCGACCACGCAGTAGAAGGCGTCGTGCGTGTCCTGCATCGAGACCCATTGACGGAGCGCGCCCAGATAGTTGCCGAGGTGGAACGAGTCGGCGGTGGGCTGGATGCCGGACAGCACGCGGGGCCTGACCCCTGCGGCGGCAGCGGTGGACACTGCGGCGGCATCGGTGGACGCTGCTGGGCTGGACGCTTCGGGCATGTGCACGGACCGATTCTCTCAGGTGTCGCCGGAGGCTCCGCCGATGGCCGCCCGCGGGGCCGCGGACGGGGTGCCGGACGGCGCCGTGACGGCCTGCGGCGTCGCGCGCGGCATGACGCGCACGCGCGCCACCCGCCGGCCGTCCATCCGGGCCACCGCGAGGCGCCGGCCGCCGGCCTCCACCGAGTCGCCCTCGGCGGGCACGCGGCGCAGCACCGCCATGATGTGCCCGGCGACGGTCTCGTAGGGCCCCGCGGGCAGCCGGATACCGGTCTCGTCGGCGAAGTCGTCCAGGTTGAGCAGGCCGTCGACCTCGACCACCCCGCCGTGCAGGCGCCGTGCCTGCGCGTCCTGCACATCATATTCGTCGCGGATGTCGCCGATGAGCTCCTCCACGAGGTCCTCCAGCGTGACGATCCCCGCCACGCCGCCGTACTCGTCCATGACGATCGCCAGGTGGCAGCCCTCGCGGCGCATCTCCGACAGGACGGGCAGCACCCGTTTCGTGGACGGCAGGAGCTTCACCGGCCGCACCAGCTCCCCCACCGGCACGTCCCTCGGCGGGCCCTCCCGGCCGTCCTGGCCGTCCGCGCCGTCCGGGCCGTCCGGGCCGTCCGGGCCGTCCGGGTCGCGCGGGCGGTCCGAGGGTAAATCGGGGACGAGCAGGTCGCGGATGTGCACGAAGCCGATCACCTCGTCGTGGGAGTCGCGGCAGACGGGGAACCGCGAGTGCGGGCTGCGGGCGGCGATCCGCGCGGCGGCGGGCAGCGGGAGCGCGGCGTCCAGGAACTCCACCTCGGTCCGGGGCACCAGGACCTCGCGCAGCGGCCGCTCGCCCGCCGCGAACACCTCTCCGATGAGCGCCCGCTCGTCGGCGGTGAGCTGGGTGTTCTCGGCCACCAGCGCCCGCATCCGCTCCGCCGTGAGCTCCTTCCGGAGCGTGCGGGGGTCACCGCCCGCCAACCGCACGACGAGATCGGTCGAGTTCGACAGCAGCCAGACCAGAGGGCGCACGAGCCCCCCGGGCGGCCGGGGCGGCGTCCGGTCCATGGGTTCACCCTTCCCAGTTCGGGGTTCCGGCTAGCCTTGACCCACCCCGCCATCACAGTGTCTTTTTCATGGAGGTCTGTCCTGTGAAGCTTCTCGTCACCGGAGGCGCCGGCTACGTCGGCAGCGTGGTCTCCGCTCTGCTCCTGGAGGCGGGGCACGAGGTCGTCGTGCTGGACGACCTGTCCACCGGGCATGAGGACGCGGTGCCGCAGGGGGCCCGGCTGGTGCGCGGCACGATGCGGGACACGGCCGCGGACGTCCTCGGCGGGGCCGGGTTCGACGCCGTCCTGCACTTCGCCGCCAAGTCCCTGGTCGGCGAGTCGGTGGAGAAGCCCGGCCTGTACTGGGACAAGAACCTGGGCGAGTCCCTGGCGCTGCTGGACGCGATGCGCGTCGCGGGCGTCCCGCGGATCGTGTTCTCCTCGACGGCCGCGACCTACGGTGATCCGGAGTCGGCGGCGATCCTGGAGACCGACCCGACCCGTCCGACCAACCCGTACGGCGCGTCCAAGCTGGCGATCGACACGGCGCTGGCCGAGTACGCGCGGCTGCACGGCCTCGGCGGGGTCTCGCTGCGGTACTTCAACGTCGCGGGCGCCTACGGGCGGCTCGGCGAGCGGCACACCGTGGAGACCCACCTGATCCCGAACGTGCTGAAGATCGCGCAGGGGGACGGCGAGTCGCTGCGGATGTTCGGCGACGACTACCCGACGCCGGACGGCACCTGCGTCCGCGACTACATCCACGTGCTCGACCTCGGCCGCGCCCACCTGCTGGCCCTGGACGCCTGCGCGCCCGGCACCCACCAGATCTTCAACCTGGGCAGCGGCACCGGCAGCTCCGTCCGCGAGGTCGTCGAGGCCTGCCGCGAGGTCACCGGCCGGGAGATCCCGACGGAGGTCGCGCCGCGCCGCCCCGGCGACCCGGCCGTGCTGGTCGCCTCGTCCGAGAAGATCCAGGCGGAGCTGGGCTGGAAGCCCGAGCGGGACCTGCGCACCATGATCGACGACGCGTGGACGTTCCTGCGGTCCCGGTGAGCGGCCCTCACGCGCTCGCCGCGGAGTTCACGGAGGCGTTCGGCCGGGAGCCGGACGGCGTGTGGCGCGCGCCCGGCCGCGCCAACCTGATCGGCGAGCACACCGACTACAACGACGGGTTCGTGCTGCCGTTCGCGCTGCCGCTCGGCGTGTCGGTGGCGGCGGCGCGGCGGGACGACGGCGTGGTCGAGGTGCGGTCGCGGCAGGCCGCGGCAGACGTCACCGCGCCTGTGGACGGCGGGCCGGTCGTGGCCGAGGGATGGCCGCCGGACCGGGCGTGGGCGGCGTACCCGGTCGGCGTGGCGCGGGTGCTGCGCGGGCACGGCACGGGCGGCGCGTCCCTGCTGATCGACTCGGACCTGCCGCAGGGCGCCGGGCTGTCCTCGTCCGCCGCCCTGGAGTGCGCCACCGCGCTCGCGCTCTGCGACCTGCACGGGATCGCGATCGACCGTCCCGCGCTGGCGCGGCTGGCGCAGCGCGCCGAGAACGAGCAGGTCGGCGTGCCGTGCGGGCTGATGGACCAGGCGGCGTCGCTGCTGTGCACGGCGGGGCACGCGCTGATGCTGGACTGCCGCAGCGGCCTGTCGTCGCAGGTCCCGTTCGCGCCCGCCAGCGCCGGGCTGACGCTGCTGGTGGTCGACACGCGGGCGTCGCATGCCCTGGCGGGCGGCGAGTACGGGCGGCGGCGCGCCGAATGCGAGGAGGCGGCGGCGCTGCTCGGCGTGGACGCGCTGCGCGACGTCAAGGATCTCGCCGGGGCCCTCGGGACGCTGCGCGACCCGGTGCTGCGCCGCCGCGTCCAGCACGTCGTCACCGAGAACCACCGGGTCGAGGCGACCGTCGGGCTGCTGCGCGCCGGAGCCGTCCCGGAACTCGGCGCGATGCTGAACGCGTCGCATCTGTCGCTGCGCGACCAGTTCGAGGTCTCCTGGCCCGAGGCCGACACGGCGGTCGACGCCGCGTTGAGGGCGGGCGCGCGAGGCGGCCGCATGATCGGCGGCGGCTTCGGCGGTTCCGTGATCGTGCTGACCGCGGCCGACCGCGCCGAGCGGGTACGGGACGCCATCGCCGCCGCCTACGCCGAGCGCGGCTGGACGCCCCCGGAGTTCCTCGAAGCCGTACCCTCCGAGGGCGGCCGCCGCGTCACTCCTGCATAGCCGCCCGGATGTCGTCGCGGAGGCGGGCGGCCTCCTCGGCGGGGCCGGTCTCGTCCAGGGTGCTGAAGCCGTCCACGGCGGCGGACGCGTGCGACGCCGCCTCCGGCAGCCGCCCGGACCGGGCCAGCAGGCGGGCCTGGTCGTAGGAGACGAGCGCGGTGTCCCAGATGCGGGCGGGTTCGTTGTCCGGCGGCAGGCTCGCCAGCGCCGAACGTGCCGACTCCATGACGGTGACGGCCTCGTCGCCCTCGCCGGACCACATCAGGCACATCGCGGCGCGGCGGCGGGCGCGGACCACGCCGTAGGGGTCGCCGGCCTTCTCGTGCACCTCGGCGGCGGCCGCGAACCGCTCGGCGGCCTGCGCGTCCTTGTCGAGGCCGGTCAGGATCTCGCCGGTCTCTTCGAGGAAGTGCGCGGCGCCGGCCGGGTCCCCCTGGTTCGCGGCGTCCTGGGCGAGGGCCGTGAACGTCTCCACGGCGCCCTCCTCGCCCAGTTCCTTCTGCGCGTGCGCGAGGACCAGGAGGCAGCGCCTCTCCCGGTCGTCCTGGCCTCCGAGGGCGGGGAGCGCCTCCTCGGCGACCTCGGCGGCCTCCAGGTGGCGGCCCGTGGCCAGGTATCCGGCGGCGAGGTCCACCCGCAGCTGGGCGGCCTGCTCGTGCCGGCCTTCGGCCGTCCAGCCCGCGACGGCCTCGGCGAGGTCGGCGACGGCGTCGGCCGGACGGCCGGCGGCCAGGAGGGCGAGGCCCCGCTCCGAGTGCGCCGCCGCACGCATCGGCGACGCGGCGGGCTGCGCGGCGATCAGCTCGTCGAGCAGGGCGAACGTGTCCTCGTGCGGGCCGTCCTCCTGCCGGGCCAGGACGCGGGCGAGCAGCAGCATCGGGGCCGCGGCCTCCCGCGTGCCGCCGGACGCCCGAGCGGCCTCGGCCGACCGGCGCAGCGCCGCGACGCCGTCGTCGGTCTCGCCGGTCAGCAGGAGCGCCTGCCCCCGCAGGAACCACATCTCGCCCGCCCGGTCGGGGACGTCGTCCGGGTCGACCTGCTCCAGGGCGGCCAGGGCGTCGGCGGGGCGGTCCTGTTCGACGTGCGCGGTGGCGAGGCGCAGGAGCGAGCCGGTGGCGTCGCCGTCCCCCGTCGTCTCCTCCGGCTCGCGCGGGTCGGCCAGGTCGTTCACTGTGGCGGGGTCGTTCGCGGAGGCGAGGTCCTCCGGTTCCGGTGCCGGGGTGGGGCGGCGGTGGTGGGCGGCCAGCGGCAGGAAGTCGACGACGGGCTCGGCCGCCAGCGTTTCGCGTACCTCGTCGCCCTGGCGGGACGTGCCGTTGCGGGCATCGAACCGTTCCGCCAGCCTCGTCGCGCGCTCGGTGAGCTCCGCGTGCAGCTCGGGCAGCGGCACGTCCGCCGCCGCACGGCCGTCCGCCGCGGGACGCCGGACCGTCGCGCCGTCGTACCCGGCCGCCATGACCCGGCCCAGGACCAGAGCCGACGCGGCGGCGAACCACATCTCCGCGAGCGGGCTCGGGGCCCGGTCGAGCCACCCGAGATGCCGCTGGACGATCTCCAGCCCCCGCGCCTCGTTTCCGGTGGCCGCGCAGAACTCCAGGTGCTCGGCGATCTCCCCGAGGTCGGCGAGCCGCGCCCGGTGCACCCGGTAGGCGCGGCGGTGCGCGTCGGCGGCCTGCTCGGCGCGGCCCGTGTGCAGGTACACCGGCAGCATCGCGGTCAGGACGGACTGCGGCTGCTCGTTGCACGAGAGCTCCGAGCTCAGCACGGGCGCGGCGATCTCGAACGCCTCCTCGTGCCGTCCGACCTGCGCGAGGTGGCGGATCATGCCGGTGGGGTCGCAGCCCTCGCAGTCGGACAGCTCGTCCCGCCGGGCGGCGCGCCACTTGAGGTACCAGTCGTCGGCCGTGCCGTCGCCGACGTGCTGCGCCACCTTGTGGCGGCGCCGGTAGACGGCCTGGAGGCTGTGCCCGCCCGCGAGGTAGCGGCGCTCCATGTCGTCCAGGAGGGCATAGGTGCGGTCGAGGGGGATCTCGGGGAACAGCGTGAGGGACGACACCCCCGCTTTCATCTGCCACAGCAGCAGGTGGTCCTCGTCGAACCGGCCGGGGTCGCGGTCGTGCTCGGCGAGCGTCCGGCTGAACGTCGCGAGGGCCTTCGCGGGCTCGCCCCCGTACAGGTAGGAGTCGGTGAGCCTGGTCCGCACCCGGAACGCCAGCACGTCGTCAGCGGCGGCCTCCGCGCGGCGTAGCGCGTCCTCCACCAGGATGGTGCGGGCCTCGCCGTAGGGGAGCTCCTGCGCCTGCGCCATCAGCGCGAACACGTCGTCCGTGCCTGACTCGCCTGTGCCGGACTCGTCTTTTCCTGAGGGGTCGGTCATCAGGGGGCCTCCGGGGCGTGGACGGCCCACTCCAGCAGGCCGATGAAGGAACGGTTCAGGACGGCGGTGTCGGCGGGCCGCAGCGGATGGTGCCCGAGCAGCAGCGCCTGCCCGTAGAGCGCCTGGACGGCCAGCTCGACCGGCCCGTCCTCACCCAGGGACGTGATCCGCCGGGCCAGCGGGTTGCGGTAGTTCAGCACGAGCTGCGGGCGCTCGACGCCGGCCGTGGCGTTGACGGCGCCGAGGATGCCGGCCCACAGTTCGTCGGCCTCGTCCTGCGCACGCGTGAGTTCCTCGCGGAACTGGGCGTCGCGGCTGGTCAGGTAGAGCGCGGGGAGCGAGGCCGGGTCGAAGTCACGGATCACCACCTCGCACCCGAGCCGCTCCACCGCGCGTTGCGCCGCCGCCAGGAACGGCCGCAGCGACAGCTCGGCCGCCGGGTCGAGGACGCCGAACGTGGTGGTCAGCTCCGCCGGGTCCAGCCTGGTGAGGCGGATGTCGGGATCGAGGTCCGGCAGCCGCCCGATGATCTCGGTGTCGTGGACGTATCCGCCGTTGACGAGCCCGACGCCCTGCGCCCCCGCGACCGACGACAGGCGCCGGAACTCGTCCACGCTCGTGGTGAACCGGCCGTCCGGGTGCCGCCGCCGGAACTCGTGCAGGGTCATCGGCCCGGCGGACGTCTCGTACTCCAGCCACCGGTCCACGATCCGCAGCATGTCGTCGTCGTGGAGGGCCATCGCCTTCACACCGAGCTGGTGCAGCCGCAGGAACCCGCGCAGCCGCGCCGGATCGGTCTCCGCCAGCTTCACCAGCCACTGCCGCAGGACGTCGCCCAGGCCCTCCCGCGTGGCGTCGAGCAGCTCGTCCTCGTAGAGCGCCTCGCGGCTCGCGGTCGGGCGCAGCTCCCCGGCGTCCACGACGCACCGCGCGAAGAACGCCCACTCGGGCAGCAGCCCCTCGACGCTCTCGGCCAGCAGCATCCGCTTCACGTAGACGCGGTGCGCGGCCCGCGCGGTCGGCGACACCGCCTGCGGCAGGACGAACGCCACACCCGTCAGACCGGCCTCGGGCACGTCCAGATCGACCACGTCGAACGGCGTGAACCCGTACAGCTCCTCGCAGTACTTCTCCAGTGCCCGCCGCCGCACCGCCGGATCCCGGCGGGACACCAGCCACGGCGGCCCGTCCCCGGTGACCGGGACGCCGTCGACGACCAGCTCGACGGGCAGCAGCGACCCGTACGTCCGCGCGAGGTCCGCGACGACCGGCGGGCTCAGCAGCTCGCCCGCGCCCGGCCGCGCCCGCAGCGTGACCGTCGTGCCGGGCTCGTGCCGTTCGGCCGGCTCGACCCGGTAGCTGCCTTCGGATCGTCCCGTCCACCTGACGGCCCCGCCGCCCCGCGCGGAGCGCGTCACGACCTCGATCTCGTCCGCGACCAGGAACGCCGACAGCAGCCCGATCCCGAACTGGCCGAGGAAGTCGTGGCGGGCGAACCCCAGCTCGTCCCGCTTGGACGACCGCCCGATCGTCGCCAGCAGCGTGTGCACCTCGCCCTCCGTAAGGCCCACGCCGTCGTCGTGGACCCGCAGCGTCCCGCCGCCGGTCTCGATCTCGACCCGGCCGCCGCCGCCCCGCGCGGTGATCGCGTCCACCGCGTTCTGCAGCAGCTCCCGGAGATACACCCGCGGGCTCGCGTACAGGTGGCGGCTCAGCAGATCCACCACCCCGCGCAGATCCACCTGGAATGCCTGTTCCGCCACCAGCGCGCCTCCCGATCAGCCGTTCGAAGCGATCACACCCTAGCGACCGATTCCGACCAGATCAGATCATTTGTGCGCCTCCGGACCGATCAGGGCACGGCTGCGCCGCCCGGTGTCACCGCCCCGTGTCACCGCCGGCCGCCATCCCGGCCGCCTCCAGGGCGGCCTGCCTCGCGGCGTCGAGGTCGTAGTGCTTGCGGGTGACGATGCGCTGCGCGTACAGGCCGCCGCCCGCCTGGACGTTGGTGACCTGGCGCCATCCGCCGTAGGAGTCGGCGGTCAGGTCGCGGATGGCGTGGAAGAGGCGGGTGCGGTACTCGCCGTCGACGTCGGAGCTGGTCGACATGTACTTGCGCGCCAGCGGCCCCACCTCGGGGTTCTCCAGGTCCGCGATGGACGGGGCGGTGACGACCGCCGCGCCGGCGATGTCGTGCAGGTGCCGCACCATCGTGTTGTACTCCGTCGCCCCGGTGTACTTGCCGGCGTTGGTGAACAGCTCGTTGGGGAAGACTGCGCCGAACACGCCCGTCTCCGCGTGGGTCAGCGCGGCCTCCAGGCAGGCCCGCACGACGGTCGCATGAATGATCATCTCCGAGATCTTCTCCCGGACGTGGCCGACCCGCTGCAGGCCGTTCGCCTCGGCGATCAGCTGCGCGAGACCGACCAGCACGTCGGCGCCGTCGGCCATGGAGCTGAGGCCGCCGAGCCGCTCCCACAGCCCGAGGGAGTGGGCGAAGACGGCGGCGCTCTCCGTCTCCCCGTCGAGGAAGACGCGCTCGGCGGGGACGAACACGTCGTCGAAGATGACGAACCCCTCCGGGAAGTGCTCCTTGCCCGACGCCGGGAACGACCGCAGGTCGGCGTGCCGCGGCGCGTAGGTGGTGTTGATGATCTTCACTCCGGGGGCGTCGACGGGGATCACCGCCGCGAACGCGTAGTCCTCCTCCCCCGGTTTCATCGACTTGGTCGGGATCGTCATCAGCTCGTGCCCGAACGACGCCGCGGTGATGTGCAGCTTGGCGCCCCGGATCACGACGCCTTCGGGAGTCCGGTCGACCACCCGGACGTAGGCGTCGGGGTCGTCCTGGCGGACCGGCGAGAGCGAGCGGTCGCCCTTCGCGTCGGTGATGCACTGCGTGACGCGGATGTCGCGTTCCTGGGCGTCGGCCACGAAGGCCTGGATGCGCTCGACGTACTGCGGGCCGGACTCGGCCAGCCGCCCCGCCGCCGTCGCCAGCGTCATCAGCGAGGTGTAGTTGACGTGCGCCATCATCCCCGCGGTGTGGACGAGCTCGACCTTCTCGCGGAGCTCGTCCGCCGTCGTCGGGATGCCGCTGACGGGACTGACGCCGTCGACCGCCTTGAGCGCCAGCCAGTCGTAGCCGTCCGCGACGTTCTGGACCACGGTGCCGAGGACCGGGTGGCCGGGGAGGTCGGTGACCTTCTCGCCCTCGAAGTAGGTGCTGCGGCCGTCGTCGAGACTGGCCTTGTACTGGTCACCGGTGAGCATGTGCCGGTGCTCCTCTCGCTCTGGGGGTGCGCGTCGGGAATGCGCGTCAGGAATCGGTCTGCGAGCGGCCCCGGGCGACGATCGCCGCACGGCGCCGTTCGACGGAGGCGGGCTCGAAACCGCGGGCCAGCCAGTCGCGCGACGTCCGGGCCTCGATGTCGTAGCCGGGTGCGGTCTGGGTCAGCTCGATGCGCCGGTAGGAGTCGAGGAGGGTCCGCACGGCGTCGTGGTCGTTGGCGGCGATCGTCCGGGCGACCCGGTGGGCCGTCGGCAGAAGCTCCTCGTGGGGGACGACCTCCGTGACGAGACCGGCGCGGAGGGCCTCACCGGCGCCGAGGAAGTCGCCGGTCAGGCTCATGCGGCGGGCCATCCCGTGGCCGACCAGCTGCGGCAGCAGGACGGACAGCCCCCACCCCGGCAGGACACCGACCCGGGCGTGGGTGTCGGCGAACCGGGCCCGTTCCGAGGCGATGAGGATGTCGCAGTTGAGCGCGAGCTCCAGCCCGCCGGTGACGGCGACGCCGTTGACGGCACCGATCACCGGCTTCGACGTCACCGGCCAGGGGTAGGGCGAGGGCTTCTCGTCCTCGTCCCGGCCGAGCCGCAGGTTCTCCCCCGAGCTGCCGAGCTGCTTGAGGTCCAGGCCGGCGCAGAAGGCGGGGTCGGAGCCGGTGAGGACGATGGCGTGGACGCCGGCGTCGTCCTCAAGGGAGCGCATGGTCTCGCGCAGGGCGGTGATGAGTTCCGCGCTGAGGGCGTTGCGCGCCTCGGGGCGGTCGAGGGTCACGGTCGCGACCCCGTCGGCGCGGTCGAGAAGGAGGACGTCGCTCATCAGCGGCCCTGCCACACCGGC
This sequence comes from Actinomadura sp. 7K507, assembly GCF_004348425.1. Taxonomy (GTDB): domain Bacteria; phylum Actinomycetota; class Actinomycetes; order Streptosporangiales; family Streptosporangiaceae; genus Spirillospora. The sequence goes on from NZ_SMKK01000060.1 coordinate 13,927, forward strand.
GGCCGCTTCTCGGCGAAGGCCGTGGCCCCCTCGCGGGCGTCCCTCGACCGGGACACGGGCCGGGCGATCCTGTCCTGCTCGGTCCAGGCCTCCTCCTCGGTCCAGTCCGCCGACTCCTCGATGATCCGCTTGCTCGCGGCGACCGCCAGCGGGCCGTTGGCAGCGATCTCGCGGGCCAGGCCGAGGGCGGTGCCGAGCGCGGCGCCGTCGTCCACGAGGCGGTTGACCAACCCCAGCTCGCTCATCCGCTCCGCCCCGGCATGGTTGCCGAGCAGGGCCAGCTCCATCGCGATGTGGTATGGGATGCGGTGCTGGAGGCGGAGCAGTCCGCCCCCGGCGGCGACGAGGCTCCGCTTCACCTCGGGGATGCCGAACGACGCGCCGCGGGAGGCGACGACGAGGTCGCAGGCGAGCACGATCTCGAACCCTCCCGCGAGCGCGTACCCCTCGACCGCGGCGATCAGGGGCTTGCGCGGGCGGCGCTGCACGAACCCGGCGAAGCCGCGTCCCTCCACGACGGGGTGCTCGCCCCGGACGAACGCCTTGAGGTCCATCCCCGCGCAGAAGGTCCCGCCCGCGCCGGTGATGACGCCGACCTGGAGTGCGGGGTCCGAGTCGAGCCGGTCGACGGCCTTGGCGATGGCGTGCGCGACGTTCTCGTTGACGGCGTTGCGGGCCTGCGGGCGGTCGATGGTGATGACGAGGACGCCGCCGTCGTCCTCGACGCGGACCTCCGCGGCGTCCTGGGGGTCGGTTGTCATGGTGCTCCCTGCTTGTGGACGGGATTCGTGGACGGGTTGGTGGATGACGGATTCGTGGATGACGGATTCGTGGATGACGGGGGGTCAGGACGCGGCGTCGGTCAGGAGGCGGCGTCGAGGACCGACGCGGCCAGCCGTTCGGACGCGGCGGCGCGGCCGCCGAGCAGCGAGGCGTCGCTCACGGCGCGCTTGTAGTAGAGGTGCGCGGGATGTTCCCAGGTGAAGCCGATACCGCCGTGCACCTGGACGGTGTTCTTGGCCACCGCCTGGTAGTCGGCCGCCGTCTCGGCGGTGGCCAGGTCGACGGCGATCCGCGGGTCGTCGAGGCTCGGATCGTCCAGTGTCCAAGCCGCGTGATAGGCCGCCGACCGGGACTGCTCCACCGCGATGTGCATGTCCGCGCACCTGTGCTTGACGCCCTGGAAGGAGCCGATCGCCCGGCCGAACTGGAGTCGCGTGCCGGCGTACTCGACGCTCATCGCCAGCAGCCGGGCACTGGCGCCGACGGCTTCGGCCGCGAGGACGACCGCGCCGACGTCCCGGGCCGCCGACACGGCGGCCAGCGCCGCGCCAGGGTCCCCCAGGGGCCGGGCGGGAGTGCCGTCGAACCGGACCCGGCCGAGGCGGCGGGTCTGGTCAAGGGCGCTCAGCGGCTCCACGGAGAGGTTCCGCGCCCCGGCCTCGACGAGGAAGAGCGAGGGCCCACCGTCCGCCTCGGCCACCACGGCGAACGTGTCGGCGGCGACGGCGTCGAGGACGTGCGAGGCGGCACCGCGCAGCACGGGGGCGTCCCGCCCCTCGGCGACGATGCCGGTCCGCGCCGGCGCCCACACTCCCCGCGCGCCCGTGGCCACCAGGCTCACGACGGTCTCACCCGAGACGATCCTGGACACGATGCGGGCGCCCTCGGGGTCTCCCGATCGCGCCAGCGCCGTCCCGGCCAGCGCGACGCAGCCGAGCAGCGGCACCCCGGCGAGGACGCGTCCGAGTTCCTCGGCGACGATGGCGAGGTCCACCACTCCGCCGACGGCCTCACCGGCCTCGGTGGGCAGGGCGAGCCCCAGCACGCCGAGGTCCCGGCCCAAGGTGCGCCATACCTCGCGGTCGAATCCCGTGGGGGTCTCCAGTTGGGCACGGACCGCTTCGTCGGTCCAGGTCCGGTCCGCCACGGACCGCGCCAGGTCGCGCAGCGCCCGCTGCTCCTCGGTGAACTCGAACTCCATCACAGATCCCTTTCACATGGCCCGAAGCCCGCCCGGTCAACCACGCCCGTCCTGTCAGCCGCGCCCGCCCTCTCAACCGCGCCCGCCTTCTCAACCACGGGGGACCTCGCGCCACGGCTTGCCGGTGTCGGCGCGGAGGTCGCCCGGCAGGCCCAGCAGCCGCTCGCCGATGACGTTGCGCAGCACCTCGGAGGTGCCGCCCTCGATGGTGTTGGCGCGCGAGCGCAGGAACTTGCGCGGGAGATCCTCGCCGTCGCCGCCGGCGGGCGGCGCGTTGTAGCCGCTGTAGAGCGCCGCATCGGGGCCGAGCATGTCCATGCAGAACTCGTAGACGTCCTGGTTCAGCTCGGCGCCGGTGAGCTTCCCGATCGAGCCCTCCGCACCCGCTGGGCGGTCTCCCTGCTCCACCCGCTGCCGGTCGCCGGTCAGGCGTGCCGCGTCCGCGCGGACGAAGAGTTCCAGCAGCCGGGCGCGCAGCACGGGGGTCCGCAGGTCCCTCCTTTCCCGCCACAGCCGCAGGGCCGAGCCGATCGAGCCGCTGCCGCGGACGCTGGAGCCGCCGCCGATGGCGTTGCGCTCGTTCATCAGGGTGGTCATGGCGACCCGCCACCCCTCACCGACGGCGCCGAGCCGGTGGGAGTCGGGGATGCGGGCGCCGCGCAGGTGGACCTCGTTGAACTCGGCCTCGCCGGTCATCTGCCGCAGCGGCCGCACCTCGACGCCGGGGTCCCTCATGTCCAGGACGAAGTAGGTCAGCCCCTTGTGCTTGGGCTGGTCGGGGTCGGTGCGGGCGAGCAGCAGCGCCCATCTCGCCTTGTGGGCGTTGCTCGTCCACACCTTCTGCCCGTTGACGACCCACTCGCCGCCGTCCCGGACCGCCCGGGTCGCCAGGCCCGCGAGATCCGAACCGGCGCCGGGCTCGGAGAAGAGCTGGCACCAGATCTCGTCGCAGACGTAGAGCGGCCGGAGGAGACGCTCCTTCAGCTCCCGGCTCCCGTGGGCCATCACCGTCGGGCCCGCCATGCCGTAGCCCATGGGGTTGAGGTCGAACGGCACCGGCCCACCGGCGCTCTGGAGGACGGCGTCGACCGCGGCCTGGACGCCCGGTTCGGCACCGAGCCCGCCGAGCCCCTCGGGGAACTGGACCCATGCGAGGCCCGCGTCGAAGCAGGCTTCGAGGAACTCCCGCTGCGGGGTCGACGCCGGCGGGGTTCGCTCAAGGACGGCTCGCGCAGCGTCGAGGGCGGCGGTCGTGGTCACTCCGGACTCCTCGGGTCGTCTGTGGGCATGCTGGTGGTCGGCATGCCGGTCAGCGGTCGTGGAAGTCGGGGGCCCGGCGGTCCCGGAACGCCGCGGCGGCCTCGTCGTGGTCCCGGGTGTAGGTGGTCAGGATCTGGGTGCGGTTCTCCAGGTCGATGCCCGCCTGAAGGCTTCCGATCTCCAGCTGGCTCCACATGACCTCCTTGGTCATGCGCACCCCCATCGGGCTGTTGGCGCAGATGGCCCGCGCGGTCTCCAGCGCCGAACCGAGCAGTTCCCCGTCCGGGACGACCCGCGTCACCAGCCCGATGCGGTCGGCCTCGGCGGCGTCGATGAGGCGGCCGGTCAGCATCAGCTCGAACGCCCGGGACGCCCCCACCAGCCTCGGCAGCATCCAGCTCACGCCGATGTCGCATCCGGACAGGCCGATCCGCACGAACGCGACGTTGAAGCGTGCCGACGTCCCGGCGATCCGGACGTCCGAGGCCAGCGCGAGCGCCAGCCCGCCGCCCGCCGCCGGCCCGTTGACGGCCGCGACCACGGGCTGCGGCATCGCCCGCAGCTTCGGCACGAGCGCGGCGATGTGCTTCTGGAGCCGGAGGCGCTCCTGGGGCGAGTCCTGCTGCTCGCGAGTGTTCTGGGTTCCGAGGTCATAGGACGTCAGGTCCAGGCCGGCGCAGAACCCGCGTCCCGCTCCGGTGAGGACGACGACCCTGCATCCGGGGTCGGCGGCCAGCGCGTCGAGGGTCCGGTGAAGCTCGGCGAGCAGCTCCGGCGAGAGCGCGTTGAGCCGCTCGGGACGGGACAGGGTGAGCAGGGCGATGCCCGGCTCGGGGGTGCTCAGCTCCAGCGTGGACGTTTCACCGGCCTGCGGGCCGGGTTCCCGGGGCGTGGTCATGGGGGCTCCTGGATGCTCGGAAGGAAGGGGCGGGCGACGCGGAGACGGGCTCAGCCGCGCTGCCGCTCGTTGAACGGGACATTCTTGTCCGGGTCGGGATCCTTCGGCAGCCCCAGGACCCGCTCGGCGATGATGTTGCGCTGGATCTCCGGCGTCCCCCCGGCGATGCTCGCCTGCTTCATCACCAGGAACTCGTAGGAGGCCGCGGAGTTCTGTCTCCCTTGTTCCCAGGCGAGCGCGGCCAGCGGTTCCACCTCGGCCGCCAGCGCCCCCGCCTTCTCCTCCAGCCGGGCGTTGACGAGCTTGCGGATCGATCCCTCCGCCCCGGCCGCCTTCCGGCCGGACTCGGCATGGGCCCGGACGGTGGTCATCTGCAGGACCCGTTCCTCGACCAGGAAGCGGAGCAGGTCGTCGCGCAGGACCGGCTCGGCGAGCGTGCCGTTGTCCCGGGCCCGGCGGAGCAGCACGTCGGCGCGGCCCTCCCCGACGGCGGGCAGCCCGGTCAGCCCGTTGCGCTCCTGCATCAGCGTCGTGATCGCCACCGTCCAGCCCCCGTTCACCTCGCCGAGGAGGGCGTCGGCGGGCAGCCGCACGTCGGTGAGGAAGACCTCGTTGAACTCGGCGTCCCCCGTCATCTGCTTCAGCGGCCGGGCGTCGACCCCGGGCGTGCGCATGTCGAGGAGGAAGTAGCCGATGCCCCGGTGCTTGGGCAGCGCGGGGTCGGTGCGGGCCATGAGCAGGCCGTAGTCGGCGATGTGGGCGAACGAGCTCCACACCTTCTGCCCGTTGACCACCCAGGTGCCGTCGTCCTGCCGCTCGGCCCGCGTCGACAGGCCGGCGAGGTCGGAGCCGGCGCCGGGCTCGCTGAACAGCTGGCACCAGCGGTGCTCGCCGCGGGCCAGCGGGCGCAGGTACCGTTCCCGCTGCCTCGGCGTCCCGTGGAAGATGATCGTCGGCCCGGCCAGGGCCAGCCCGACGAAGTCGATCATTCCCCGGTCGACCCGGTACCGCAGGACGGCGTCGGCGACGGCGCCCGCCGCACGCGCGGACAGGCCCAGCCCGCCGCACTCCCTCGGCCACGTCGGCGTCGACAGGCCCGCGTCGCCCAGCGCCGCGTACCAGGCCGGTCCCCGCTGGGGATCGTCCAGGAACGCGCCGACGGCGTCCCAGTCCGCGTCCAGCGCGGCCTTCAGGACGTCGCCGGGGAGGTTCGCGCGCAGCCAGGCGTCCGCGGCCTCGAAGGCCTGGACCTCGGTGGCGTCCTCCGCCAGCTCGATCAACGGGGCCGGCTCGGTCAACCGGGACGGCTCGGTCATCGGGTCGCTCCTTGCGGCTCCGGGGACGGATCGGTGAGATCGGTGAGGACGTGGGGCAGGAGCGCGGAACGGGCCTCGGCCTCCCCGCCGAGCAGGGTGGCGTCGAGGCGGGCCCGCCGGAGGAAGAGGTGCGCGTCGTGCTCCCAGGTGAACCCGATCCCGCCGTGCAGCTGGATCGCGTCCTTGGCCGTCTGCAGGAAGGCGCCGCCGCAGTAGGAGCGGGCGACGAGCGACCCGAAGTCCTGGCCGGATGAGCCCGGTTCCTGCCAGGCCGCCCAGAACGCGGCGGACCGCGCCATCTCGTGGCGCACCGCCATGTCGGCGAGCCGGTGCTTCACGCCCTGGAAGCCGCCGACGGGACGGCCGAACTGCCGGCGCGTCTTGGCGTACTCGGCCGTGCGGCGGACCAGCTCGCCGGCGGCACCGGCCTGCTCGGCCGCGAGCAGGATCGCGGCGGTCCGCCGCATCCGCTCGGCGACCGCCCAGCCCCCGCCCCGCTCCCCGATCCGGCGTGCCGGCGTTCCACGCATCTCCAGGCGGGCCGCGGGCCGGGTGCCGTCGAGCACCTGGCGCGGCACGCGGGTGAGGCCCGCGGCCGCTCCCTCGACGGCATACCAGGTCGCGCCGGCCTCCGACTGCGCGAGCACGAGGATCACCTCGGCGTCGGCGCCGTCGAGGACGAGTTCCTTGTCCCCGTCCAGGACGGGGCCGCCCGTGCCGCGCCGTGCGGAGCTCCGCACGGACTCCGGCGCCCACCGTCCGTCCGCCTCGACGACGGCGACGGTCGCCGTCAGCTCGCCCTCGGCCAGGGGTGGCAGCAGTTCACCCGCGACCGGGTCCCTCGGCAGGGCGGCGAGGACGTTCGCCGCGAGCACCGCCGTGGGCAGGAACGGCCCGCCGAACAGCACGGCGCCCATCTCCTCCATGACGATGGCCAGGTCCACGAGCGAGCCGCCGCTGCCGCCGTGCTCCTCGGGAAGCCCCAGCCCCTGCAGCCCCAGCTGGGCCGCGAGGGTCTCCCACATCTCGGGATCGTGGCGCTCACCGGCCTCGGCCAGTTCCCGGGCCCGCGACAGCGGCGCCTTGGCCGTCAGCACACCGCGCACCGCGGCGCGCAGGTCGCCGTGCTCCGGCGTCCAGGAGAACTCCATGCGTACCTCCCTGTGACGAGCCCGCTCAGCGCGGGCTCATGCGGATGGCGCCGTCCAGCCGGATCGTCTCGCCGTTGAGCATCGGGTTCTCGACGATGTGCTGGACCGTGGCCGCGTACTCGTCGGGGGCGCCGAGACGGGACGGGTGCGGCACCTGCCGTCCCAGGGACTCGCGCACCTCGTCGCTGAGCGCCCCCAGCATGGGGGTCTCGAAGATGCCCGGCGCGATCGTCATCATCCGGATCTGCAGCGACGCGAGATCCCGCGCGATCGGCAGCGTCATCCCCACGACGCCGCCCTTCGAGGCGGAGTAGGCCGCCTGGCCGATCTGCCCCTCGTAGGCGGCGACCGAGGCGGTCGCGACGGCGACCCCGCGCTCCCCGGCGACGGGCTCCAGCTCGGCCATGCGGGCCGCGGCGAGGCGGATCAGGTTGAAGGTTCCGACGAGGTTCACCTCCACGGTCCATGCGAACCCGTCGAGGGGCGCGGGCCCGTCGCGCCCGACCGTCCTGCCCGCTCTCCCCGAGCCCGCGCAGCTGACCGCGATGCGGAGCGGGCCGAGATCCGAGGCGGCGTCCACGGCCGATGCCACGTCCTCCTCCGAGCGGACGTCCCCGGCGACGAAGGCGGCCCGGCCGCCGAGTTCCGCGGCCGCCTTCTCGCCCGCCGAGGACGGCAGGTCGAGCAGGACGACGGAGCCGCCGTGCTCCAGCAGCCTGCGGGCGGTCGCCAGCCCGAGCCCGGAGGCCCCGCCCGAGACCACCGCCGACGTGCCTTCGATCCTCATCTGGTCACTCCTGTCGTCGCGGATGTACGGGCGCGGATGTGCGGGCACGGGTGTACGGGCACGGGCGCGGGTCAGCGCCCGCGGAACACGGGGGGACGCTTCTCGAAGAAGGCCCGGCCCGCCTCCTCGGCGTCCTCCATCGCGAGGTTCACCGCCTGGGCGCGGGCCTCGGCCTCCAGCGCGCCCTCGAAGCTGCTCTCGAACGCGTCGTTGAGCAGGCGCTTGGACTGTGCGAGCGCCACCGGAGGTCCGTCGACGAGCTGCTCGGCGAGAGCGGTCACCGCGCCGTCGAGCTCCTCCGGCGGGACCACCTGCCGCACGATCCCGAGGCCGTGCAGGGTGCGGGCGTCGATCATGTCTCCGAGCAGCACCATCTCCTTGGCGCGGTGCAGCCCGACCAGCCGCGGCAGCAGCCACGAGCCGCCGAAGTCCACGGAGAGCCCGCGCTTGACGAAGATCTGGGCGAAGCGGGCCCGGTCGCTGGCGATGACGAAGTCGCCGGCCAGGGCCAGGTTCATCCCCGCCCCCACGGCGTATCCGTCGACGCGGCAGATGACCGGCATCCGCGTCCGGTGGAGGGCGAGGCATGCCTGGTTGACCTCGTGCATGCCGATGAGCGCGTGCCGCTCCCCTGGCGTGGACAGGTCGGCGCCGGCGCAGAAGTCGTCCCCTTCGCCGGTGACGACCAGCACCCGGGCATCGCTGTCCGCCACGTCCGAGACGGCGTCCCGGAGGGCCGTCCAGGCCGCCTGGCCGATCGAGTTCCTGCGCCGCGGGTTGGAGATCGTGAGGGTGGCCACGGCCCCGTCTTGCGACACGGAGAACGGCGGGACCACGGGTGCCGCCTCGTCGATGCTTGTCATGGGTCCATTCTCTCAACCAAACATGATGTCACTGTCATATTGAGGCCTCGACGTGCAGGCGCGGCTCGCCCTCCAGTGGTTGACCCTGATGTCAATATCGCCCTGTCTACCCGGCCCGGATGAACCATGTCAACGGTTTGGGCCGGATCGCGTCCTCAGCCCGATACCGGCGGCAGAGCCCGCCGCGAAGAGCATTGACACCGCCACGGCGATCGATTAGACACAAGGTGATTTCCACGTCATGTGTGTGACAGAGATCGACCTCACCCCCGCAATGCAGGAGCGGCCATGCACGCCAGGATCCGCGTCGGCGACTACCTCCGCCTCAGCTCGCAGCGCCACCCGGACGTTCCCTGCCTCGTCTTCGCCGACGGCACCGAGCAGACCTTCGCCGAGACCAACGCGCGCGTGAACCGGCTCGCGGACGCCATGGCCCGGCGCGGCGTCTCGAAGGGCGACAAGGTCGCGATCGTCGCCACCGACTGCGGCGGATACATCGAGCTGCTGCTGGCCTGCATGAAGCTCGGAGCGGTCTACGTCCCCCTCAACAACCGCCTCGCGGACTCCGAACTGCTGACGCTGCTGCGGTGGGCCGGGCCGTCGATGCTCTTCGTCACGAGCCGCTACCTCGAAACCGCGCGTGCCCTGCTGCCGCGGATCGAGGGACTGGACATCCTGGTGGACTTCGACCAGGACGACGGCCCCGAGGGGTACGAGGCGCTCCTCGCGACCGGCGAGGACGTGGAGCCCGATGTCGACGTGCGGGACGAGGACGTCATCGGCCTGGCCTTCACCTCGGGGACGACGGGGCTGCCGAAGGGCGTCCTGCAGTCGCAGCGGATGATCAAGTCGCTCATCGTGAACATGTCGATCGACTACGAGATCCTGCCGGACGAGTTCCGCTACACCGCGTCGCCGACCTTCCACATCGCCGGGCAGGGCATGATCCTCATGCACGTGTGGCGCGGGTTCCCGACCCTGGTCCTGCCGCAGTTCGACCCCGGCGAGGTGCTGCGCTGGATGAAGTCGGGGCGGCTGACCGGCGTGTTCCTCGTCCCGACGATGATCAGTTCGGTGCTGGAGCGGCCCGAGGCCGCCGCGGGCGCCTACCCCGGTCTGCGCTCCATCATCTACGGCGGCGCCCCCATCTCGCCCAGGCTGCTGCGCCAGGCCATCGAGACCTTCGGCTGCGACCTGATCAACGCCTTCGGGGCGGCGACGGAAGGCGGGCTGCAGACCGTCCTCGGCTCCGCGGACCACCGGCGCGCGATGGCGGGCGACACGCACCTGCTCGGCTCGATCGGCAAGCCCGCCTTCGGGGTGGAGCTCCGCATCGTCGACGAGAACGGCGACGACGTGCCGCGCGGGGAGACGGGCGAGATCATCACCCGGTCGGACGCGGTGATGAACGGCTACCTGGAGATGCCGGGCGAGACCGCGCGGGCCATCCGCGACGGCTGGTTCTGGGGCGGCGACCTGGCCCGGATGGACGCGGAGGGCTACCTCTACCTCGCCGGACGCAGCAAGGACATGATCATCCGCGGTGGCGAGAACATCTACCCCATCGAGATCGAGACGGTGCTCTCGGAGCATCCCGGCGTCGCGCAGGCCGCCGTCGTCGGCCGGCCGGACGAGCACTGGGGCGAGGTCGTGATCGCCTACCTCACGGCCGAGCGCGAGGTCGATCTGGAGGCCCTGCACCGCCGCTGCCGCGAGCGGCTGGCCGCCTACAAGGTCCCCGCCGAGTTCATCGTGGTCCCGGAGATGCCGCTCAACGCCAGCGGCAAGATCCTCAAGCGGAGGCTCCGCTCCGAGCCGCCCGAGGCCGCGGTGCGGCTGGGCGCGGGGGCGGGCCGGTGAGGCGGAGCACCAGGCTGTGGAGCACCAGGCTGTGGAGCCGGCGTCGGGACGGTGACCGGCCTGCTCAGCCGGGCTTCGCGGGCTGCCAGTCGTAGACGCCCGCTCCCCGCAGCCACACGGTGGTCAGGGCGTGCAGGAGTTCCTTCTCGTCGAACTCCTTGCCGAGGTTGAGCCAGACGTGGCAGATCTGGTCGACCATCGAGCCGATCAGTTCCGCGGTCATCTCGGGATCGAGCGACGGGTCGGAGAGCCCCTCGTTCTGGTGGTGCTCGATGATCCGCGCCATGCGGTCGACGTGCGCCTCGCGGACCTGCAGCCGGATCCGCTTCATCTCGGGGGTGAACGTGCCCACCTGCTCTATGAGCGCGACGATCTTGGCGTTGCGCCGGTAGGAGTCCACGAACCGCTTCATCGCCGCGTAGGTGCGGTCGTAGGTCGCGGGCGCCTGGGGACGGCTCGAACCGAGTTCGATGATCATGTCGCCGGCCACCCTGGTGGCGACGGACTGGAAGATCGCGTCCTTGGAGTCGAAGTAGGTGTAGAAGGTGCCCTGGGCCACCTTCCCCTCGGCGGCGATGTCCGCGACGCGGGTCTCCAGGAAGCCCTTCTCCTCGAAGACCCGGCGAGCCGCGTCGAGGAGGGCGGCGCGGCGCGCATGGCCGCGTCCCGTCAGCGGGCCGGTCTGGCGCCGCTCCTGCTGCTCCGGACTCGTGGTGGTGCCGAGCCGGCCACCGCGCGTCTTGGACATGTCTCATCACTCCCGATCAGTGGTACGACGCCCCGCACCGCGCATCGATGAGCATCTCACCTTTGTGACTGCCACATCAAAGATTCGAAGAGTGTTGCGCAGGCGGGGGGCCTCGATGGGCGGTGCTCACCCTAGTTGATCCATCCATACTATTTGACGGTGACGTCACTAATGACACGATTCGCGACACCGGCGGAGCCGTGCCGGTGCCGCGGAACCGTGCCGGGCCGGGCCGGGTCAGCTGACCGCCGCCGGCTCGAGGTCGGTGTAGCCCCCCTCGTTGATGGGCTTGAGCGAGCCGTCCTCCTGCACTTCGAAGAAGATGCCCTCGTGGCTGCACGCGCCGGGGCGGCCGGGCCACTGCTCACCGTCGCAGGTCACCTTCGGCCCCAGGTAGGTCTGGAAGTCCTTGACCTGCTGCATCGCCGTGGAGACCGACTTGTTGGTGATCTCGCCGTCGATGCCCTGGACCACCTTGGCCAGGTTGATGAGCCCGGCGAAGGAGTACAGCGACCGCGCCGACTGCTCGTCCTTGTAGTCGACCTCCTCCATCGCCTCGGCGAACTCGTCGAGCTGCTTCTGGACCTCGGCCGGCGCGTGGTCGCGGGAGGCCGGGACCCACAGCCGCGGCTGCACGATCGCGCCCGCCGCGTCCGGGCCCAGCTCGTCGATGAACTGCGAGCACGAGCCGGCGAAGACCGTACCGTCGTAGCCGGACTGCCGCAGCGCCCGGATCAGCCCGGTGCAGCCGTCCTCCGGCAGCGCAATGACGCCGGCCACGTCGGGCTTCGACGACATCTCGGTGGCCGCCACCACCTGGAAGTTGATGTTGTCGACCTTGGCGTAGACGGCGTCGACGTGCACGCCGAGCTTCTGCCCCATCGGCTTGACCAGGTCGTCGACGTAGCCGTGCGAGGACGGCGCGTCGGTCACGGCGAGCGAGGCCTTCTTCTTGCCGAGCTGGCTGAGGATCTTCACCATCCCGAGCGCGCTGGTCTCCAGCGGCCCGGAGAAGTAGAAGGCCGTCGGGTACTCCGCGCCCTCGGCGACGGCCTGGCCCGCGAGGGTGCCCACGATCGGGATGCCGGCCGACTTGAGGATCGGCGTCATCGCGCCCATGCTCGTGCCGTCATAGGCGTCGAAGACCACCGACACGTCGTTGGCGACGAAGTCGTTGGCGCACTTGACGCCGGCCTCCGGGGTGCCGTCGCCCGAGCAGATGTCGAGCTTGACCGGCCGGCCGCCGATACCGTCCAGCTTGTTGTTGATGTACCACTCCGCGGCTTCGGCGCCGTGGGTGTTCTGCGGGTAGGCCACCGGGCCGGTGTCGAGCGACTGGACGCCGAGGACGACCGGCTCCCCGGTCAGCCCGCCGTCGGTGCTCGTGGCCTCTGATTCCCCGCCGCATGCGGACAGGGCGAGGGCCATGGCCACCGCCCCCGCGACCGCGATCGTCTTCTTCATACCTGCTACCAGCCTTCTGCCGGAGGCGGCGGGCGCCGCCCTCACCTGACCTAGCCTGAGACGTTGATGTCACTGTCAATTGCGATGGGATGTCTGTTCGTTGGTCGGTTCCGTTCGAGTCCGCCCTAGTCGCCCTTCACGGAGTGAGCCTGTCCAGCAGTTCGCTCTTGCGGACCTTGCCCGTCGGGTTCCGGGGAAGCTCCGGAAGGACGTGATACTCGACCGGCACCTTGTAGCCGGCGAGCCGGGACCGGCACATCTCCTCCAGCGCCTCGACCGCCGGGGCCCGGTCGCGGAACTCCACGAACGCCACCACGACCTCGCCCCACTTGTCGTCGGGCCGGCCGACCACCGCCGCGTCCGCGACCTCGGGGACGTCGGTGAGCACGAGCTCGATCTCCGAGACGTAGATGTTCTCGCCGCCGCGGACGATCATGTCGCGGCTGCGGCCGCCCAGGAAGAGGAACCCCTCCTCGTCGACCCAGCCGCGGTCGCCGCCCCAGAACCACCCGTCGTGCAGGGCCTCCCGGGTCTTGCCGGGCAGGTCGAGGTATCCGGCCATCACGCACTCGGTCCGCGCGGCGATGTTGCCGACCACGCCGGCCGGGACCTCGTTGCCCTCGTCGTCGAGGATCCGCATGTCGACGTAGAGCACCGGCTGGCCCGCCGACGACAGCAGGTGCTCCTCCCCCGCCAGCGCCCGCCGGTGGTCCGCGGGGCGCAGCAGGGTCTGGACCCCGGACTCGGTGCCGGCGCCGAACATGTTCCAGAAACCGCAGTCGGGATACCGCTCCAGCGCCCGCTTCAGCAGGCTCGGCGGCATCGGGGCCGAGCCGTAGAGCATGGTGTCGAGACGCTCCCTCCCCGTGGGGCCGGTGTCGGCGTCGAGCACCGCCTGGATCATCGTCGGGACGAGGAAGCAGCCGGTCAGCAGCCCGTCCGCGATCGCCTTCGCCGTCAGCTCGGGGTCGAACTGCGGCTCGATGAGGGACGTGCACCCGACCGACACCTGTTCGAACACCAGCGCCCAGCCGGCGATGTGGAACAGCGGGGACGCCGTGTACCGCACGTCATGCGGCTTGGCGAAGATCTCCCAGCCGAGGCTCAGCATCCGCTTGAGCATGGCGTGGTTCTGCATGACCCCCTTGGGCAGCCCCGTGGTGCCGCTGGTGAACATGATTCCGAGGAGGTCGTCGTCGGCGAGCCTGACATCGGGCTCGACGTCACGGCCGGAGGCCACCAGGGACTCCACGTCGTCGTCCAGGCAGCCGTCCAGTGACAGCAGCGCGCACTCCCGGGGCAGCCCGGGAACCACCTTCCGCGCGAGTTCCAGGTAGCGCGCTCCCACGAAGAAGAACTCGGGCTTCGCCTGGCCGAGGATGTTCTCGATCTCGAACCGCGCCAGCCGGAAGTTCACCGGGACGTACGTCGCCCCCAGCTTGAAACAGGCCAGCAGAACCTCGGCGTAGGCGAACGAGTCGGTGTCCAGCAGCGCGATCCGGGTGCCCTTGCCGATCCCCCGCCCGGCCAGCGCGTCGCAGATCCGGTTGACGCGGCTGTTGACCTCGGCGAACGTGCGCTGCTCCCCGTCGCCGGAGATCCAGCAAGGCACGTCGCGGTGCCGCCTCGCCGACTCGGTGATGATCCTGCCGATGGGCCACGAAACGTCCAGGTCCACTTCTACTCCTTACCTCGGTCCGCGGAGACGGGCGTCAGCAACTCGTCGAGCGCCCGCCTCAGCAACCGGCCGAAAGGCGCGCCCTGATCGATCATCACGTGGTGGTAGGCGTTCGGGACGTCGTACTGGGCGATGGGGCGGCCGAGCAGTCCGGCCAGCACCTCGGCGGCGTCCGGCGGGACGATCTGGCTCAGCTCGCCGCGCACCACCGCCGTCGGGCACCGCACGTCCGCGAGCGACGCCGTCAGCCGGCCGGTGTCCAGCGCCCCGAAGATCGCCGGGTCGGACTTCCACGCCCATCCGCCGCTGACCGGCCGCACCGACCGTTCGGCGACGTAGGTCAGGATCCGCACGTCGGGTACCGGCTGGGGCGGCATCAGGCGGTACCGGTCCAGTGCGTCCTCGACCGTCGGGAACACCGTGTCGCCGCGCACCGCCGGCGGCCGTCCGTCCTCCCCCGGTTCGGAGACGACGCAGTCTACGAGGACCAGCGCCGGGACCGCGTCCGGCCGGGCCGCCGCCGCGCCGCCGGTGACCAGGCCGCCGATGCTGTGCCCCACGAGGGCCGCCGTGCCGCCGCACACCTCGTCGACGACCGCCAGGACCTCTCGCGACCACGTGTCCAGGTCGTACTCGCTCCGGCGGCCGCTGCCGCCGTGGCCGGACAGGTCCACGGCGACGACGTCGTAGGCGTCGGCGAGCCAGTTCGCGGTGTGGTGCCACCACGCCGTGTGGGCGGACGTCCCGTGCACGAGCACGACGGAAGGCGCACCGGGCCGCGACCACCGCTCCCAGGCGACGGGCACGCCGTCGACGACGATCGACCCGTCGCGGTCGAAGGCGAGTTCCGTCGAATCCGGCACGGTCGAATCTGGCATGGTCGGATCGCCTTCAGGAGGGCAGCACGGCGCCGGCGCCGTACTCGTCGACACCGAAGTACGCCGCCTCGACGTCCTCGCGGCGGTCGAGCAGCGACTTCGCGGAGGCGTCCAGCACGACCCGGCTGTGGTTGAGAATGATCCCCCGGTCGGCGACCGAGAGCGCCAGCTCGATGTGCTGCTCGACGAGGACCAGGCCGATCCCCTCGTCCCTGGCCAGATCCCGGATCGAGGGCAGCATCTCCTGGACGATCTTCGGTGCCAGCCCCAGGCTCATCTCGTCGATCATGAGCACCTTCGGCTTGGCGAGGATCGCCTTCGCGATCGTGAGCATCTGCTGCTCCCCGCCCGACAGCAGGCCGGCGCGGCGCCCCTGGATGTCGCGGAGCGCGGGGAACCGGTCCAGGACCTCCCGCTGCCGCTCCCTGTCGGGCCTCCGATGCGCCAGCCGGAAGTGCTCGCGGACGCTGAGGCCGAAGAACACGCCGCGGTCGTCGGGCACGAGCATCACGCCGCGCCTGGCCAGCCGGTGGGTGCGCTTGACCTCGACCTTCTCACCCAGGGCGAGCACCTCACCGGACATGAGCGGTACGAGCCCCACGATCGAGAGCAGCGCGGTGGTCTTGCCCGCGCCGTTCGGTCCGAGCAGCGCCACCACTTCCCCGGCGCCCACGTCGAAGTTGAGGTCGCGGACGGCCTGGACGCCGTTGTACCCGGCCGTGAGGTTCCGGACGCTGAGCACGGGATCAGGCATCTGCTTCCTCCATCGGGGAACCGAGGTATGCGGCGGCCACGGACGCGTCCACCCGGGCTTCCGCCGGCGTGCCCGTGAAGATCACCTTTCCGAACTCCATGACGTAGACGACGTCGCACACGTTCAGCACGAGCGACATGTCGTGGTCGATCAGCAGGACCCCGGGGCCGGATTTCGCGATCTCCCGGACCCGCGCCCCGAACTCGCGGCTCTCGTTGCTGTCCAGGCCCGCGGCGGGCTCGTCCAGGAGAAGCAGGTCGCAGCGTCCGGCGAGGGCGCGGGCGACGCCGACCAGCTTCTGCTGGCCGAGGGTCAGGTCGCGGGCCAGGGAACCGCGGGCGTCGGTCAGCCCGACCGTCTCCAGCGCGCGGTCGGCCGACCGTCCCGCGCCCGCCCGGCCGAAGACGTCACGGACCAGGGAGGCGAAACCGACTTTGCGGGCCGACACCAGGAGGTTCTCCTCGACGGTGAGGTTGCCGAACAGCTCCGCGGACTGCCAGGTGCGGGCGAGGCCCCCGGCCTTCCGCTTGTGCGGCGGCATCCCGGTGAGGCTCTGCCCGTTCAGGGTGATCTCGCCCTCGGCCGGGGTGAAGCCGGTGACGGCGTCGACCAGGGTCGTCTTGCCCGCGCCGTTGGGGCCGATGAGACCGACCACCGATCCCGGCCGGACCCGCAGGTCGATGTCGTCGTTGGCGACGACGCCCCCGTAGCGGACGGTCAGCCCGCGGGCCACGAGTCCCGGCGCACGATCAGACTCCGCCCGCTCAGATGGCCCGCGATCGGACTCCCTGTGTTCGGACTCCCTGTGTTCGGACTCCCTGTGTTCGGACTCCCTGTGATCGGGCTGCCCGTGTTCGGATTGCACGTGTTCGGGCTGCACGTGTTCAGACATGTCGGCCGACCTCCTCACGCACACCGCCGGCCGGCGGCGGAGCTGCGACTTCGGTTGTCCCGGGGTCGCCCGCTCCGGGGCGGCCCGCCGTCCTGGCCCGGACCCAGGCGATCTGTTCCCTCGTTTTTCCGGCGATGCCCGCCGGGTTGATGATGGCGGTGAGGATCAGCGCGAAACCGCTGATCAGCGCGTAGTAGTCGCCCATCTCGAACCACTGGTGCATGGCCGTGTAGACGAGCCCCAAGGGGCCGATCATGCCCGCGACGATCGCGCCGCCGAACGAGGTGATGCCGCCCAGGTACGCCATGGCGAGGACCTGCAGCCCCACGACCACCGAGAACGACTCGGCGGACAGCTGGCCCTGGCTGTAGCCGAGCAGGCATCCGGCCACGCCGGCGATGAACGCCGACAGGCCGAAGCCCATCAGCTTCGTGCGCCGGACGTCGATCCCCGCCGAGGCCGCCGCGCGCTCGTTCGCCCTGACGGCCAGGAACGCCCGCCCGGTGTCGCCCCGGGCGACCCGGATGAACATCAGGATCACCAGCGCGACCACGGCGAGGACCATCAGCGAGAACTCGACCCGCGCGAGGTCGCGTCCCTCCCGGACGGCGAAGCTCATGCCGAGCAGCCCCGGGTCGGCGATCGGGTTCCCGGACGGGGGCGTCAGGCTGTAGTTGCCGAACACGAACCGCTCGATCGCCAGCGCCGCCGCGATCGTCACGATCGCGAGCTGGACGCCGCGGATCCGGAACGCCGGCATGGCCACCGCCATGCCGAGGGCCGCCGCCGCGAGCGCGCAGAGCACGATGGCCAGCGGGAACGGCATGTTCCAGTAGCCGGTCAGCTTGGCCAGGGCGAATCCCGCGGCACCGGCGAACGCCGACTGCGCCAGCGAGATCTGCCCGAGGTATCCGGTGATCAGGACGTAGGAGAGCGCGAGCAGTGCGATGATCAGCGAGGTGGTGAGGGCGAACCGGTAGGTGTCGTTGAAGGCGAGGAGCAGGAAGACCGCCGCCCCCAGCAGGATCAGCGTGGGGACGGGGCGGATGCGGGGCACCGTCACGTCCGGGAGGCGCACCGACTGCAGCGATCCCCGCGCCGGCAGGCGCCGTCCGAGGACGAACAGGATGATCATGATGACGGCGAACGGGACGACCTGCTCCAGGCCCGACTTCGCCCACACCGGCCACCAGCTCTTCGTGGCGATGAGGCTGAGCTCGGACTGGAACACGCCGAGCACGACGCCGCCCACGGCGACGAGGGCGATGGACTCGAGCCGGGCGATCAGCAGCACCGCGAGCGCCGGCACGATCATCACGGTGTAGTTCGCCGGGCTGAGGCCGGTCAGCGTGCTGGCCAGCAGCACGCCCATCGTGCTGACCAGGGCGCCCAGGACCATCGCCACGAGGGCGAGGCGGTTGGGGTCGAAGCCCATCAGCACCGCTCCGCGCTCGTTCTCCGACGCCGCGCGGGTCGCGGCACCGGAGTAGGTGAACCGCAGGTAGCCCCAGACGCCGGCGGCGAGGACGAGCATGATGGCGGCCATCAGCATCTCGCGCACCGAGAGCGAGGCCCCGAGCACGTCGATCTCCTCGCGCGGGAGCAGCGACTCGACCTTCACGTTGTTCGGCCCGAACCGGATCACCGCCAGCGCCTGGAGGCCGATCATGAGCCCGATGGAGACCACGACCTGGGCGAGGACCGGCGCGTTCCGCACGGGCCGGAACACCAGGTAGTGCACGAGGACTCCGAGGACCGCCGCGCAGAGCAGCCCGATGAGCAGCGCCGGAAGGATGCCCACCTCGTCGCCGAGCTGGACGCTGCCCACGGGCAGGACCAGCAGCCCGTCGTCGACGAGCGTGGCGAAGACGTAGGCGCCCCACATCGCCATCGCGCCCTGGGCGAAGTTGATGATCCCGGTCGCGCGGTAGACGAGCAGCAGACCCGTCGCCAACCCGATGTAGACAGCGGCGAGCCCGAGCCCGAGCACCGCGAACTCCAGATAGGTGGTCACCTGCGTCTCCTCGCACCCGTCATGGTTCGTGTCCGTCCTGTGTTTCGCCGCGCTGAGGACCCTGTGGGGCGCGGACGGCCGGCCGGCGCGACGGGCCGTCCGGGGCCGCCTCGCCGGCGAGGTCTGTGATCTGGGGAAGGGGGGCCGCTCCCGGAGCACGGCCTGCTCCGGGAGCGGGGCGGATCATCCGCCGGACAGGCCCGCGGCCTTGTAGGCGAGGTGCTTGGCACGATCCATGTCGTACTGCCGCCGGGTGACCAGCCGCTGGGCGAACAGGCCGCCGCCGGACTGGATGTTGGTCACCTGGTGCCAGCCGCCGTAGGCGTCGGCGGTCGTGTCGCGGATGGCGTGGAAGAGCTTGGTGCGGTACTCGCCGCCGACCTCGTCCCCGGTCGACATGTACTTCTCGAGGAAGGGACGGAGCGTCTCGTTGTCGAAGTCGGACATCGAGGGGGCGGTCAGCACCGCGCCTCCGGCGATGTCGTGGAGATTGCGCACCATGCGGCTGAACTGCGTCGCGCCCTGGTACTTGGTGACGTTGGTGTACATGTCGTCGGGGTAGTAGTACCCCTCGGGCGTCGCGTGGGCGTGCACGAGCGCCGCTTCCAGGCCGGCCCGCAGCAGGGTGGCGTGGATGATCATCTCGTCGATCTTCTCGCGGATGTGGGCGATCCTGCTGGTGCCGTTCGCCTCGGCGATCAGCTGGGCGAGGCCGACGAGTTCGTCGGCCTGCTCGACCATGAAGGCCGTGCCGCCGAGCCGCTCCCACAGGCCCAGCGAGTGGGCGAAGACCGCGGCCTGCTCGACCTGGCCGTCGAGGAACACGTTCTCGTCGGGGACGAAGACGTCGTCGAAGATGCACATGCTGTCCGGCACGCTCTTCTTCGAGCTCACCGGGTAGTCCCGGCCGTCGCCGCCGTTCGGGTGGTAGGTGGTGTTGGTGATGTGCACGCCCGGCGCGTTCACGGGGATCGCGCAGGCGATCGCGTAGTCCTCCTCGCCGGGCTTCATGGTCTTGGTGGGCATGACCATGAGGTCGTGGCCGAGTGCCGCGGCGCTGATGTGCAGCTTGGCGCCGCGCACCACGACGCCGTCGGGGCGGCGTTCGACGACGCGGACGTAGGCGTCGGGGTCGTCCTGCTTCGCGGGGGCCTGGCTGCGGTTGCCCTTGGCGTCGGTGATGCATTCGGTGATGCGGATGTCATCTTCGAGTGCGCGCTTGATGTAGGCGTTGATCCGGGGGATGTACTGCGGGACGGCCGGCTCGATGCGGGCGGAGGCGACGATCAGCGTCATGATCGACTGGTACGTCACGTTGAGGAGCAGGTCCATCTCGAGAAGTTCGGGAATCTTGTTGCGCAGCTCGTCCGCGCTCCGGGGTGCGGTGATGACCTGGTTGTACGCGCCTGGCTCGGCGGAGTAGTACTTGTCGTACCCCTCTGCCGCCACGTTCATCGGCACCGCGAGCGCCGGCTCGGTGTCGAAGTCCTCGACGAGACGTCCCTCGAAGTAGACCTTCCGTCCGTCCTTGAGCGAGTCCTTGTACTGCTTCCCCGTCATCATCGTGGGGGGTCCTCCTCCTGGTGCGAGGCCGCCGCCCGCGCGGCTCCCGTTCGGTGCCGGGATGCCCCGGCGAACGCCTGGGTTCGGTACTGAAATCCGCCTGAATATGACGTCGTCGTCATGTGCGTGACCTTGTCATGCGCCTCCCCGAGTGTCAAGGGTCACATTCGTGCCGGGAACCGCCCGTCCGGGAGCGCGAAAGCTCCACGGGCGGCGTCATGCCGCGTCCGCCCCGGGGTGCGTCAGAGCCGCTCGATGATGGTCGCGTTGGCCATGCCGCCGCCCTCGCACATGGTCTGCAGCCCGTAGCGTCCGCCCGTGCGCTCGAGCTCGCAGAGCAGCGTCGCCATCAGCCGGGTGCCCGAGGAGCCGAGCGGGTGGCCGAGCGCGATCGCACCGCCGTTCGGGTTCACCTTCTCCATGTCGAAGCCGGTCTCCTTCTGCCACGCCAGGACGACGGACGCGAACGCCTCGTTGATCTCGACGACGTCGATGTCGCCGGCGCGCAGACCGGAGCGGTCGAGCACCTTGCGGGTGGCGGGGATCGGTGCGGTGAGCATGGCGATGGGGTCGTCGCCCGCGACGGCGAACGTGTGGAAGCGGGCCCGCGGCGTCAGGCCGAGCCGCCCGGCGGTGTCCTCGGACATGATCAGCACCGCGGAGGCCCCGTCGGTGATCTGCGAGCTGTTGGCGGCGGTCACCTTCCCGTCCGGGCGGAACGCGGGCTTGAGGGCCGCCAGCTTCTCCGCCGTCGACGCGCGGATCCCCTCGTCGGCGGTGAGGTCGGCCCCGGTGCGGGTCACCTCTTCGGTTTCGGGGTCCCAGGTCCGGGCCTCGACGGGGAGCAGTTCGCGGTCGAAGCGCCCGGCGTCGCGCGCCGCCGCGGCGAACCGCTGGCTGCGCAGGCCGAAGGCGTCGAGTTCCTCGCGGGTGAGGCCCCAGCGGTCGGCGATGAGCTCGGCGCTCAGCCCCTGGTGGACCAGTCCCCTGGCGCCGTAGGTCTCGACGTGGGCGTAGCGGGCCTTGGCCAGCGGGCCGAACGGGTCGCCGCCGGCGCCGGTCGCGCCCATCGGCGTCCGCGTCATGACCTCGACACCGGCGGCGACGACGATGTCGTAGGCGCCGGCGATCACGCCCTGGGCGGCGAAGTGGGCGGCCTGCTGGCTGGAGCCGCACTGCCGGTCGATCGTGGTGGCGGGGACGCTCTCGGGCCACCCGGCGGCGAGCACGGCGGAGCGGCCCACGTTGACGCTCTGGTCACCCACCTGGCCGACGCACCCCATGACCACGTCGTCGACGAGGGCGGGGTCGAGGCCGTTCCGCTCTCCCAGCGCCCGCAGGACGGTTCCGGCCAGGTCGGCGGCATGCCACCCGCCCAGGGACCCGTTGCGTCTGCCGCCCGGTGTGCGGACGGCGTCGACGATGACCGCGGACTTGGACATGAACGCTCCCTGACTTGAAATTGACGTCGTCCTCACAATAAATTCGGATTCGAAGACGTGTCAACGGTCACATCAGGGGCCGGAACTCGCCCCGCACTCCATGCCCTTCCCGGACACGGGATGCGATCGGTGCTCAGGCGCGGGCGACCTTCCGGGGGAAGATCACCGCGGTCAGCCAGACGGCCAGGACGATGAGCCCGGCGCACCAGAGCAGGCCGACCCACAGCTCGGAACCCGGCGACTGACCGTTCAGCAAGGCGCGCGAACTGTCGATGATGGGCGTCATCGGCTGGTGCTGGGCGATGGGCTGCAGCCAGCCGGGCATCGTCTCCACCCGCGCGAAGCCGCTCGAAATGTAGGGCAGGAAGAGCAGGATGAAGCCGTAGCCGTTGGCGGCCTCGGCCGACCCCGCCACCATCCCGAGCATGGCGAAGACGCATGTGATCACCAGGATCCACAGCGCGATGATCCCGACCGCGCCGAGGAACTGCAGGACGTTCGCGTCGGTGCGGAAACCGACCGCGAAGCCCACGAGGAGGACCACGGCGGTGGCCAGCAGGTTGCGCACCATCGACGACGCGGTGTGCCCCAGCAGCACGGTCACGGAGGGGAACGGCATCGTGCGCAGCCGGTTCATGAACCCGGTGGTCATGTCGTTGCTGACCACGACGGAGGTGTAGGAGGCGCCGAACCCCGCCGCGATCAGGGCGATGGCCGGCAGGACGAACGCCAGATAGGCCTCCCGCGCCCCGGCCGCGTCCTCGCCCTGGCCGACGTTCATGGCGCCGCCGAGGACGTAGGTGAAGATCAGCATGAGCATGACGGGCAGGAGCACCGCCATCAGCAGCGACTCGCCGTCGCGGAAGGAGTGCTTGAGGCTGCGGACGGTGAAGACGCGCAGGCCGACGAGGAAACCGGCGCCGCCGGCCGGGGCGGGCGACGGCACGGCGGTCACGGTCGTGGAGGTGGCGGTCATGCTGCCTTCTTTCCGGTGAGCTGGAGGAAGACCTCGTCCAGGGTGGGACGGCGGACCGTGACCTGGACGTCGGGTCGTTCGGCCGCCAGGGCGGCGAGGTGCCGGGAGATCTCCAGGGCCGAGCCCCGGGTGGCGATCTCCCCGGTGACGTTGCCGTGGCCGTCGTGCAGCTGGATGGTCGAGCCGCCCACGCGCTCCTTGAGCTGGGAGGCGGTGCCGTCGGCGACGATGCGCCCGTCGTTCAGGACCAGGATCCGGTCGGCGAGCACGTCGGCCTCCTCCAGGTACTGGGTGGTGAGGAAGATCGAGGTGCCGGTCTGGGCCAGGCCCGTGATCTCGTCCCACAGCGTCTGGCGGCTGCGGGTGTCCAGGCCGGTGGTGGGTTCGTCGAGGAAGATCAGCCGCGGCCGCGCGATGAGGCTGACCGCGATGTCGAGCTTGCGGCGCATGCCGCCGGAGTAGGTGCTCACGCGCTTGCCGGCCGCCGCGGTCAGCTCGAAGCGGTCGAGCAGGTCGGCGGTGCGGTCGGCGGTGTCGCGGCGGGAGAGGCCGAAGAGCCGTCCCATCATGTGGAGGTTCTCGACCCCGCTGAGCCGTTCGTCGACGGCGGCGTACTGCCCGGTCAGGGAGATCATGCCCTGGATCTTCTTCTTGTCCCCGCGGACGTCGAGGCCGAGGACGCGGGCGGCGCCGGAGTCGAAGGGCGTCAGCGTGGACAGGATGTTGACCAGCGTGGTCTTGCCGGCGCCGTTGGGTCCGAGGAGCGCGTGGATGCCCGGCGGGAGGGCCAGGTCGAGGCCCTTCAGGACCTCGTTGTTCCCGAAGCCCTTGGTGAGCCCGTCGAGCTCGATCAGAGGCGCGTCTGTGTATCGCATATACTGAGTATGACATAAACAGTGTGTGCTATAAACAGTGTGTGAGACACACAGCAAGCGCCCACGCGGATCCATCACGAGTGAGAACATCGAGCACATGGCAGACACGACCGGGACCGGCCTACCGCAAGCCCTCGCGATCGCCTGGGGCATGCAGGAAGCCCCGCAGCGCGGGCCGGCCCGCGGGCTGACCCATGCGCGGATCGTCGCCGCCGCCATCGAGATCGCCGACACCGAGGGCCTCGGTGCCGTGACCATGCAGGCGGTGGCGAAGTCGCTGGGCTTCACCACCATGTCGCTCTACCGGTACGTCTCCAGCAAGGACGACCTCGTGCGCCTCATGCAGGACGCCGCGGTGACCTCCACGGAGACGGTCGAACTGCCCGACGACTGGCGCGAGGCACTGAGGACGTGGGCGGGACTGGTCCGCGACGCCTACCGCGCCCACCCGTGGGTGCTGGAGACCCCCCGTGGGCAGCTGTCGGTCCTGATGCCCGCCTCGGTCCGCGCCGCCGACATGGGCCTCGCGGCATTGGCGGGTCTCGACCTCGCCGACGGCGACAAGGTCGCCGCCATCCTGCTCATCTCCCAGCACGTCAGCTCCATGGTGGAGCTTGAGCAGTCCCTCGCCGCAGAAGGCACGCCCGCCATCACCCCGCAAGGCGGGGAGGCGCTGCGCGAGGTCATCACCGCCGACCACTTCCCCCACCTCGCCCCGATCATGGCGGCGGGGGGGTACGTCGTCGGCGAAGAGCAGGCAGCCGAGGCGGAAGGCGTGGACGCCGAGTACGAGTTCGGTCTCGACCTACTGATCGCCGGCCTCGAATCCCTCGAACGGCGCCGCCACTCGACCTGACGACGCCACGCCGCGGGCACCGCTCGTACAGGCCTCCGGCGAGCCACTACTTGACATTGAAGCGCAAGTACTTGCTAACATCCGTCAAGTGACGACCACGGGTGATCACGTCGAGCTGGTGAACGAGCTGGTCCAAGTGCTGGAGACGCGGGTCCTCAACCCGCTGGAGATCCTTCTGGCGTCCGGAGAACTCCT
Source organism: Actinomadura sp. 7K507 (assembly GCF_004348425.1). Lineage (GTDB taxonomy): Bacteria > Actinomycetota > Actinomycetes > Streptosporangiales > Streptosporangiaceae > Spirillospora. The sequence goes on from NZ_SMKK01000060.1 coordinate 38,381, forward strand.
CGGCCCGATCAGGGCGCGGCTGCGCGTGGAGGCCGAAGTCTGGGCCGCGCAACTGCTCGGCGCCGACCGGGAACTGGCCACGCTGACCGCGGCCCGGCTCATCGGGGTGCTGTTCCCCGGCGACGCGCCCTTCGACCCGCCGGCCTCCTGGTGGCGTACCGCACTGGGACGCGCCGTGGTGCGCACGGCAGGCCACCCCGCCGCGGCGGCCGTCCCGCACGCCACCGCCGGGGCGATGCTCGGCATCACCCGGCAGGGCGTCCACGACCTGGTCAAGCGCGGCAAGCTCGGCAGGCACCCCGACGGCGGCGTCACCACGTCCTCGATCCGCGACCGGCTCAACCGTCCCCAGGAGAACATCCGTGTCCCCACGCGACATGACCATCGATGATCGCCCCGTCCGGCTGGCGGTCCGCGACCACGGCGGATCCGGGTCCCCGGTGCTGCTGCTCCACGGCCTGGGCGGCACCCTCCTGCACTGGGACGCGGTCGCGCCGCTGCTGACCGGCGAGCACCGGGTCGTCGCCATGGACCTGCGCGGCCACGGACTGTCCGGCGACGGCCCGTGGGAGTGGGACGCGGTCCTGGACGACCTACAGGCGGTCATCGACCATCTCGACCTGGACCCTCCCATGCTGGTGGGCCACTCCATCGGCGGCATGGTCGCGGTCAGGTGGGCACTGCGCCACCCGGACGGCCCCGGAATCGTCAACCTCGACGGCCTGCGCTCGGCCGAGACCGCACCCGAGCATTACGCGGGCATCGCGCAGGAGGAACTGACCGAACTCCTGGCCGAACTGAAGGCCGTCTTCGACGCCCAGGCCGACGCGATGGCCCACCCGCTCCCCGAGGCGCACATCGCGATGCTCCCCCAGCGGTCGCTGCGCACCACCGATGCGGGCGTCCACGTACGGCCGGACGCCGCACTCGCCCGGCAGATCAGATACGACCCGCACTTCCAGGACAGCATCGCGGCGGTGCCCGGCATCCGCTGCCCCGCCCTGTTCGTCCTGGCCACCGAGAACATGCCCGGCCTGCCCGGCCGCACAGGCGACCTGATGCCCGCCCTGCGCGCGGGAATCCGCCGCGACCTGCTCCCCCTCACCGCCGACCGGCCACACCTACGCGTCCTCGAACTACCCGCCGGCCACAACATGGTCGCCGAACTACCAGACCGGATAGCCCAGGCCATCCTGAGCCACGCGGCACCCCACGCGCGAAACTGAGCCAGCCGTCCCCGAGGGCCGGGCCGATGCGCTTCGGGTGAGGGCTCCGGCATGGTCAAAGTGGACGCCGCGTGCGGCCTCGCGCGCGAACCCTGATCGAGAAGCACGACGCGAACGAGCCCCGGTGCCGTGCGGGACCGGGGCTCGATGCGGTCGTTCGTCAGATCAGGCCGAGCTTGCGGACGGCGTCGCGCTCCTCGGACAGCTCGTTCACCGAGCCGTCGATGCGGGAGCGGGAGAAGTCGTTGACGTCCAGGCCCTGGACGATCTCCCACTTGCCGTTCTTCGTGGTGACCGGGAAGGACGAGATCAGGCCCTCGGGCACGCCGTACGAGCCGTCCGACACGACCGCCATGGACGTCCAGTCGCCGTCGGCGGTGCCGTTCACCCAGGTGTGGACGTGGTCGATCGCGGCGGACGCGGCCGACGCCGCCGAGGACGCGCCGCGGGCTTCGATGATCGCCGCGCCGCGCTTGGCGACGGTCGGGATGAAGTCGTTCTCCAGCCAGGTCTGGTCGTTCACCGTCTCGGCGGCGTTCTTGCCGGCGATCTCGGCGTGGAAGATGTCCGGGTACTGGGTGGCGGAGTGGTTGCCCCAGATCGCCAGCCTGCGGATGTCGGCGACCGAGACGCCCGCCTTCTTCGACAGCTGCGCGAGCGCGCGGTTGTGGTCGAGGCGGGTCATCGCGGTGAAACGCTCGGACGGGACGTCCGGGGCGTGCTGCTGGGCGATGAGGGCGTTGGTGTTGGCCGGGTTGCCGACCACCAGGACCTTGACGTCGTCGGCCGCGCCCGCGTTGATCGCCTCGCCCTGCGGCTTGAAGATGCCGCCGTTGGCCTCCAGCAGGTCGCCGCGCTCCATGCCCTTCGTCCGGGGGCGTGCCCCGACGAGCATCGCCACGTTGGTGCCCTGGAACGCCTTGGTCGCGTCGTCGAAGATGTCGATGCCGGACAGCAGCGGGAACGCGCAGTCGTCCAGTTCCATCGCGGTGCCTTCGGCGGCCTTCACCGCCGGCGGAATCTCCAGCAGCCGCAGGCGTACGGGTACGTCCGCGCCGAGGAGGTGCCCGGACGCGATGCGGAACAGCAGCGCGTAGCCGATCTGGCCCGCCGCGCCGGTAACGGTAACGGTGACTGGGGTGCGAGTCATGCGTCCTTCTCCTGCTGTGACCTGACGGGGCTCAGGCGGCCTTCCCTTCGAACCCGACCGCCCGAGAGCCCCGCCCGTGCGCCCGACACTGCACGTGGGTCTCTCGCCGTCGAGATATCTGCCTGGTTCAGGCTATCGCGCGCCGCCTGCCCGCCTCCCGCCAGGTGCACCACCCGGCATGACGATCTTCCCTCGGACAAGCGGAAGGCCGCCCCGGACGAACCGGGACGGCCTCCAAGTCACGGCTCGGTTCAGCCGTTGATCTTCTTCTGGAGGTTGGTGTCGAGTGCCTCCAGGAACTCCTGCGTCGTCAAGAACGGAGTGTCGCGGCCGACCAGGAGGGCCAGGTCCTTGGTCATCTGGCCGGATTCGACGGTCTCGATGCAGACCTGCTCGATCTTCCGCGCGAAGTCGCTGACCTCGGGCTGGTTGTCGAGCTTGCCTCGGTGCTCCAGGCCACGGGTCCAGGCGAAGATCGACGCGATGGGGTTGGTCGACGTCGGCTTGCCCTGCTGGTGCTGCCGGTAGTGCCGGGTCACCGTGCCGTGCGCGGCCTCGGCCTCGACGGTCTTGCCGTCGGGGGTCATGAGGACGGAGGTCATGAGGCCGAGGGAGCCGAAGCCCTGCGCGAGGGTGTCGGACTGGACGTCGCCGTCGTAGTTCTTGGCGGCCCAGACGAACCCGCCCTCCCACTTCAGCGCCGCCGCGACCATGTCGTCGATGAGGCGGTGCTCGTACTCCAGGCCCTTGGACTCGAACTCGGCCTTGAACTCGGCCTCGTAGATCTCCTGGAAGAGGTCCTTGAACCGGCCGTCGTAGGCCTTGAGGATCGTGTTCTTCGTCGACATGTACAGCGGCATCCCGCGCTCCAGCGCGTACCGCATGGTCGCCCGCGCGAAGTCGCGGATCGAGTCGTCGTAGTTGTACATGCCCATGGCGACGCCGCCGCCGGGGAAGTCGGCGATCTCGAACTCCATCGGCTCGGAGTCGTCCGCCGGGGTGTAGGTGATCGTCACCTTGCCGGGGCCCGGAACCACGAAGTCGGTGGCCTTGTACTGGTCGCCGTGCGCGTGGCGGCCGATGATGATCGGCTTGGTCCAGCCGGGGACGAGCCGGGGGATGTTGGAGCAGATGATCGGCTCACGGAACACCACGCCGCCCAGGATGTTGCGGATCGTCCCGTTCGGGGACCGCCACATCTTCTTCAGGCCGAACTCCTCGACGCGCGCCTCGTCGGGGGTGATGGTCGCGCACTTGACGCCGACGCCGTGCTCGCGAATGGCGTTCGCGGCGTCGACCGTGACCTGGTCGTCCGTGGCGTCACGGTGTTCCATTCCCAGGTCGTAGTACTTCAGATCGACATCGAGGTAAGGCAGGATCAGCTGGTCCTTGATGAATTTCCAGATGATCCGCGTCATTTCGTCGCCGTCGAGTTCGACGACCGGGCCCGCTACTTTGATCTTGGGCATGCTGTGGCTGTCCCTTTCCTACACCTGGCCAGCGGTGAGGCCCTCGTCATCCTCGGTGGGGGGTGGCGGTGTCGGGCCGCCGGTACACCCCTGGATTGAAGGGACTCGGTCCTTGTAAGGCTCAACTGGCAAGGCTAGCCGAGGCGCCCGGAAGGTCTAGACCTGACCCGGCCGTTAAGGATGTCCGGGGCCGCCTTCACCTGGGACGACGTGCCGGCCCGGCGGACCGTCCCGGCGTTTGCCGATGAGCAGCTTCACACCGCGCGCCAGCAGGACGAGCAGGATCAGCACCCCGAAGGCGCCCGCGAGGAGGAGGCCGGTCTTGTGCATCGGCGGGATGCTGAGCGACACGAACGCGACCATCTCGCCCAGGATCACGAGCGTCCAGCAGTCGATGGACCTGCTGCGGACGGCGAGCGGGCCGAGCTGGGACTCCGGCAGCAGGAGCCGCGCGAGCGCGCCGATGAGCAGCGCGGCCGCGATCAGGCCGGAGCCCTTGCGGAAGTAGTTGAAGGCGCAGAGCGTGAGGCCGGCGCCGACGCCGCTGAGCACGATCAGGTAGGGCAGCTGCGCGAGCCAGTGCGGCGCGGCCCCCCTGCGCCGCGGCGTCCTACGCCGCCGCCGCTGCACCTCGGTGCTCATGACCGTCCTCCAGCCCCGCTCGACATTCCACGGTATAGGCATTCCGATCCCGGCACGACATCGCCGATCGCCCGCCGGGGCCCCTCGTGGGGGCCGTCCGCAGGTCCGGGGGTGTCCGGGTTGTCGGGCGG
>NZ_SMKK01000061.1 GCF_004348425.1 Actinomadura sp. 7K507
GGTCTAGACTTCTCCATCGTGTGCGGGCTGTAGCGCAGTTTGGTAGCGCACCGGCTTTGGGTGCCGGGGGTCGTGGGTTCAAATCCCGCCAGCCCGACAGGGGAGTCCCGGGCCGCCGCTCGGGCGGTGCCGTGAGGCGCGCTCGGGCGGCGGCCGGCACTCTCACATTCCCGGGCCTTCGCGGCGGCCGGTGCCGGTGCGGCTTTCCGCGGTTCCGACCTTCGGCTTGGACTTCCTCATGCCCATGGCGCCGAGGAGGCCCAGGAGGCCGAGCAGGCCCCACAGACCCGCCTTGCTGCCGCCGCCGTCCTCGTTCTGTGCCTGCACCTGCTGGACGGCCGGTTGCCTGGCCGGTTGCTCGGCGGACGCGGGTGCCGCGGGACCGAGTGCGACCAGGGCGGCCAGGCCCACCGCTCCGAGGAACTTGCGCATGCTCTTCCCCATTTCGCTGAGTAATGAGTGGCGGATCCGTCGGAGGCAGGCCGTTCCCCGAAGGGAACCCGCGTAACGTCGCATACCGGACGATCGTCTTTTGTTGACGCTTATCTGAATCGAGGCTATTTCCGGGGTGTGGTGGCGAGGGTGCCGGCGCGGACTTCGCCGAGGACGGTCGCCACGGTGCCGGCTATCTCGGGGGCCGCTTCGTGGAGGGCCTCGGCCGAGGTGTGGTGGGGCTCGGTGTCGACGCCGGCCGCCTCCAGGTGGGGGAGGACGTTGGAGAGCTGGTGTTCCAGCCAGCCCATGGGGTCGGCGGTGAGGTCGGGGTCGAAGACGCGCAGGCCGGGCTCGTTGTCGAGCATGCCCGGGTGGTGGTGCATGCGGTCCTTGCAGCCGGGGCCGCCGGCGACCGACTCCAGGAAGTCGGCCCGCCAGACGGCCTGGTCCACGATGACGGGCTGGGACGCGTTGGGGGAGCCGCGCCAGGTGGGGTCGCCGAGCAGGCGCAATTCGACGCGGACGCCGCGTTCGTGCCCTCCGCGGTTGGGGTCGGGGTCGATCAGGTAGAGGTCTTCGACCGTGATTCCGAGGGTGTGGAAACAGAACACGCGCAACATTCGACTCCCCTCATTGTCCCATTTCACACAATACGTGGAGATTTGTACTAATCAAAGGGTGGCGTGTTGCGTCGCCGCCGACCGCGCGGGCCGCGTCGGTGAGCGGGTCGCGCGCCCGGAGCTGGCCGTACCTCGGCGTGCAAGGCCGGGCGTTCTGCGCGTGCGTCCAGGTTCTAGGTGGGTCGCGTTACGGTGGCCGCGTGTACGTCTATGTGGGTCCGGCCCAATTGCTCGACGAGGTGCGTCCAGGCGCCGTCGGTGATGCCATCACGTGCCCGGCGGACGTGGAACGGATGACGCAGGACGAACCGTTCACCTACGTCGTCGATCTCGAAGGCGTGCTCCGGATCGCTCCGCGCCGCAGTGAACACGTCGCCTGTGCGGGCGGGCGGAATGTCCTGGCCGCAGGTGAGATCACTTTCGAAGGCGCGGCCGTCACCGAAGTCAGCAACCAGTCCACCGGCTATTGCCCGGACCCCGATTCCTGGCCTGCCGTAGCCGATGCGCTCGACCACGCCCGCATCCAAAGGCCGGACGGCTTCACCACCACGTTCGTCTTCCGGCACTGTCCAGAGTGCGGAGAGCTCAACGTCGTCAAGGACGAGCACTATGTGTGCGTCTTTTGTGACGTGGAGCTCAGGGGGTCTTGAAGGGGGCCGGGTCTGCGGTGCGGGCGTCGTAGTCGGCGCGGGCGGCGTCGATCTCAGGAAGATGGGATTCCGCCCAGGCGACAAGGGTGATGGCTGCCTCCATCAGCGTCGCACCCAAGGGGGTGAGGGAGTAGTCCACGCGTGGCGGCATCACCGGATACACGGTGCGGGTGACGATGCCGTCGCGCTCCAGGCCGCGCAGGGTGACGGTGAGCATCCGCTGGCTGATGCCGTCGATCTCGCGCTTGAGTTCGGTGAACCGCTTGGTGCGCTCGCCGAGCAGCGCGATCACTTGCAGGGACCACTTGTCGCCGACCCGTTCGAGGATCTCGCGCGCCCGGCAGTTTCCGGTGTGCTGCCCGGTGGTGTGCTGACCCGTGGTGTGCTGCATGGTTATCTCCAGGTGACCAAGGCAGAAAAAAGTGCCTTCTTGTGCCGGCTCCGAGGGTGTCCGCACCATGGAGACGGTTCCTGATCGGAACCGCCTTACTTCGCGTAACCCTAGGAGACACGATGACGGCCGAGCTTGTCGAGATCCCCGGATACATCGCCGGCACCTGGATCATCGACCCCCTCCACACCAACGTCGGCTTCACCATCCGGCACCTGATGGTCAGCAGGGTCCGCGGGCGCTTCGGGACGCTCGAGGGGACGGTCGTGACCGGCGACGATCCCCTCGGCTCGTCGGTGACCGCGACCATCGACCTGGCCTCGATCGACACCGGCATCGCCCAGCGCGACGAGCACGTCCGGAGCGCCGACTTCCTGGACGTCGAGAAGTACCCGACGATGACGTACCGCTCCACCGGAGTCCGTCCCGGCGGGGACGGCTTCGTCCTGGACGGCGAGCTGACGCTGCGCGGCATGACCAGGCAGGTCCCGCTCGATCTGGAGGTCGGCGGTTTCGGCCCCGACCCGTTCCGGGAGGACGACCCGTTCAAGGGCGCCCGCGCGGGCTTCACCGCGACAGGCGAGATCAGCCGGCTGGAGTTCGGCGTCGGCGACACCGCCAAGGTGCCGGGCGGCAATGGGCTCGGGCTCAGCGACAAGGTCCAGATCATCCTGGAGATCCAGGCGAGTCTGCAGACCGCGTGACGAGGGCGGAGGCGGGCCGCGCCGGGGGTGACCCCGGCGCCGTCCGCTACCGGGTCACCGGGGTTCCGTGCTGTGATCCGGTTCGAGCAGCCGCGGCAGCGCGTCCAGTGACGTGATGCGCGGAACCTCCAGCCGGTCCGGTGCGGGCTCGGTGGAGCGGTCGAGCCACACGCCGGTGAGTCCCGCGGCGGCGGCGCCCTGCGCGTCGGTGATGAGCCGGTCCCCGACGTAGGCGGCCTCGTTCGGTGGGACGCCGAGCCCGGCGCACGCCGCCCGGAAGATCCCGGCGGCGGGCTTGGCCGATCCCGTCTCGCTGGACGTCACTACGTGGCGGAGCAGATCGGCGAGGCCGAGCCGTTCGATCTTCGCGCGCTGCTGCTCCGCGTCCCCGTTCGTGATCACCCCGAGCCGCAGGCCGCGCCCCGCGAGCGCGTCCAGCACCCGCCCCACCTCGGGGAACGGACGCCACGCGGCCTGGTAGAGCGCCAGGAATCCGGCGACCCACGCGTCGGCGCGGGCCTCGTCCCAGTCGCCGAGCCCCAGTTCCCGGGCCAGGGGGACGATCCGGGCGCGGCGCTGCGCGGTGAAGCTCAGCTCGCCCGCCAGGTACCGGTCGACGGCCGCCTCGGTCAGCTCCGTCCAGCGCGGGACGAGCCACGCCGGGTCCGCGTCCGGGAACGACCGGGTGATCGCCTCGGCCGCCGCCCCCTCATGGTCGAGGAGGGTGCCGTCGAGATCGAAGAGGACGGCCGTGATCATCCGAGGAATCCGGTGATCGCGGCGGTCAGCTCCGCGGGCGCGTCCTCCTGCACCAGGTGCCCGGCGCCCTCGATCAGCCGGAGCCGCGCCGCGGGGATGAGGGCGGCGAGCTCGTGCCCCTTGGCGGCGGGGATCCAGGTGTCCGAGTCACCCCAGCAGATCAGGACGGGAAGCGTCAGCTCGCCGTACCGGCCCTGGATCTCGTCGGTGTAGCGCTGGTCCGCCTGCGCGATCTGCCTGTAGAACGCCGGCTGCCCGGCGTCTCCCAGCCACGGTCGGACCAGCGCGTCAAGGACCGCCGGATGCAGGCCCCGGTGGCTCGCGGACGACACGTACTCCCGGACGAGCGCCCCGTGCAAAGCGGGCGGGAGCTGCTCGAACACCTCCGCGTTGGCGCCGACCAGGCGGAAGAACGGCGACCCCCACGGGGCGAGCGCGACCGGGTCGACGAGTGCGAGGGAACGGTAGCGGGCGCCATGCAGGAGATGCGCCCGGAGAGCCACGGCGCCCCCGAAGTCGTGCGCCACGACGTACGGCTCGTCCAGGCCCCAGTGCGCCAGCAGTTCCTTGAAGACGCGACCCTGCGCGGCGAGCGAGACATCCTGCCCATCGCTCATCTCGGAGGTCCCGTAGCCCGGCATATCCCACACGTACACGCGGTGGGTCGTGGCCAGAGCGCGCGCGACGCCACGCCACACGTAGGACGAGAACGGTGTGCCGTGCAGAAGGACGACCGGGTTCGCGTGCTCGTCCCCGTACACGTCCCAGCGAACCTCACCGGCTTCGCTCCGGTACGTCCTGCCCAGGGCCCAATCCTGCAAGGCAACTCCTAACGCCGTCGGGTGACCGCCGCTCCGTCCGAGATGGAAACGATCATCACCGACGGTACTGGAGCCTCCGGCCGGGCCGGTACCGCGCTGGAAGGGCCCCTGACCGGTGTCCAGGGTGGTCAGGGGCCCGATGTCTCGGCTGCCGTAAGGGGATGGGGGCCCCTTCTGGCGAACGGCTCAGCCGAGACCGTTCCTGATCGCGGTGATCAGCTCACCGTTGCCGGTGTCGCCGCTGAGCTCCCAGAAGAACGCCCCCGCCAGGCCCTCGTCCTGGGCGTAGGCCATCTTCCCTCCGATGGTGGACGGCGTGTCGTAGCTCCACCACTGGCTGCCGCATTTGGCGTAGGCGGTTCCGGCGACGGTGCCGGTCGCGGGACACCGGCCCTTGAGGACCTTGTAGTCCTCGATGCCGGCCTCGTAGGTGCCGGGCGCGGCTCCGGTCGCGGTGCCGCCCGGCTCGGCCTGGGTGACGCCCGTCCAGCCTCGGCCGTAGAAGCCGATGCCGAGCAGCAGCTTGCTCGCCGGGATGCCCTTCGACTTCAGCTTGGCGATGGTCTCCGCGCTGTTGAAGCCCGCCTGCGGGATGCCGGGGTAGGACCTCAGCGGGGAGTGCGGGGCCGTCGGGCCCTGGGCCGCCCACGCGCCGAAGTAGTCGTAGGTCATGGGCATGAACCAGTCGGCGTACTGGGCGGCGCCGGCGTAGTCGGCCGCGTCCATCTTGCCGCCGGCGCTGGCGTCGGCGGTGATCGCGGCCGTCACGAGGTCGCCGGAGCCGAACCTGGTCCGCAGCGCCGACATCAGGTTCTTCAGCGCGTCCGGGCCGCTGCTGTCGCAGGTGAGCCCGCAGGCGTTCGGGTACTCCCAGTCGATGTCGATGCCGTCGAACACGTCCGCCCAGCGCGGGTCCTCGACCAGGTTGTGGCAGGACTCGGCGAACGCGGCCGGGTTCTGGGCGGCCTGGCCGAAGCCGCCGGACCACGTCCAGCCGCCGAACGACCAGATCACCTTCAGGTCGGGGTGCAGCTTCTTCAGCTTGCGGAGCTGGTTGAAGTTGCCGCGCAGCGGCTGGTCCCAGGTATCGGCGACGCCGTCGACGCTCTGGTCGGCGGTGTAGGCCTTGTCGGTGGCGGCGTAGGCGTCGCCGATGGTGCATTTGCCGCCCTGGACGTTGCCGAAGGCGTAGTTGATGTGGGTCAGCTTGCCGGCGGAGCCGCTCGTCTCGATGTTCTCGACGTGGTAGTTCCGCTGGTAGACGCCCCACTCGGCGAAGTACCCGATGACCTTCCCGCCGGCGTTCCCGGGGCCGCCTTCCCCGGTGGTGACCGAGACGGAGCCGGACGCGGGGGAGGCGTTGCCCGCGGCGTCGCGCGCCTTGACGGTGAAGGTGTAGGCGGTGCCGGCCGACAGCCCGCTGACGGTGGCGCTCGTGCCGGTGACGGAGGCGGCCTTCGTGCCGCCGTTGTAGACGTCGTATCCGGTGACGCCGACGTTGTCGGTCGCCGCGTTCCACGCCAGCGAGACGCTCGTGGACGTCTTGCCCGTGGAGCGGAGGCCGGACGGGGCGGAGGGGGCCTCGCCGTCGTCGCCGGGGCCGCCCGGACCGCCGGAGCCGTCGCAGGCCGCGCCGTTGACCGTGCAGCCGCTGAACCAGCCGGGTCCCGTCCCGTTGAACCCGAAGCTGGCGGTGGAACCGGCGGCCAGTGTCGCGTTCCAGCCGGCGTCGGTGAAGGTGTAGTGGTTGCCTGAGACGCTCTTGGTCGCGTCCCATACCGACGTCACGGTCGTCCCGGACGGGAGGTCGGCCTCGATGGTCCATCCGTTCAGGGACGTGCCCGTCCCGTTGGTGATCGTGCACGTGCCGCCGAAGCCCGTGCCCCAATCCTGGGTCTTGGTGCAGGTGGCGGTGACCGTTCCGGCCGACGACGCCGGGGGCGCCGTGAGCAGGGCGGTGGCCACCGCCAGGGTCGTCGCGCCGGCGAGCAGTATGGCCCGCCGTCCGCCCGGTGCTGACATGATTCTCCGTTCGTTCGGCCCCCGAGCAAACAGGAATCCCCGCGCAATTCTTAGGAAAGTTTCCTAAGAATTGGCCAGATGGTAACCGGGTGGAACGGTGCGTTCAAGAGGTCCGCGGCGGCCCGCGAACGCCGGAAACGGTGGTCTAAGCGGCTAGCTGCGCACGTACGGCCGGACGATCCGGAAAGAATCTTCACGGCGTCCCGAACCAGCCGGGCAGGTCCAGCCGCCACAGGTCGGCGGGCGTGACCTGGCGGAGATCGCGCTCCATCGCCCGGACGCGGTCGGCGCCCAGCCGGCGCACCCAGTCGTCCCGGATCCGGTCGAAGATCCGCGCGGAGCGGTCCAGGGAGTCCGTGCCCCGCGCCGTCAGCCGGACGATCTTGCGGCGGGCGTCGGACGGGTCGGCGGCGCGCTCGACGTAGCCGCTCCGCTCCAGCGATTCGATCATCTTGCCCGCGGCCTGCTTGGACACTCCCAGCCGCCGGCCGAGTTCCACGGCCGTGATGCCGTCCGGGCCGATCGCCTGGAACACGAAACCGTGCATCGGCCGCAGGTCGGGATGCCCCTGTTCGGCCAGTTCGGCGTGCAGCTCGTCGATGATCACCCGGAACGCGAGGAACAGCCGCAGCGGCAGCTCGAAGCCCGGTGCGTCGCCGTCACTTGACATGAAAGACAACCTCATTGACTATATGGACAACCACATTGTCCAACTTAGGGGATCGGGGCTCATGACGCTCATCCGCGACACCGAAAGCCGCCGCACCGAAACGCCCAACGGCACCATGACCACGCTCGCGACGCCCACCCAGGGCGGCACGCGGGGCATCGCCGTCTGGCGCGTCGACATGGCGCCGGGCAAGACCGGACCGCTGCACGCCTTCGACACCGAGCAGGTGTGGACGTTCCTTGACGGCACCGCCACCATCGACCTGGACGGACACAAGCTCGAACCAGGCCCCGGCGACACCGTCGTCCTGCCCGCCGACACGCCGCGCCAGATGACCTCGCCGCCCGGCACCGGGTTCACCGCCGTCGTCGCCGCCCACGCGGGCTGCCTCGCCTACGACCCCGACGCCGTCGTGGACGACACCAAATGCGACATCGCCCCGCAGGGAGACGAACGCCTCGTCCCGCCCTGGGCCCGATAGGCCGGGCCGGGGGCGTCAGGTGCCGAGGTAGGCGAGGACGGCGAGGACGCGGCGGTTGTCGTCCTCGGACTGCGGCAGCCCGAGCTTGCCGAAGATGTTGTTGGTGTGCTTGCTGACCGCCTTCTCGGTGACGAACAGCTTCCCGGCGATCGCCGCGTTCGACCTGCCCTCGGCCATCAGCGTGAGCACCTCCCGCTCGCGAGGGGTCAGCTGCTGCAGCGGCTCCTCGCGGGCGTGCCGGGTCAGCAGCTGCGACACCACGTCCGGGTCGAGGGCGGTGCCGCCGGCCGCGACCCGGCGCACCGCCTCCACGAAGACCTGGACGTCCGACACCCGGTCCTTCAGCAGGTAGCCGATCCCGCCCGTGCTGTCGGACAGCAGCTCACGCGCGTACAGCTGCTCCACGTGCTGCGACAGCACCAGCACCGGCAGCCCCGGGATCTCCCGCCTCGCCTCCAGCGCCGCCTTCAGGCCCTCGTCGGTGAACGTCGGCGGGAGCCGCACGTCCACCACCGCGACCTCCGGACGGTGCGTGGTCAGCGCCCGGAGCAGGGACGGGCCGTTGTCGACGGCCTCCACGACCTCGAACTCGAACGCGCTGAGCAGGCGGATCAGCCCGTCTCTGAGGAGGGCAAGGTCTTCGGCGATGACAACGCGCAAGGCAGCTCCATGGTCACGACGGTCGGCCCGCCGGGCGGGCTCGTCACGGCCATCGTCCCATCGAAGGCCGCGAGCCTGCGCTCGATCCCGCGCATACCGGAGCCCCGCGCGGGGTCGGCGCCGCCCGTCCCATCGTCACCGATGATCATGAGCAGCCGGTCGCCGGAGTACTCGACCTGGACCCAGGCCCGCCGCGAACCCGAGTGCTTGACCACGTTGGCGAGCATCTCCGCCACGGCGAAGTAGGCGGCGGACTCGACCGGCGCGTCCGGGCGTCCGGGCAGATCGGTCCGGACGTCCACGGGCAGCGGCAGGCTGAGCGCCAGCGCCTGCACGGCCCCGTCCAGACCGCGCTCGGCCAGCACCGGAGGATGGATGCCCCGGACCAGGTCGCGCAGCTCGGTCAGCGCCGACCCGCTGGCGGCGCGGGCCTCGGCGAGCAGCTGCTGCGCGGTCTCCGGGTCGTGCTTCATCATCTCCTCGGCGAGGCCGATGTTCATGCTGAGCGCGACCAGCCGGGCCTGCGCGCCGTCGTGCAGGTCCCGCTCGATGCGGCGCAGCTCGGCCGCGGAGGCGTCCACCGTCTCCGACCGCGTCTCGGTGAGCCGCTGGACGCGCTCGGTCAGCGCGCCCCGCGTCGGCGAGAGCAGCGACTGGCCGAACAGCGCGTGCGCCTTCAGGAGCAGCGGCCCCAGCCGGACGGACGCCGCCACCATCGCGGCCCCGAGGACGAGCGTGCCGGCGTAACCGAGTGCTCCGTAGTCCTCGATCATCCAGAACGGGCCCCAGCCGAAGGTCCAGAGCGCCGCGATCCACGGCGCGACGAGCACGCCTTCCAGCCCGTACAGCGCCGTACCGGCCGCCAGGACCCCGAGGACGAGCGCGATCGGGATGTTCAGCAGCGTCCACAGCAGGTCGCGCCACGACGCCGGGTCGGCCAGCAGCCACTTCAGCCGCCCGAACGGGCCGAGCCCGCCCGCCGGCTCCGGCCGGTACGGGATGGCGATCTTCACGCCCGACCATTCGGCGGCCCACGCCCGCTGCTGGTTGGCGACCGTGCGGATCGCCTGGAACACGACCGGCGTCAGCACGACCCCGGCGCCCAGCGGGATGAACACGATCGACAGCACCGCCAGGATGAACAACGGGAGGTGCACCGCGTACGCCAGCACGATCTGGACGACCGCACGGACGAAGCTGACGAAGACACGCCGCGCGTACTCTCCGAGCAGCTCGACAACGCGCTGGGGGCTCACCTGGTCCTCCATGGTGCTCTGTCCGATGGTGCTGTGTCCGATGGGTGCTGTGTCCGACGGTTCCGACTCCACCATTGTGGTCGGTTCCGGTCCAAGTCTCGGTGGTGCTAGATCCCCTCTCGTCCACGGCCACGGGGGAGTTAGACCTACCCTGCGTCCGTGCCACACGTGTTCGGCCGTATCGAGCGGTGACAAATCAACCCGGTGACCAGACAACTCAACCCGGTGACAAGACAACGAGGCCCGTTCCCTGGACAATGCACGCTGACATCCAGGGGAGAAAGCGAATCGAAGCTGTGACAGCGACCACCAGCCAGACGTCCACCGGCCAGGAGGGCACCCAGCCCGCGGCCCCGCCCATCACCCAGCGCATCGCCGAGGAGATCGGCGTCGGCGAGGGGCAGGTGCGGGTCGCGGTGGACCTGCTCGACGGCGGGGCGACCGTCCCGTTCATCGCCCGCTACCGCAAGGAGGCGACCGGCACCCTCGACGACGCGCAGCTCCGCGCGCTGGAGGAGCGGCTGCGCTACCTGCGCGAGCTGGACGAGCGGCGCGCCGCGATCCTGGAGTCGATCGAGTCGCAGGGCAAGCTCACCGGCGAGCTCAAGGCCCGGATCGTCGAGGCCGACTCCAAGGCGCGGCTGGAGGACATCTACCTCCCCTACAAGCCGAAGCGGCGCACCAAGGCGCAGATCGCCCGCGAGGCCGGTCTCGAACCGCTCGCCGAACTGCTGCTGGGCGACCCGTCCCACGACCCGCAGGCCGCCGCGGGCGGCTACATGGACGCGGACAAGGGCGTCGCCGACGCGGCGGCCGCGCTGGAGGGCGCGCGCGCCATCCTCGTGGAGCGTTTCGCCGAGGACGCCGACCTCATCGGCGCCCTGCGCGAACGCATGTGGAACCGGGGCCGCATGGTCTCGCGGGTCCGCGACGGCAAGCAGGAGGCGGGCGCCAAGTTCTCCGACTACTTCGACTTCGCCGAGCCGTTCGCGAAGCTGCCCTCGCACCGCGTCCTCGCGCTGTTCCGCGGCGAGAAGGAAGAGGTCCTCGATCTCGACCTGGAGCCCGAGGAGACCCCGGAGGAGCCGGGGGCGCGCAGCTCGTACGAGGCCGAGATCGCCCGCCGGTTCCAGATCACCGACCAGGGCCGCCCGGCCGACAAGTGGCTCTCGGACGCCGTCCGCTGGGCGTGGCGTACCCGCGTCCTCGTCCACCTCGGAATCGACCTGCGCACCCGGCTCCGGCAGGAGGCCGAGGACGAGGCGGTCCGGGTTTTCGCCGCGAACCTGCGCGACCTGCTGCTCGCCGCTCCCGCCGGGACCCGCTCGACGATGGGCCTGGACCCGGGCCTGCGCACCGGCGTCAAGGTCGCCGTCGTGGACGCCACCGGCAAGGCCGTCGCCACCGACACCATCTACCCGCACCTGGGGGCGGCGGGGCGTAGCCAAGGGGGTGAAACAGGGCCTCGCCGGAAGTGGGACGAGTCGATCGAGACGCTCGCCCGCCTCGCCCGCGAGCACAAGGTCGACCTCGTCTCCATCGGCAACGGCACCGCGTCCCGGGAGACCGACAAGCTCGCCGCCGACCTGATCGCCCGCCACCCCGACCTCAAGCTCACCAAGATCATGGTGTCGGAGGCCGGCGCGTCGGTGTACTCGGCGTCGGAGTACGCCGGGCGCGAACTGCCCGGCATGGACGTCTCCCTGCGCGGCGCCGTGTCGATCGCCCGCCGCCTGCAGGACCCGCTCGCCGAGCTGGTCAAGATCGACCCGAAGTCGATCGGAGTCGGCCAGTACCAGCACGACATCTCCGAAGTGAAGCTGTCCCGCTCGCTCGACGCCGTCGTCGAGGACTGCGTGAACGGTGTCGGCGTGGACGTCAACACCGCGTCCGCGCCGCTGCTGACCCGCGTGTCGGGCATCGGGGAGGGCCTCGCCGAGAACATCGTCGCCCACCGCGACGCCAACGGCCCGTTCCGGACCCGGGGCGGGCTGAAGGACGTCCCGCGGCTCGGCCCGAAGGCGTTCGAGCAGTGCGCGGGCTTCCTGCGCATCCCCGGCGGCGACGACCCGCTCGACGCCTCCAGCGTCCACCCGGAGGCGTACCCGGTCGTCCGGCGGATGCTGGACGCGGCGGGCAACGACATCAAGGGACTCATCGGCAACACCGCCGCCCTGCGGTCGCTGAAGCCCGCGGACTTCGTCGACAGCGCCTTCGGGCTGCCGACCGTCCACGACATCCTCGCCGAACTGGAGAAGCCCGGCCGTGACCCGCGCCCGGCGTTCAAGACCGCCACGTTCAAGGAGGGCGTCGACAAGCTCGCCGACCTCGAACCCGGAATGATCCTTGAGGGCGTCGTCACCAACGTCGCCGCGTTCGGCGCCTTCGTGGACGTCGGCGTCCACCAGGACGGGCTCGTCCACATCTCCGCGATGTCCGACAAGTTCGTGTCGGATCCGCGTGACGTCGCCAAGCCCGGCGACATCGTCCGCGTCAAGGTCCTGGAGGTCGACCTTCAGCGCAAGCGCATCTCGCTGACGCTCCGGCTGGACGACGAGCCGGGCGCCGACCGGCAGGGCCGCGGCCAGCAGAACCGCGACCAGCAGGGCCGCGACCAGCAGGGTGGGGGCCGGCGCGGCGAGCAGCGCGACCGCGGCGGCCGCCAGAACCGCGGCGGCCAGAGCGCACGCGGCGGCCAGAACGCACGCGGGGGCCAAGGCGGCGGCCAGGGCGGCGGTCAGGGCGGCGGCGGCCAGGGCGGCGGACGCGGCGGCCAGCGCGGAGGCGGACGAGGGGGCCAAGAAGGCGGCCAGGGCGGCGGCAAGGGAGGCGGCGCCATGGCCGACGCCCTCCGCCGCGCCGGTCTCGACGGGGGTCTCCCCGGCAAGGACCGCTGACCCGCACCCGCCGACCCCGGGAAAAACGATCCCCGGGCTTCCAGCGGAAGCCCGGGGTGTCGGCCCGTTCCCGGTCAGTCGCTGAAGCCGCGCCAGCGCCCGTCCGAGCCCGTCTCCGTGGGACTCTGCGGACGGACGGGACGGCGCGGCGGCCGAGGCGCCGGCCCCTGCCGGTTGTACGGGCCCTGGCCGAGCGGGTCGTTCGCGTACTGGGAACGCTGCGGCGGCACCTGCGGCTGCGGCATCTCGCCCGGCTGCGGCATCTCGCCTTCGCCTTGCCCGCTATGGCGGTACAGCGGCCCGCCGGGCGGCGGGCCGTCCAGCGCGGAACCGCCGAACGGGTCCCGCGCGGAGGAGACGTCCTGCCGGGAGGGATCGCCCGGCGCTTCCTGAACGGGCCTGTGCCGGGGGAACTGCAGGACCGCGATCGCGCCCAGCGTCAGGGCGCCCAGCCGCATCGCGGAGTACGCCGTGTCCTGCGGCCACGCCTCCCCGTACATGAACGTGCCCATCGCCAGCAGGTACGTCTTGGCGGTGACCGTCATCACGGTCGCCACGATCGACACCCGGCAGCGCTGGAACGCCATGACCATGATCCCGAACCCGATCGCCGCGGCGACCACCGTCAGGTACGGCCAGGGCGTCATGGCGATCCGCAGGCTGGTCGCGTCGGCGTGGTCGCTCCAGCCCTTGATCGCCAGCTCGGCGGTTCCCACCGGGAAGCCCGAGCTGAGCCCGTAGGCGATCCCGGTGATCGGGCGGGCGTGCCTGCCGTCCGGCCGGTAGTCGCCCAGGACCAGGATCAGCACCGGCACCACGACCGCCGGGGCGACCACCACCGCGATCTTCCACAGCGGCGCGTCCGCGGAGCTGATCGGCCCGTCTCCGCCGAGCGAGGCGGTCAGCAGCAGGATCGCGGCGCCGATCAGCACCAGGCTCAGCCACTCGCGCGGGGTGAGCCGCTCACCGAAGAACACCAGCGCGATCAGCAGCAGCGGGACCATGCCGGACATGAAGATCGGCACCGCGGTGGACAGCGGAAGCCTGCTGAGCGCGAGGATCTGCAGGCCGAGCCCGGTCAGCACGATCGCGAGCGCGATCAGGAAGATCCAGTTGCTCACGATCGTCCAGATCATGTGCAGGATGCGGTTGCCCCGGAGAGGGGCCATCCGGTCCGCCGCCAGCTTGAAGACGGCGAACCCGAGGTAGTAGAGACCGGTGGCACTGAAGGCCGCAGCTATCCCGTTCATCCCGGACGAGTATGGGGCTTCGGATGGCTTATGTCACTGCCTGTGCGGGAACGTTGACGCGGATTCGTCGGTCTTGTGGGCGACCGATGCGCGCAGACGGCGCCGCTACCCCATAGACTTGGCCGCGCGAAGGCGCGGAGCCGTATTCGGCGTGCCCGCGCCGCTGAGAGACTGACCGGCTGAGTGGACGACGTAGACGGACCGGGCAACGGGCCCGTAGGCGTGTGCAGGCCGATGGCTCGCAGGCTTCAAGTTCGCAGGCAGGAAGAAGTACGCGTCGAACGCCGCGGCCGAGACAGCGCCCGATCAAGGAGACCTACCCCAGTGAAGACCGATGTCGAGGAGCTGACCCCCACCCGGGTCAAGCTCACCGTCGAGGTTCCGTTCGACGAGCTCAAGCCGAACCTCGACAAGGCGTACAAGGAGATCTCGCAGCAGGTGCGGATCAAGGGCTTCCGGCCCGGCAAGGTCCCCGCCCCGCTGATCGACAAGTACGTCGGCCGGGGTGCGGTCCTGCAGGAGGCGGTCAACGACGCGCTTCCCGAGCTGTACGGCCGCGCCGTCGAGGAGTCCGAGCTCTTCGTGCTCGGGCAGCCCGAGGTCGAGGTGACCGAGCTGGAGGACGGAACCCAGTTCGCGTTCACCGCCGAGGTCGACATCCGGCCGAAGTTCGAGGTGCCGGACTACGACGGCCTCGAGGTCGTGGTGGACGACGCCGAGGTCACCGACGAGCAGGTCGGCGAGACGATCGACAACCTGCGCGAGCGGTTCGCGTCCCTCACCAACGCCGAGCGCGCCGCCGAGGAGGGCGACTTCGCCACCATCGACCTGGTAGCCAGGATCGACGGGGAGGAGATCGAGGACGCCTCCACGAGCGGCTACTCCTACGAGGTCGGCAGCGAGTCGGCCGTCGAGGGCCTGGACGAGGCGCTCATCGGCCTGGCCGCGGGCGAGGACAAGACGTTCACCGGAGCCCTGGCCGGCGGCGAGCACGCCGGTGAGCAGGCCGAGATCACCGTCACCGTGCAGAGCGTGAAGGTGAAGAACCTGCCCGACCTGGACGACGAGTTCGCCCAGCTCGCGAGCGAGTTCGACACCATCGAAGAGCTCCGCGGCGACGTCCGGTCGAGGCTCGACCGGCAGGTGCGGATGCAGCAGCTGTCCGAGGCGCGCGACAAGGCCCTTGAGGCGCTGCTGGAGAAGGTCGACATCCCGCTTCCCGACAAGGTCGTGGACGAAGAGGTCGACCGCCGCAACCAGCAGCTGGAGCAGCAGCTCCAGATGGCGGGCATGACCAAGGACGACTACCTCTCCGGCGAGGAGAAGACGGAAGAGGAGTTCGACACCGAGGTCGCCGACGCCGCCCGGCTCGCGGTCAAGGGCGGTTTCGTCCTCGACCAGCTCGCCGTCCAGGAGGAGCTGAACGTCGAGAACGAGGAGCTCAGCGAGTACGTCGTCACGCAGGCGATGCAGATGGGCGTGCAGCCGCAGCAGCTCGCCGAGTACCTCACCCAGAACAACCAGCTCCCGGCGATCGTCTCGGAGGTGCTGCGCAGCAAGGCGCTGAACCTCGTCGTCGAGCACGTGACCGTCAAGGACGAGTCGGGCAACGAGATCGACGTCGAGGCCGTCCAGCGGGAGCTGAACGGCGAGACGGGCGAGACCGTCCAGGCCGAGGACGCCGAGGACGCTGAAGGCGCCGAAGAGGTCCAGGACGACGAGGACACCGGCGAAGCCGGCGAGGCCTCCGCGAAGGCGGCTGAGGACGCCGCTGAGGAGACCCCGGCCGCCGAGGCGAAGGACGCACAGGACAAGGACTCCAAGGACTCCTGAGACGTTCTGGACGTTCCCCGACGCATCGGGCGGCGCCCCGCATTCGGACACCCGGGTGCGGGGCGTTCCTTTGTGCGGAGTGAACCGGGGTAAGGGCATCCCCGCACGCTCTCTCCGCTCTGAGCTGAGCGAAGCGAGGGCGTCCCGCGACGCGTGTGCTTTGAGTTGACCGGGGGATGGAGGGAGCGTCCTCTGCGGGGGTCGCTTTCGCGAAGATCGCCGGTAGGGCCCGGGGGGCGTCCGGCGCCGCGCGGATACGCCCCTGGCGAAAAGGCGGCCCCCCGGGCTTAAACGGGCCCGTCCGCGCGTTAATGTCCAAGCATCCGAACCGATTAAAGGACCGGAGGAACACCGGTGAGCATGCCTCCGACTTTCGACGAGTCGTCGCCGATCCAGGCGCGGGTCGCCGAGGCGCCCCTGATGCCTCTGGGCGACCAGCTGTTCCAGCGGCTGCTGCGTGAACGCATCGTCTTCCTCGGCCAGCAGGTCGACGACGATATCGCCAACCGCATCTGCGCCGAGCTCCTGCTGCTGTCGGCCGAGGACGGCCGGCGCGACATCACGCTCTACATCAACTCGCCAGGTGGCTCCGTCACCGCCGGTATGGCGATCTACGACATCATGAAGTACGTCCCGAACGACGTCGTCACGGTGGGCATGGGCCTGGCCGCGTCGATGGGCCAGTTCCTGCTGTGCGCCGGGACGACGGGCAAGCGCTACGCGCTGCCCCACGCGCGCATCATGATGCACCAGCCGTCCGGCGGCATCGGCGGCACCGCCTCCGACATCAAGATCCAGGCCGAGCAGATGCTGTACGTCAAGAAGACGCTCGCCGAGAAGATCGCCGAACACACCGGCCAGACGCTCGCGCAGATCGAGAGCGACTCCGACCGCGACCGCTGGTTCACCGCCGACGAGGCCAAGGACTACGGGCTGGTGGACCACGTGGTGCTCAGTGCCACCCAGGTGCCCTCCGAGGGCACCGTCTCCTGACGACCTGATCCTGATTCGGAGGCACACAGTGAGCGACTTCATCCGACCCGGTTTCAGCGATCTGGTCCGGCCCGGCGTCCAGACGGATGGGTCCCCGGCGCCGGCCCAGAGCCGCTACATCATTCCGTCGTTCGTCGAGCGCACCACGTACGGGGTCAAGGAGATGAACCCGTACAACAAGCTGTTCGAGGAGCGCATCATCTTCCTCGGCGTGCAGATCGACGACGCGTCGGCCAACGACGTGATGGCCCAGCTGATCACGCTGGAGTCGATCGACCCCGACCGCGACATCAGCATCTACATCAACTCGCCCGGCGGCTCGTTCACGGCCATGACGGCGATCTACGACACGATGCAGTTCGTCAAGCCCGAAATCCAGACGGTCTGCATCGGCCAGGCCGCCTCGGCCGCGGCGGTGCTGCTCGGCGCCGGTACACCGGGCAAGCGGGCCGCGCTGCCCAACTCGCGGATACTGATCCACCAGCCCGCGACCGAGGGCACCTACGGGCAGTCCAGCGACATAGAGATCCAGGCGCGCGAGATCATGCGGATCCGCGAGCTTCTGGAGACCATCCTGGCCGAGCACAGCGGCAAGAGCGTCGACGAGGTCCGCAAGGACATCGAGCGCGACAAGATCCTCACGGCGGACGAGGCGAAGGACTACGGTCTCATCGACGATGTCTTCGCCAGCAGGAAGCGCAAAGCCGAGGTAGTGTCGTCCTGAGACGACATGAGGACGAGGAGAACCCCGAGCCCGGCCGCCACACTTCCGGGCGAGGGGCTTTCCAAGCCCGTTGGAGGCGGTAACGTCGAGTCCAACGTCGAGAGCCTTCGGGACGCAACCGAGCTGCGCCGCATCCTCCAAGGCGGGCGGCCCCACGAAAAGGAGACAGTTGGGTGGCACGCATCGGCGACGGTGGTGATCTGCTGAAGTGCTCGTTCTGCGGTAAGAGCCAGAAGCAGGTCAAGAAGCTCATCGCGGGTCCGGGCGTGTACATCTGCGACGAGTGCATCGATCTCTGCAACGAGATCATCGAGGAGGAGCTCTCCGAGACCTCCGACCTCAAGTGGGACAACCTGCCCAAGCCGCGGGAGATCTACGAGTTCCTGGACTCCTACGTCATCGGGCAGGACACGGCGAAGAAGGCGCTGTCCGTCGCCGTCTACAACCACTACAAGCGGATCCAGTCGGGCGACGCCGGCAGGGACGACCCGGTCGAGATCGGCAAGTCCAACATCCTGCTGCTGGGCCCCACCGGATCGGGCAAGACGCTCCTCGCGCAGACGCTCGCGAAACTCCTCAACGTCCCGTTCGCCATCGCGGACGCCACGGCGCTGACGGAGGCCGGATACGTGGGGGAGGACGTCGAGAACATCCTCCTCAAGCTGATCCAGGCGGCCGACTACGACGTCAAGAAGGCCGAGACCGGGATCATCTACATCGACGAGGTCGACAAGGTCGCCCGCAAGAGCGAGAACCCGTCGATCACCCGCGACGTCTCGGGTGAGGGCGTCCAGCAGGCCCTGCTGAAGATCCTGGAGGGCACGACCGCGAGCGTCCCGCCGCAGGGCGGCCGCAAGCACCCGCACCAGGAGTTCATCCAGATCGACACCACGAACGTGCTGTTCATCTGCGGCGGCGCGTTCGCCGGCCTGGAGAAGATCGTCGAGTCCCGGGTCGGGAAGCAGGGCATGGGCTTCGGTGCCCAGATCCGCTCCAAGTCCGACTTCGAGGAGTCGTCGGCCGTGTTCGGCGAAGTGATGCCGGAGGACCTGCTGAAGTTCGGGCTGATCCCCGAGTTCATCGGCCGGCTCCCGGTGATCACGTCGGTGCACAACCTCGACAGGGACGCCCTGATCAACATCCTCACCGAGCCGAAGAACGCGCTGGTGCGCCAGTACCACCGCCTCTTCGAACTCGACGGCGTCGACCTGGAGTTCACCGACGACGCCCTGGAGGCGATCGCCGACCAGGCCATCCTGCGCGGCACCGGCGCCCGCGGCCTCCGCGCCATCATGGAGGAGGTCCTGCTCTCGGTGATGTACGAGGTACCGAGCCGCCAGGACGTCGCCCGCGTCGTCATCACCCGCGAGGCCGTCCTGGAACACGTCAACCCGACCCTCGTCCCCCGAGACCGCTCCAAGCGCGAACCGAGAGAGAAGTCCGCGTAGTCAGGTCCGCGCGGTCCATACGGACGCCCCCGGTTCGTGGCCGGGGGCGTGTCGTGTTCTCGGGGGCTAGCTGCGCGTGGATTCGCCCAGGCCCGCTTCGCGGGCTACGACTATGGCCTGGGCGCGGTCTGCGACGTGCAGCTTCATGAAGATGTTCGAGACGTGGTTGCGGATGGTCTTCTGGCTGAGGAACAGCGTCCCGGCGATCTCGGCGTTGCTGCGGCCCTGCGCGATGAGTTCGAGGACGTCCCGCTCCCGCTCGGTCAGTTCGGGGAACGCGGCCTGCCTCGGGTCGGGCATGTCGGTGAAGTAGGTCAGCACGCGGCGGGCGATCTCCGGCCCGTAGATGGCCTCGCCCGCGGCGACCGCCCGGACGGCGCGGGCGATCTCCTCGGCGCCCGACTCCTTCAGCAGGTAGCCGCGGGCGCCGGCGCGCATCGCGGCGAACACCGAGTCGTCGTCACGGAACATCGTCAGGACCAGGACGCCGATGCGCGGGCTGGTCCGGGTGATCGTCCGGGTGGCCTCGATGCCGTTGCCGCCGGGCATGTGCAGGTCCATCACGACGACGTCCGGCTGCAGCTCGGCCGCCAGCCTCACCGCGTCCGGGCCGTTCTCGGCCTCGCCGACGACCTCCACACCGAGCGCGTGCAGGAGCCCCTTGAGGCCCTGCCTGAACACCGGGTGGTCGTCGGTGATGAGAACACGGATGTTCTCGGTCATCTACGTCCGCCTTTTCCTGGTGAAAGGCGATGATACCCGGCGGCGGTCTCCGCGGCGGCGAGCGGCAGCCGGGCCGACACGACGGTCCCGCCGCCGCTCCGCGACGTGATCGCGCAACTGCCGCCGATCTCCGCGGCCCATTCCTTCATCGCGGCCATGCCGCGGTGCGACCCCGGCTGGGCGCCGTTGCGGGCCGCGTCGGGCAGCCCCGGCCCGGTGTCGGCCACCACGACCCGGAGGTCGTCGTCCCGGGACAGCCGGACCGTCGCGGTGCTCCCCGGCGCGTGCAGCCGGACGTTCGTCAGCGCCTCCTGGACGATCCGGTACGCCGCCACCTCCACCGCCGCGGGAAGCTCGAGATGCCCGCCGTCGAAGCGCACGGCCACCCGCTCACAGCAGCCCTCGGCGAACGACTCGATGGCCGCGACGAGCCCGAGGTCGTCCAGGGCGGGAGGGCGGAGCCCGTGCGCCAGCTCACGGATCTCCCCGACGGCCGTCGCGAGCCGGTCCCGGACGTCGGCGAGCAGCGGGTCCATCCGTTCCGGCTCGCAGGCCAGCGTGATGCGCGCCGCGTCCAGCGACATCGCGAGGCTGGC
Source organism: Actinomadura sp. 7K507 (assembly GCF_004348425.1). GTDB lineage: Bacteria > Actinomycetota > Actinomycetes > Streptosporangiales > Streptosporangiaceae > Spirillospora. The sequence goes on from NZ_SMKK01000061.1 coordinate 19,934, forward strand.
CAGGGTCGGCCCGAGCCCGTCGTGCAGGTCGTGGCGGAGCTGCCGCCGCTCCTCCTCCCGGCTGGCGAGGATCCGCTCCCGGGAGCGCTGGAGGTCGGTGGTGAGGCTGCGAAGGTGAGGGATGGTCGCGGCACGTGCCGCCACGGCCCCCGCGGTGAACGCGCCGGCCAGCACGGCGGCGCGTGCCAGTACCGCTCGCATCCCGTCCCTCTCCCTTCGCCCGCCGTCGCAGGAGTTTTCCGTCACCCTTTCCGGCGGGACGACCCGGTGTCAGGTGACCTGTGTCCCGACCCTCACGGGATACCGGGAGGTACGGCGGATCAGCTCTCGACGTCCGCGCGGATGTCTCGCATCACGCGCTGCAACCCGGAGACCTTGTACTCCGGCGGCTCGGTCCTCCCGGGCGTCTTCCCGCCGTTCGGGATCACCAGCGCGAACGTCGTCCTGGTCGCCCACCCGCAGATCGAGTTGTACGAGTAGGTGCTCCGCTGCGTCGCGGTCAGGCGCCCGCACAGCCCCATGCCGTCGCCGCCCGAGTCTTCGATCTCCCAGATCCTCGTGGTGACGCGGACGTCGTCCGTGCTGAAAGCGTTGCGCAGATGGAAGTCCATCGGCGCCCGGCTGGCGTCCGCCCGCCGCCGCGCCCGCTTGGCGCCGAGGTGGTAGAGGCGGCCGACCCGCACGGCATGCGCTGGGCAGACTGGGGTGGAGCGCGACACCTGTCTTGCCTGTGAGCAGGATCGGGCACCGGTGGACTTGAGCGGCACTTGGATCGGAGGAATTTGAGACACGGGGCGTGACGTCCTGATAGCGTCCAGTAAGCGATCTGGGACGCCGGGAACGGTGCCAGTGTGCGGGGCCCCCGTGCCACCGGAGAGATGGTTCGGGGCCTCCCCGTCGCCTCTGGCCGTGTCCCACTTGGCCAGGTCGTGCAGGGAACCGGCCTCCCGGGACCGGACCACGCACAGGATGCGTGTCGCCGTACCGGGGTCGAGTACGCCGGGAACCAGTGCGCCCAAGACCGTTTGGGGCGCGCGGCTGAGCGGACCACACCCGCTCGGTCCGTAGGAACGGTTCCAGCCACTCATGATGATGCGGCGAACGGATGGGGGCATTCCCATCCGTTGCCGAATTATCGGACGTACGGGCGGCCCGGGACGTTCTGCCTTCGCGGTCCCCGTAGAATCTGCAGCCGTGACACAGCCCAGCACTGAGCGCGGCCAGGGGGCCGCCGCGGACGTCGACCTGCCCACTCAGTACCGACCGGCGGACGTGGAGGGCCGGCTTTACGAGCGGTGGGTATCGGAGGGGCTGTTCACGCCCGACCCGGGACGAGCGCCCGACCGGCCCCCGTTCTCGGTCGTGATCCCGCCGCCGAACGTCACCGGCTCGCTGCACATGGGGCACGCGCTCGACCACTCGATCCAGGACACCCTCGTCCGGTGGCACCGGATGCGGGGCCACGAGACCCTGTGGCTGCCGGGGATGGACCACGCCGGAATCGCCACCCAGAACGTCGTGGAGCGCGAGCTGGCCAAGGAGGGCGTGTCGCGGCACGACCTCGGGCGCGAGGCGTTCATCGAGCGGGTGTGGGAGTGGAAGGCGGAGTCCGGCGGCCGGATCCTCGGCCAGATGCGCCGCCTCGGCGACAGCGTCGACTGGACGCGCGAGGCGTTCACCATGGACGCCGCACGTGCCGCATCTGTCCAGACGATCTTCAAGCGGCTGTTCGACGACGGGCTGATCTACCGGGCCGAGCGCATCATCAACTGGTGCCCCCGCTGCCTGACGGCCCTGTCCGACATCGAGGTCGAGCACGAGGACGTCGACGGTGAGCTGGTGTCGCTCCGGTACGGCTCCGGCGAGGACGAGGTCGTCGTCGCCACCACGCGGGCGGAGACGATGCTCGGCGACACCGCCGTGGCCGTCCACCCCGAGGACCCCAGGTACGCGCACCTGGTCGGCCGGGAGATCGAGCTTCCGCTGACCGGCCGCCGCATCCCGGTCGTCGCCGACGAGCACGTCGATCCCGAGTTCGGGACGGGCGCGGTGAAGGTGACCCCCGCGCACGACCCCAACGACTTCGAGATCGGCCGCCGGCACTCCCTGCCGTCCCTGACGGTGATGGACGAGCGCGGCGTCATCACCGCGTCCGGCCCGTTCGAGGGCCTCGACCGGTTCGAGGCGCGGCCGGCGGTCGTGGCGGCGCTGCGCGAGCAGGGCCGGATCGTCAAGGAGGTCCGTCCCTACGAGCACTCGGTCGGGCACTGCCAGCGCTGCGCGACGGTCGTCGAGCCGCGCGTGTCGCTGCAGTGGTTCGTGAAGGTCGAATCGCTGGCGCGGGCCGCCGGCGACGCCGTCCGCGACGGCCGCGTCACGATCCACCCGCCGGAGATGGCGGCCCGCTACTTCGAGTGGGTCGACAATATGCACGACTGGTGCATCAGCCGGCAGCTGTGGTGGGGGCACCGCATCCCCGTCTGGTACGGGCCGGACGGCGAGGTGGCCTGCCCGGCGCCGGGGGAGGAGCCGCCCGCCGGGTGGACGCAGGACCCCGACGTCCTCGACACGTGGTTCTCTTCCGCGCTGTGGCCGTTCTCGACCTTGGGCTGGCCTGACGAGACGCCCGAACTGAAGCGCTTCTATCCGACGTCCGTGCTGGTCACCGGCTACGACATCCTGTTCTTCTGGGTCGCCCGGATGATGATGTTCGGGCTGTACGCGATGGACGGCGTCCAGCCGTTCGGCACCATCGCCCTGCACGGCATGGTCCGCGACGAGTTCGGCAAGAAGATGTCCAAGTCGTTCGGGAACGTCATCGACCCGCTCGACTGGGTCGACGCGTACGGAGCCGACGCGACGCGCTTCACGCTCCTGCGCGGCGCGAACCCGGGCGGCGACGTGCCGGTGGCCGAGCAGTGGGCGCAGGGGTCGCGCAACTTCTGCAACAAGCTGTGGAACGCGACGCGGTTCGCGCTGATCAACGGCGCGCACGTCCGCGGGGAGATGCCTGCGGAGGTGTCCACCGTGGACGCCTGGGTCCTGTCGCGCCTCCAGACCGTCATCGCCGAGGTGGACGCGTACCTGGAGGGCTACGACTTCGCCAAGGCGTGCGAGGCCCTGTACCACTTCGCGTGGGACGAGGTCTGCGACTGGTACGTGGAGCTGGCCAAGGTCCAGCTGGCGGACGGGCGGGCCGAAGCCACGCGCCGCGTCCTGGGGGAGGTCCTCGACAAGCTGCTGCGGCTGCTGCACCCGGTGATCCCGTTCGTCACCGAGGAGCTGTGGACGGCTCTGTGCGCGACACCGGGCGAACCCGCCTCCGCGGGCGCGACCGTGGTCACCGCGCCGTGGCCGTCCGCCGATCCCGCCCGCACGGACCGGGAGGCCGAGGCCGTCGTCGAGTCGCTGCAGCGTCTCGTCACCGAGGTCCGCCGGTTCCGCGCCGACCAGGGCCTCAAGCCGGGCCAGAAGGTCGCCGCGGCGCTGGAGTGGGCGGGCTCGCCGCTGTCCGCGCATGAGGAGGGCGTCCGCTCGCTGCTGCGTCTCACCGAGCCGGGCGAGGGCTTCTCGGCCACCGCGTCCCTGCAGGTCGAGGGCGTCGCCGTCCGGCTCGACACCGCCGGGGCCATCGACGTCGCCGCCGAGCGCAAGCGGCTGGAGAAGGACCTGGCCGCCGCCCGCAAGGAGGTCGACCAGACCACCCGCAAGCTCGGGAACGAGGCGTTCATGGCGAAGGCGCCCGATGCCGTCGTCGCCAAGAACCGGGAGCGTCTCGCGCAGGCCGAGGCCGACATCAGCCGGCTGGAGTCGCAGCTGACCGTCCTCCCCGCGGGGTGACGGGGAGGCGGACCCGGAGAACGGTCGGCGCGTCCCGTCCGTCGCGGTTACGATCCGGGTGGCGGGCTTTGCCAGGACTTGAACCATCGGGAGTGCCATGGCCGAATCACCACCTCGGTCTGACGCGCCGGACTCCGCGTCCGGCGGTGACCTGAACGCGCCGCGGGTCGTCGAGAACGGGGACGCACCGGAGCGGGTCGCCGCCGCGCCGGCGCCCTGGGGCGGCTCGCGCCCGTGGTGGTCGGCCGAATCCGGCGACGGGACGGGCCCGCACCGGATGCCGGGCCACGGATACGGGACGGGCCCGCACGGTGTCGTCCCGGACGGCACCGGCCCCCACGGCGTGCTTCCGGGCGGCTCCGGCGCCCACCGGATCGTCCCGGGCGGGGGGTCCGGGGCGCATCCCGTGATCCGGGACGGCACCGGCCCGCTGCCGGCCGTCCCGGGCCAGGCGCCGCCGGGCCCGCCGCCTCCCGCCAGGAAGAAGCGGCTGCCCAGGTTTCTGCTGGTCGCGGGCACCACCGTGGTCGCGGCCGGTGTCCTCATGGTGGGCGTGCTGGCGTTCCGGATGGACGAAGGCGGCGCGGGCGCCAAGAAGGACGCCCGCACGACGGGTGTCCCGGCGTCCAAGAAGGTGATCGACGCAGGTCCGAACGCCGGCGGGCTGCACAAGGACCCGCTGACCCCGCCCCAGACCAGCGCGGCGTACCCGTTCGTCGCGGGTGCGGTCGAGGCGGGCGGGATCCCGGCCGCCGAGCGCGGCCAGGCCGTCTACAGCGAGGAGCCCGTCCAGCCGGTCAACGTCCTGTTCGTGGGCGGAACGGGCCCCGTAGGCGACCCCGGAGCCTTCCTGCAGAAGGCTCGGCCTTCCACGTTCATCGCCGGGCAGGACGCCGACGCCGGCCCGAAGGGCGGGAAGGCCGTCTGCGGGACGTTCGCCGTCCTCGCCGAGACCCACACGTTCTGCGCGTGGGCGACGAGGGACTCCTACGGCATCGTCGCGTCCAACCAGGCCGCGCCGGGCGCGCAGTTCGCACTGATGTCCGACGTCATGCGCCGCATCAGGAACGACGTGGAGAAGCCGAAGTGAGGAAGAGCCGCTCGGTGTCGGCGTCCACCACGCCCAGCACGAGCCCGGTGAAGTAGCCGGTTCCGAGGACGGCCACGCGGTGCCCGAGGGTGGCGAGCGACTCGGGGGTGATGGCGTCCGAATCGACGACGTCCCAGCCGGGCGGCAGCGCGTGGGTGAAGCGCAGGTGCGGCAGCGGCAGCCGGACGAACGTCACGGGGAGGCCGCCGAGTTCGCCGATGGCGCCGCCGAGGTCCTTGTGGTCGGGCAGGCAGACGACGACGTGGTCGATCGTCCCCCAGGCGCGCCGCGCCGCCGCGAGCGCCGCGGCGATTCCGGTGCGGTCGATGGCGGAGTCGACGAGCAGCCTCGTCGCCGACCCCGGCACGTAGTGCGAGGACAGCCGTCCGGGCAGGACGATCGACGACAGCACCGCTCCGAGCGACTCGTCCGGCGGCTCGGCCGCCCCCGGGAGCCGCCGGGCGGCCGCGACGCCCAGTTCGGCGCTGCCGCGTCCGAGTCCGGCGGGCAGCAGGTCCGCCGCGAGGCCGCTGCCGCCCTCCCCGATCCGCTCCACCGGCCCGAGCGCCTCGGTGACCTCGGGAGACTGCGGCGCCGACAGGACGAGGGTCTGCGGCCCGGCCACGCCGAGCTTCTCCCGCGCGATCTCCGCCGGGGTGTCACCGAGCACCCCGGCGTGCTCGCGGAAGATCGGCGTGATCGCCGCGACGGCCGGTGTGAACAGGCTGACCTCGTCCGATCGTCCGCCCATTCCCGCTTCCAGGACGATCACGTCCGCGCCGGCGCGCCGCGCGTGCAGGACGCCCGCGATCGTGAACAGCCCGGCCGGCGACAGATAGCCGTCCGCGGGCGGGGGGAGGGCACCGGCGGCCTCATCGAGGGCCGCCGCCAGCGAGGCGAGTTCCGCTTCGGAGACGGCGCGGCCGTCGAGCCTGATCCGGTCGCGGTCGGTGCGCAGGCCGGGACTCGTGACGGTGCACACGCGAAGACCGGCGGCCGCGAGGAAGGCCGAGGCGTAGGTCGCCGCCGTCCCCTTCCCCTTGGACCCGACGACGGTCAGGACCGGAGCGTCCGGCGACAGGACGTCCAGGGTGCCGGCCAGCGCACGGGCCCGCCCGATATCGCGGGTCTCGCCCGGAGTGCGCCGTTCCCACTCCCTGAAGAAGACGTCCATACCTCCAGTGTGGGGCCCGACCGGGACACGGGGCACCGACGAGTAGGCTCTGTGACCGTGAGTCAGGTATCCGAGCCGTCCGACTACCGGGACGCCGTCGCAGCGATCATGGCACGCGGAGTCGAGTGGGAGATCGACCCGACGCTCGACCGGATCCGCGATCTGGTCGACGTCCTGGGCGAGCCGCACCGCGCGTACCCGGTGATCCACATCGCCGGGACCAACGGCAAGACCAGCACCGCCCGGCTCATCGAGTCCGTGCTGCGCGAGCGCGGCCTGCGCACCGGGATGTTCACCAGCCCGGAGATGAACACGCTGCGGGAGCGGATCGCGATCGACGGGGAGCCGCTCAGCGAGGAACGCTTCACCGAGGCGTTCCAGGAGGTGCTGCCCTTCGTCCAGCTGGTCGACGGGAAGCACCCGGCGGGCCTGTCGTTCTTCGAGGTCCTGACCGCGATGGCGTTCGCGTCGTTCGCGGACGCGCCGGTCGACGTTGCCGTGGTCGAAGCCGGCATGGGCGGCGTGTGGGACGCCACGAACGTGGCGGACGGCGCCGTCGCCGTGATCACCCCGATCGGCCTGGACCACACCCGCTACCTCGGCGACACGGTGGAGGAGATCGCCGGGGAGAAGGCGGGGATCATCAAGCCGCAGTCGGTCGCGGTGCTGTCGCAGCAGCCGGTCGAGGCGGCCGAGGTGCTGCTGCGGCGCGTCGTGGAGCTCGGCGCCGCGGCGGCCCGCGAGGGCGTCGAGTACGGCGTGCTGAGCCGCGACGTCGCCGTGGGCGGCCAGCTGCTGCGCCTCCAGGGCCTGCACGGCGTCTACGACGAGATCTACCTCCCGCTGTTCGGCGAGCACCAGGCGAGCAACGCCGCGACGGCCCTCGCCGCCGTCGAGGCGTTCGCGAGCGGCGCCCCGAGCAGGGGAGAGGCGAACCTGGAGGCCGCGACCCGCATCGCGCCCGGTGAGTCCTACCTCGGCGGCGAGGAGGGCCAGCTCGACCCGGCGCTGGTGCGCAGCGGGTTCGCCAAGTCGGCCTCGCCGGGACGGCTCGAAGTCGCCCGCACCGGCCCGACCGTCCTGCTGGACTCGGCGCACAACCCGGCCGGGACGGCCGCGACCGTCGCCACGATCACCGAGTCGTTCGGCTTCACCCGGCTCGTCGGCGTCCTCGCCATCGCCGCGGACAAGGACGTGGCGGGCGTCCTCGACCAGCTCGAACCCGTCCTGGCCGAGCTGGTGGTGACCCGCAACTCCTCGCCGCGCTCGATGCCGCCGGAGGAGCTCGCCGAGCTGGCCGGGAGCATCTTCGGCCCGGAGCGGGTCCATCTGTCGGAGCGCCTGGACGACGCGATCGACCGGGCGATCGGCCTCGCCGAGGAGACCGGGGAGTACCAGGGCGCCGGCGTCCTGATCACCGGCTCGGTGGTCACCGCCGGCGACGCCAGGACGCTCCTGCGCGTGGCGGAAGGACGGTGACGGCGGGCGTGCGCACCGGGACCGCGCCGAACCCGGCACGGAGGCTGTTCGCGGCCGTGCTGGCGTGTGAGGCCATCGTGATCGCGCTCGCGATCCCGGTGGCGGTGACCGTGCTGGACGTGGACGGCGCCACCGCGGGGGCGGTGTGCGGGGGACTGGCCGTCGCCTGCGTGCTGCTCGCGGGACTGCTGCGCTTCCCGTGGTCGGTCGCGGCCGGGAGCGTCCTGCAGGTGCTGATCATCGCGACCGGGTTCATGGTGCCGGCCATGTTCTTCCTCGGTGCCGTTTTCGGGGCGCTTTGGGCGACGGCCATTTGGCTGGGACGCAAGGCGGCGGCCGCTCAGGCGCGCTAGATTCGCGGGGGATGGAGACCCTTTCATCCGCCGTTCCGGCAATTCGAATTATTCCGCTAATTCCGACATCCTTCCCTTTTGGGAAAAGTGCGTCCGGTGGATGACGACCCTGCGAAGGAGCAGGCCCTGTCCACGAACGCCCAGTCCACGGATGCCCAGTCCGCGAACACGCAGCTGACGAACGCGCAGCCCGCGGACACACAGCCGACGAACTCACGGTCCGCGAATGCGGAGCCGGTGAACGCAGGGCCCGCCGACGCGCGGTTCACCGGCGCGCGACCCCCGGACGACCTGTCCGGGAACGCGCGCGCCGCCCCGGAATCGCCCGCCGGGAATCCGGAGGCCGGGGCGCGGCGGAGGCTCGCCGCGCTCGGCGCCGTGCTCATGGTGTTCACCGCGCTGCCCGCGGCCGTCCTGGTGGTTCCCGACGCCGCCTTCAACGTCGTGCCCGCCGCGGCGAGCGCCCTCGGACTCGGCGGCGGCGAGATCGCCGTCCTGCTGCACGCCACGGGGCTCTCCCTGCCCGCGCTCGTGGTCACCGCTCCGCTCGCCGCCGTGGTCGCTCGCCGCCTCCCCGCCTGGGCGGTCCTCGTCACCGGCCTGGCGGTCCTGCTGGCCGGTCTGGTCGCGGCGGGGTTCGCCCACTCGGTGTCCGCGGTCGCGGCGGTCCGGGCGGCGCAGGGCGTGGGCGCGGGCATCGTGCTTCCCGCCTCCCTCGTCCTGGTGTGGGAGCGCGGAAGCCGCGTCCTGGCCGCGGTCTGGGCGGGTCTCCTCGCGGGCACGCTGATCCTCGCCATGCCGTTCGCGCTGAGCGCCGTCCCCATTCCCGCCGAGGGGACTGCCGCCCCGGACTGGCGTGCCGCACTCACGCCCTTCCCCTGGCCCGCCGCGGCCGCCGCCGTCGCCGCGTTCGCCTTCCCGCTCCTGCGCGGGCGCCGCCCCTGGGCGCTGCCCGCCGCCCGGCACGCCGAACGCGGCCGGCTGCTCCTCTCGTTCGTCCCGGCGGCCGGGTTCGCGTTCCTCGCCGTCGTCGCCGCCCACGACTGGTCGCCCGGCGCCCGGCTCATCGTGGCCGGGGCGGCGCTTCCCACACTGGCCGGCCTCGCCCTGGCCGGCGACCGGGACGCGGCGGCGGGCAGCCCGTTCGGCTGCTCGATCGTCATGATCGCCGTCGGCCTGCTCTGCCATCCGGTCGCCGCGCCGCTGGCCGGGCTCGCCTCCGCCGCCGCCCACGTCCGCGAGGGCGCCGGCCCGCCGCTGCTCCCGTTCGCCGTGGCCGCCGTCGCCGCGCTCGCAGGGGCGCTCGCCTCGACCCGGGCCGCGGCGCGCTCGGCCGTCCCGGCCGGATCCTGCCTGATGACCGCGGGCGTGCTGCTCGGCCTCGCCGCCGCCCCCCACGACCGCTGGACGCTCCTCCTGCCGCTCGTGCCGCTCGGCGCCGGCGCCGGGCTGGCCCTCGCCGCCTCCCTGCGCGACGCGGGCGTCGGTGCCGCGCTCTTCGGCCTGTCGCTGTGCTTCCCGGCTCTGCTGACCGGGCAGCTCCTCGTCCTGTCGCTGCAGGCGTCCTGGCTGGAACGGCTCCGGCCGGCGACCGGGCCGCAGCAGGCCGGCGCGCTGCTCGACGCCTACCAGGTGTGGCTCGTGGTCGCCGCGGTGGCGGCCGCGCTCCTCGCCTCCGCCACCGCACGCGTCCGGGCCCGGTAGGATTCGCGCGCCGCACACATCCGAATTCCCAAGGAGAACCACCCGTGTCCGAGCGCACTCTCGTCCTTGTCAAGCCCGACGGCGTCCGCCGCGGCGTCATCGGTGAGGTCATCTCCCGCATCGAGCGCAAGGGCCTGACGCTCGCCGCGATGGAACTGCGCACCCTCGCCCGGGAAACGGCGGAGTCCCACTACGAGGAGCACGCCGGCAAGCCGTTCTTCGGCGACCTGGTCGAATTCATCACCGGCGGCCCGCTCGTCGCCATGGTCGTCGAGGGCCCGCGCGCCATCGAGGCGTTCCGCTCGCTGGCCGGAGCCACCGATCCGGTGAGCGCGTCGCCCGGCACCATCCGCGGCGACTTCGCCCTGGAGATCGGTGAGAACATCGTCCACGGCTCGGACTCCACCTACTCCGCCGACCGCGAGATCAAGCTCTTCTTCCCCGAACTGGGCTGAGTTCGTCCTGGCCCGGGGGGCGACCCCTGGGCCAGCACTTCTTTTTAGCTGCCCGAGCAGGTCAGGGGTCGTTTTTTGGGCGACGCGCGGCGGCTGGGTTACTGCCCGCGGACGTGAGTGCACGTTACGATGGACGCGCCGCTATATACACGCCCGTCAAGCATGAAGGGCTCCCTTTCTTCATGGGTAACAAGTTGTCGTTCCTTGGCCGTGACATGGCGGTCGATCTTGGTACTGCCAACACCCTGGTGTACGTGCGCGGGCGTGGCATCGTCCTCAACGAACCGTCCGTGGTGGCGATCAACACCAACACCGGCAAGATCGTCGCAGTGGGCATCGAGGCGAAGCGGATGATCGGCCGCACGCCGGGGAACATCGTCGCGGTCCGCCCGCTCAAGGACGGCGTCATCGCGGACTTCGACGTCACCGAGCGGATGCTGCGCTACTTCATCCAGAAGGTCCACAAGCGCCGGCACTTCGCCAAACCGCGGATCGTGGTCGCCGTGCCGAGCGGGATCACCGGTGTGGAGCAGCGCGCGGTGAAGGAGGCCGGCTACCAGGCGGGCGCCCGCCGCGTCTACATCATCGAGGAGCCGATGGCCGCCGCGATCGGCGCCGGGCTGCCCGTCTACGAGCCGACCGGCAACATGGTCGTCGACATAGGAGGCGGCACCACCGAGGTCGCGATCATCTCCCTCGGCGGCATCGTCACCAGCCAGTCGGTCCGCGTCGGCGGCGACGAACTCGACCAGGCGGTGATCTCCTTCTCCAAGAAGGAGTACTCGCTGATGCTCGGGGAACGTACCGCCGAAGAGATCAAGATGGCGATCGGGTCGGCCTATCCCGGCGGCGAAGAGGAGCCGCACGCCGAGATCCGGGGCCGCGACCTGGTGAGCGGGTTGCCGAAGACCGTCGTGATCTCCGCCGAGGAGGTCCGGCGCGCCATCGAGGAGCCGGTCAACGCCGTGGTGGACGCGGTGAAGACGACGCTCGACAAGTGCCCGCCGGAGCTGTCCGGCGACATCATGGACCGCGGGATAGCTCTCACCGGCGGTGGCGCGTTGCTGAAGAACCTCGACGAGCGGCTGCGCGAGGAGACCGGGATGCCGATCCACCTCGTGGACAACCCGCTCGACTCGGTGGTGCTCGGCACCGGCAAGTGCGTGGAGGACTTCGAGGAGCTCCGGCAGGTACTGGTGCCGGAGCCGCGGCACTGAACACCCCCCGACGGACTAGGACCTGGCGGACTAGGAAACGGGAGGTCGGTGCGTGAAGGACACCCGGCGCACCCGCGTGGTCCTCGGCGCGCTGCTCGTCGTGGCGCTCGCGATGATCACCATTGACTACCGCGGCGGGGACGACTCCCCGCTGCGCGGCCTGCGCGGCGTCGGCGCGGCGGTGTTCGGCCCCGTGGAGCGGGCGTCGGCGTCCGTCGTGCGGCCGGTGAGCGACACCGTCGCGGCGATCGGCGACGCGCCCGGCCAGCAGCGCCGCGCCGACCGGCTCCAGCGGCAGAACCAGAAGCTGCGCGAGCAGCTGCGCGTCGCCGGCCTCGACAAGGACCGGTCCGCGCAGCTCCAGCGGCTGCTCGGCACCGCCGGGATGGGCGGCTACAAGATCCTCGCCGCTCAGGTGATCTCCGCGGGGCAGGGCTTCGAGGACACCGTCACGATCGACGTGGGCAGCGGCAGCGGCATCAGGTCCGACATGACCGTGATCAGCGCGGACGGCCTCGTCGGCCGCGTCACCCGCGTCGGGCCCGCGACGGCGACCGTGCTGCTCGCCACCGACCAGACGTCGTCGGTCGGGTCCCGCCTGGAGGCCTCCAAGGAGATCGGGATCGTCCAGGGCGGCGGGCGCCGCGGCCTCGGCGGGCGGGGCGCGACACCGCTGCGCTTCCAGCTCCTGGACGCCGCCGCGCCGATCCACGTCGGCCAGCGCATCGTCACGCTCGGATCGCAGGGCCAGCGGCCGTACGTCGCGGGCGTCCCGATCGGCGTGGTCGAGCGGATCCAGCAGGCCGGCGGCGGCCTGACCCGCACCGCCTACGTCCGGCCGTTCGTGCGTTTCACCAGCCTGGACGTCGTCGCCGTCGTGGTCGCACCGCCCAAGAAGAACCCCCGGGACTCGGTCCTGCCCCCGAAGCCGAAGCCGGCCGCCACACCGAGCGCGAGCCCCTCCGCGAGCCCGTCCGGGAGCCCGTCGCCGGACGGCGGCCGGGAGGGACGGCCGAGCGGCTCGCCGAGCCCGTCCACAGAACCGAACGCGGGGGACTGACGTGCTGAACCCACCCGAGGCGTCGCCGGCCGGCCGCACCGTGGTGACCGCGGTGGTGATCGTGGTGACGCTGATCCTGCAGGTGTCGGTCGCGAACCGGCTGCCGCTGCCCGGCGGCGTCCAGCCCGACCTGGTGCTGCTGGCCGTCGTGGCGCTGGCGCTCGTCGCGGGGTCGATGACCGGGATGGTCACCGGCTTCCTGGCCGGCCTCGCCGCCGACATCGTCCCGCCCGCCGACCACACCCTCGGCCGGTACGCGCTCGTCTACTGCCTCATCGGCTACCTGTGCGGCGTCGCGTCCGCCGAGATGGACCGGCAGTCGGCCGTGCCGTTCTTCGCCGTCGCCGCCGGTGCCCTCGCCGGGACCGTCCTGTACGCCGGGACGGGAATGATCCTCAGCGACCCGCGCGCCGAATGGGCCACCGTCTCGAGCATGGTGCCGCTGCAGGTCCTCTACACGGTCATCGCGAGCCCGTTCATCGTGTGGGCGGTGCTGCGCGTCACGCGGCGCTACGAACGCGCCGAGCGGTCGAGGGGGGACAGCCTCTCGGTGCCCGCCGCCCGCTACCGCGCGATGTCGGGCCGGGGTGGGAGCCTGTGAACCCCCGGACCCACTTCCGCCTCGTCGTCCTGTACGTGACGGTCGGCGCGCTGCTGCTCGTCCTGATCGGACGCATGTGGACGCTGCAGATCCTGGAGGGCGAGCGCTACGGGAAGATCGCCGCCGAGAACCGCATGCGCGAGATCGTCGTCCCCGCCGTCCGCGGCTCGATCCTGGACGACCGCGGCCGGCCGCTCGTCCACAACCGCAGCGCGCTCGTCGTGTCGGTGAACCGCACCACGCTGTCGCGGCAGGACGACGGCGGCGAGGCCGTCCTGAAGCGGTTGTCGAAGGTGCTCGGCACGAGCCACGAGGAGATCTCCAAGCGGATCCGGCTGTGCGGTCCCACCGTCAAGCGGCCCTGCTGGCCCGGCTCCCCGTACCAGCCGATCCCGGTGGAGAACCGCGTCGACCCCCAGAGCGCCCTGCAGATCATGGAGCGGCAGGAGGACTTCCCCGGCGTCACCGCGCAGATCCAGCCCATCCGGGACTACCCGGAGCCGGAGGGCGCGTCCGCCGTGCAGGCTCTCGGCTACCTCCAGCCGGTCACCCAGGAGGAGATGGACGAGCGCGAGGGCCTCAAGGTCACCGGTTACAGCGGCGTCGACCTGGTCGGGCGCGCCGGCCTGGAGGCGCAGTACGACAAGGCGCTGCGCGGTGAGCCCGGCTACCGCAGGGTCCTGGTCGACAGCCACGGGCGCGTCACCGGCACCGCCGACGAGCAGCCGCCCGTACCCGGCTCCCACCTGGTCACCGGCATCGACGCCGGAGTGCAGGGCGCGGTGGAGAAGGCGCTGGAGAACGCGATCAAGGGGGCGCGCAAGGGGGGCATGCCGGCCGACGCGGGCGCCGGGGTCGTCATGGACGTGAAGACCGGCCGCATGGTCGCCATGGCGAGCTACCCGACCTACGACCCGGGCGTCTGGACCGGCGGGATCACCCAGGAGAAGTACGAAGCGCTGCTCGGCAAGAAGAACGGCGAGCCGCTGATCTCCCGGGTCACCCAGGGGCAGTTCGCGCCCGCCTCGACGTTCAAGGTCTCCTCCGTCGCGGCCGCCGTGCGGGACGGGGCCGACCTGGACGGCATCTACCCCTGCCCCGGCTCCTACATGGTCGGCAGCCGCGCGTTCCAGAACTACGGGGGCCAGGGCCACGGCCCGATGACGCTGCACACGGCGCTGGTCAAGTCCTGCGACACGATCTTCTACAGGTTCGCCCACCAGTACTGGCAGCGCGACGGCGGGAGGAATCCGAAGGAGAAGCCGAGCGACCCGCTGGTGAAGGGGGCGCGCGACTTCGGGTTCGGTTCGCTCACCGGCATCGACCTCCCCAACGAGAGCTCCGGCCGGATCCCCGACCGGGAGTGGAAGAGGAAGTACTGGGAGGAGACCAGGGAGGCCACCTGCAAGGGGGCCAAGGAAGGCTATCCCGAGGTGGCCAAGACCAACCCGGCGCAGGCCTCCTACATGAGGGCGATCGCGAAGGAGAACTGCACCGAGGGCCACGTGTGGCGTGCCGGTGACGCGGCCAACATCTCGATCGGCCAGGGCGACATCGTGGTGACGCCGCTGCAGCTCGTCCGGACCTACGCGGCGATAGCCAACGGCGGCAAGCTCCTGACGCCGCGGCTCGGCGTGGCGGTGGTGCGGCCGGACGGCAGGGTCGTCCGGGAGATCGAGCCGCCGCCCGCGCAGAAGGTGCCGTTCGACCCGAAGACCCTGAAGTACATCAAGAAGGCCCTCGCCGAGGTGCCCAAGACGGGCACGGCGGGCGGGGCGTTCGGCGGCTTCGACTTCAAGCGGGTGGAGGTGGGCGGCAAGACCGGTACCGCGGAGGTCCACGGCAAGGAGGACACCTCCTGGTTCGCCTCGTTCGGCCCGGTGGACGATCCCCGCTACGCGATCGTCGTGATGGTCTCGCAGGGCGCCGAGGGCGCCAAGACGGCCGCCCCCGCCGTCCGGGAGATCTGGGAGGCGATGTACGGCACCAAGGACCGCGAGCCCATCCTCAAGGACGGCGAGCTTCCCACGGACATCCCCAAGATGCCGGGCTCGGGAACGGCGCCGTGAGCAGGGTCGGCGCCGTCGTCGACGGGTACGGCGGGCGGCGGACGTGGCAGACCCGGGTCGAAGGGCTGCGGCGGCTCGACTGGCCGCTGGTCGTGGCCGTGCTGGCGCTGTCGGTGATGGGCGCGCTGCTGGTGCGTTCGGCGACGTTCCAGATCCTGACCGAGCAGGGCAAGGATCCAGAGGGCTTCCTCAAGCGGCACATCCTGAACCTGATGATCGGCTTCGTGCTCGGCGGCGTCGTCACCCTCCTGGACTACCGGCTCCTGCGCGCTTACGTCCCCATCCTGTACGGGGTGGCCTGCGTGGGGCTGGTCGCCGTCCTGTCCCCGCTCGGCGAGACGATCAACGGGTCGCACTCGTGGATCGTTATCGGCGGCGGGTTCCAGGTGCAGCCCTCGGAGTTCGCCAAGGTCGGCCTCGTGGTGCTGCTCGCGATGATCCTGGGGGAGCCGCGCGACGGCGAGATCGGCCCCGGCGTCCGCGACGTGCTGCTCGCGCTCGTGCTGGCCGGGGTGCCCGCCGTGCTGATCATCCTGCAGCCCGACCTCGGCACCACGCTGGTGTTCGTCGCGGTGGTGGCCGGGATGCTGGCGGTCTCCGGCGTGAAGAAGCGCTGGCTCGCCGGCCTGGTCGGCGTCTCCGCGCTCGTGGTGGCCTCGGTGTGGCTCTTCGGCCTGCTGGAGGACTACCAGATCGCCCGCTTCACCGCGTTCCTCGACCCGGACGCCGACCCGCGCGGCGCCGGCTACAACGCCCGGCAGGCCCGGATCGCGGTCGGGTCGGGCGAGCTGTTCGGCAAGGGCCTGTTCCAGGGCGAGCAGACCGGCGGCCATTTCGTCCCCGAGCAGCAGACCGACTTCATCTTCACGGTGGCGGGGGAGGAACTCGGCTTCATCGGCGGCGCCGTGATCGTCCTGCTGCTCGGCGTGGTGCTGTGGCGCGGGCTGCGCATCGCCACCCAGGCCGCCGACCTGTTCGGGACGCTGGTCGCGACCGGCGTCGTGTGCTGGCTGGGATTCCAGACGTTCCAGAACGTCGGGATGTCGATCGGCATCATGCCGATCACCGGGCTGCCGCTGCCGTTCGTGTCCTACGGCGGCTCCGCCACGTTCGCGAACATGATCGCCCTCGGGCTGCTGCAGGCCGTGCACGTGCGGCGCCGCGCCTTCGACTGACCGGGCGCCTTCGACTGACCGGTAGGCTGGGGATTTCATCCCACGTCCCCTGCATTGAGGATTCCGTCATGCCGGTCGAGTCGCTCTTCCCGCGCCTGGAGCCGCTGCTCCCCGGCGTGCAGAAGCCGATTCAGTACGTTGGCGGCGAGCTGAACTCCCAGATCAAGGACTGGGACGAGGCCGAGGTCCGGTGGGCGCTGATGTACCCGGACGCCTACGAGGTGGGCCTGCCCAACCAGGGCGTCCAGATCCTCTACGAGATCCTGAACGAGCGCGACGGCGTGCTGGCGGAGCGGACCTACTCGGTCTGGGCCGACATGGAGGCCGTCATGCGCGAGCACGGCATCCCGCAGTTCACCGTGGACGCGCACCGCCCCGTCGCCGCGTTCGACGCCTTCGGCGTGTCGTTCTCCACCGAGCTCGGGTACACCAACCTGCTGACGGCCCTCGACCTCGCCGGCATCCCGCTGGACGCCGCGGACCGCACCGACGGCCATCCGATCGTCATCGCGGGCGGGCACGCCGCGTTCAACCCCGAGCCGATCGCCGAGTTCATCGACGCCGCCGTCCTCGGCGACGGCGAGGAGATCGCGCTCGGCATCACCGAGGTCATCCGCGAGTGGAAGGCCGAGGGCGAGCCCGGCGGCCGGGACGAGCTGCTGATGCGGCTCGCCGCGTCGGGAGGGGTGTACGTCCCGCGCTTCTACGACGTCACCTACCTGCCGGACGGCCGGATCCAGCGGGTCGCGCCGAACCGCCCGGGGGTCCCGTGGCGGATCGAGAAGCACACCGTCATGGACCTCGACCAGTGGCCGTACCCGAAGAAGCCGCTGGTACCGCTGGCCGAGACCGTGCACGAGCGGTTCAGCGTGGAGATCTTCCGCGGCTGCACGCGCGGCTGCCGGTTCTGCCAGGCCGGGATGATCACCCGTCCGGTGCGGGAGCGGTCGATCACCACGATCGGCGACATGGTCGAGACGGGCCTCAAGGAGTCCGGTTTCGAGGAGGTCGGGCTGCTCAGCCTGTCCAGCGCCGACCACAGCGAGATCGGCGACGTCGCCAAGGGCCTCGCCGACCGGTACGAGGGCACCAACACCTCGCTGTCGCTGCCGTCCACCCGCGTGGACGCCTTCAACATCACGCTCGCCAACGAGTTCTCCCGGGGCGGGCGGCGCTCCGGCCTGACGTTCGCCCCCGAGGGCGGTTCCGAGCGGATGCGCAAGGTGATCAACAAGATGGTCACCGAGGACGACCTGATCCGCACCGTCACCACCGCCTACGAGAACGGCTGGCGCCAGGTCAAGCTGTACTTCATGTGCGGGCTGCCCACCGAGGAGGACGAGGACGTCCTCGCGATCGCCGGCATGGCCAAGCGGGTCATCCAGGCTGGACGCGAGGCCACCGGCCGCAAGGACATCCGCTGCACGGTGTCCATCGGCGGGTTCGTGCCCAAGCCGCACACCCCGTTCCAGTGGGCCGCGCAGTGCGACCACGAGACCGTCGACCGCCGCCTGCGCGCCCTCAAGGACGCCCTGCGGGGCGACAAGGAGTACGGCCGCGCCATCGGCCTGCGCTACCACGACGGCCAGCCCTCCATCGTCGAGGGCCTGCTGTCGCGCGGCGACCGCCGCGTCGGCAAGGTCATCCGCGCGGTGTGGGAGGACGGCGGCCGCTTCGACGGCTGGAGCGAGCACTTCTCCTACGAGCGCTGGACGGCCTGCGCGGAGCGGGCACTGTCCGGCGAGCCCGTCGATCTCGCCTGGTACACCGTCCGGGAGCGCGACGAGGTCGAGGTCCTGCCGTGGGACCACCTCGACGCCGGGCTCGACCGCGAGTGGCTCTGGCAGGACTGGCAGGACGCCGTCGACGGGACCGAGGTCGAGGACTGCCGCTGGACGCCCTGCTACGACTGCGGCGTCTGCCCCACGATGGGCACCGAGATCCAGACGGGCCCCACCGGGAAGAAGCTGCTGCCGCTCTCGGTCGTCTGACCGTCCCCGCACGCCACCTGGCGGGTCGCGGCCTCCGGAGGCCCGCGCCGGGATCCGTCCGGATCCGCCCCGCCCGGGCGTGGGGATGCCCGAAATCGGCTGCGTGAACGCCCTGAGCTGCGCCGGTTCCGGCTCCTTGGGACTCCCGGGGGACAAAGGATGCCCGGCGACCCGTACTCTATAGGGAGACCTATATTTCGACTCGGCACGAGTAGGAAGGACCAGAACCCTGGCACCCATGCCGGAGGGTCCGGCGCCGGCCCCCGTGACCCAGCGCCTGCGCGTCCGCTACGCCAAGCGAGGCAGGCTGCGGTTCACGAGCCACCGCGACATTTCCCGGGCCGTGGAACGCGCCGTCAGGCGCGCCGGGATCCCTGTAGCGTTCAGCGGCGGATTCACCCCCCACCCGAAGATCTCGTACGCGGGTGCGGCGGCGACAGGGGTGGCCAGTGAGGCCGAGTACCTCGAAATCGGACTGACCGAGACCCGCGACCCTGCGCGGGTACGGGCCGATCTCGACGCGGCACTGCCTCCCGGGCTCGACATCGTCGATGTCGTCCCGGTACGGGCGGGAAGCGCCGGCGACGCGCAACCGAGACCGAGCGCGTTCGCCGATCGGCTCGAGGCGTCCGAATGGCGGATCAGGCTGGACGGCGTGTCATCGGACGATGCCGCCGCCGCCGTGGCCGCCTTCATGGGCGCCGGCGACATCGAGGTCGAGCGCCTCACCAAGAAGGGGCGGCGCCGTTTCGACGTGCGCGCTGCCGTGTCCTCCTTCGAGCTGGACCGGCGCGCCGCGCCTGCGGCGGATGCCCCTTGTGCGATACTTCGAATGGTTGTTCGGCATTCCACACCGGCCGTACGACCCGACGACATCCTCACCGGACTGCGCCAGGTCGCCGACCTCGCGCCGCCGTCACCCCCGCTGGTGACCAGGCTGGCGCAGGGGCCCCTCGACGCGGACACCGGTGGCCTCGCGGATCCTCTGGATCCCGACCGGGAGTTCGGCCTGCCGTCCGGCGACGACGCCGAGACGGCCCGCGGCCCGCAGCGGCCGCAGCCCGGGGAAACCGCGAGCGTGGATGCCGTCAGCGCCTGACCGTGAGACCGAAGCCGTGGCAGCACGGAACCGGTCCCGCAGGGTACGGCGGGCGCACCCCCGACGACTTCGTCGTCATGGCCGGACCAACGTCCGGCGGTGACGGCACCGACGACTGACGGAGAGCTCTCGTGCGGCGCACCGCATCGATCCGCCCCCTGGCGGAGCGACACGGACGCGCCCGGGAGCCTGACGGGAGATTGCCCGGATGCGTGAGAACGAAGCCGATGCGGCCACGGCCGAAGGCACCGATAACGAGCACACCGACTACGAGAACACCGGAACGGAGACCACGGAGACCGACAACGCCGACGCGGTGACGACGCGACCGCGCCGTGCCAAGCGTCCCGCGGGCCCGCCGCCCGACGCGGAGGAGACCCCCGCCGGAGAGGCCCTCCCGCCGGCCGAGAAGGCCGAGCCGCCCGCCGAGGCGGAGCCGCCGAAGAAGGCCACCCGGACCCGCACCCGCACCCGGAGCGGGAAGGCCGCCGAGACGTCCGAGCCGGTCCCGATGACCGGTGCCGAGACCTCCCCCGACACCGAGGCCGAGCCCGTGACCGCCGAAGGGGAGCAGCCCGCCGATGAGGCGCCGGCGCCCCGCACCCGGACCCGCCGGCGCGGCTCCACCGCGTCCTCTGCCGCGTCCTCCACGGCGTCCTCCGCACCGGACGTGCCCGAGGCGACGACCGTCTCCGCCGTCCCGTCGGTGCCGGAGGTCCCCTCACCCGGGACCGAGACGCCCGCCGAGCAGGTGTCCGACATCGAGCCCGCCAGCGGCGTGGGAGTCCCCGGAGTGACGTTCCAGCCGCCGATGGTGGTGTTCCAGCCGCCGCAGCCGAAGGCCGAGGGCCCCTCCCGTCCCAAGGAGGAGCCGCAGCGCGCCGCCGAGCCCGCCGACGACGACACCGGTGACGAGGAGCCGGACGAGCGGCCGTCCGACGACGACGACTCCGACGACCGCCCGTCCCGCCGTCGCCGCCGCCGTGGCGGACGAGGCCGCGGCAGGAGCGGCAGGGAAGGCGCCGAGGACGAGCCGGAGGCCGAGTCGGCCGACGCGGAGGCCGCGGAGGCCGAGGCGGACGAGCCCAAGGACGAGCAGCCCGCCAGGGGCGCCAAGAAGGACAAGGGCAAGAAGGACAAGCCCGCCGCCAAGCCCGCCGCCAAGCCCGCCGCCAAGAGTGCCGCCAAGAGTGCCGCCGCCAAGGGCAAGGAGAAGGACAAGGAGCCCAAGGCCGAGGAGGCCGAGCAGGAGGCCGACGAGGACGAGACCGACGGCGATGCCGCGTCGAGCCGTCGCCGCCGCCGCAGGCGCCGCCGGACCGGGACCGACGGCGAGAACGGGAACGGCACGGACGACCCGCCGAACACCGTCGTCCATGTCCGCTCCACGCGTGCCGCCGAGACCCGCTCCTCCGACGACGAGGTCCAGTCCGTCCGCGGCTCGACCCGGCTGGAGGCGAAGAAGCAGCGCCGCCGGGAGGGCCGCGAGCAGGGCCGCCGCCGCCCGCCGGTGATCACCGAGGCCGAGTTCCTGGCGCGCCGCGAGTCCGTCGACCGGGTCATGGTGGTCCGGCAGGAGGGCGAGCGCACCCAGATCGCCGTCCTGGAGGACGGCGTGCTCGTGGAGCACTACGTCAACCGCGCCACCCACCAGTCGTACGTGGGCAACGTCTACCTCGGCAAGGTCCAGAACGTGCTGCCGTCGATGGAGGCGGCGTTCGTCGACATTGGCAAGGGCCGCAACGCCGTGCTGTACGCGGGCGAGGTCAACTGGGACGCCTCCGGCCTGGAGGGCCAGCCGCGCCGCATCGAGTCGGCGCTGAAGTCGGGCCAGTCGGTCCTCGTCCAGGTCACCAAGGACCCCCTCGGCCACAAGGGCGCCCGCCTCACCAGCCAGGTCTCGCTGCCCGGCCGCTACCTGGTGTACGTGCCGGACGGCTCGATGACCGGCATCAGCCGCAAGCTCCCCGACAAGGAGCGCAGCCGCCTCAAGTCGATCCTGAAGAAGGTCATGCCGCAGAGCGCGGGCGTGATCGTGCGGACGGCGGCGGAGGGCGCCACCGAGGAAGAGCTGTCGCGGGACGTGTCGCGCCTTGCGGCCCAGTGGGAGAACATCCAGAAGAAGGTGAAGACGGCGTCCGCGCCCTCCCTGCTCTACGGTGAGCCCGACCTGACGATCCGCGTCGTCCGCGACATCTTCAACGAGGACTTCACCAAGCTCGTCGTGGCCGGCGCCGACGCCTGGGACACGATCTCCGAGTACGTCGAGTACGTCGCGCCGCATCTCGCGGACCGGGTCGAGCGCTGGAACGGCGACCAGGACGCCCTGTCGGCGTACCGCATCGACGAGCAGATCGCCAAGGCGCTGGACCGCAAGGTGTGGCTGCCGTCCGGCGGCTCGCTGGTGATCGACCGCACCGAGGCGATGACGGTCATCGACGTCAACACCGGCAAGTTCACCGGGCAGGGCGGCAACCTGGAGGAGACCGTCACCCGCAACAACCTGGAGTCGGCCGAGGAGATCGTCCGCCAGCTCCGGCTCCGCGACATCGGCGGCATCATCGTGATCGACTTCATCGACATGGTGCTGGAGAGCAACCGGGACCTGGTGCTGCGCCGCCTGGTGGAGTGCCTGTCGCGGGACCGTACCAAGCACCAGGTCGCCGAGGTCACCTCGCTGGGCCTGGTGCAGATGACCCGCAAGCGCGTCGGCCAGGGACTGCTGGAGGCGTTCTCTGAGACCTGCGAGTCCTGCAACGGCCGCGGCATCCACGTCCACCTGTCCCCGGTCGAGCCGAAGGCGGACAAGGCGGTGGGCAAGGAGAGCGGCCGCCGCCGCAAGCGCAAGGGCGAGGTCGAGAAGGTCGTCGAGGAGAAGATGGCCCGTCACGAGATCGCACCGCCCGAGCCCGCCGCGGCGGAGCCCGCGCCCGCGCCGGAGCCGGAGCCGGAGCCCGAACTGGAGCCCGCGCCCGTCGTGGAGCCCAAGCCGGAGCCGGTGCGCTCCCGTACGCGCAGGTCAGGCCCGGCCAAGCGTCCCGCGGGCCCCCCGCCCGAGATCGACGCGGACGAGTCCCCGGCACAGGCCGCGGTCGAGGCCGCCGACGCCGCCGCGGAGGTCGCGGACACACCTCCGGGCGTCCTGGAGTCCCTGGACTCCACCGAGCCCGTCTCCGCCGCCGCGAACGGCGCCGCCCCGGCCACCCCCGACCTCAACGG
>NZ_SMKK01000562.1 GCF_004348425.1 Actinomadura sp. 7K507
TGATAGCGCGCCCCTCGGGGAGGTTCGCGACCTCTACACACTCGTTGCCGGATGTGTTGCCGGCTGGACTTGCGCCATCCGATCACTGCATGGCCTCCATGATCCGTTCGATGTGCCCACGTGAGGCAGACGCGGACAACGCCTCCGAGCCGACGAGGTCGAAGCGCCGTTCGAAGTCGTCCAGGCTCGTCGGGTCCTGCGCCAGTCTGCCACCTGTACTGAATGCCGGTTCTCGGCGGACGACGAGGGATCCGGAGGAGCATTAGCCTCGGGCTTTCATCAGACGCCGGGCGAGAGTGACCGTTTAGACAAGAAAAGTGCCCCCGAGCTGGGAGGATAGGGCTTGTCGAGAGTCCTGTCCGCACCAGTCCGAAAGCACTTTTCACG
>NZ_SMKK01000563.1 GCF_004348425.1 Actinomadura sp. 7K507
CTGGTTGCCGACTCCCCGAGGCATATCGCAGGCTCCCACGTCCTTCATCGGCTCCTGATGCCAAGGCATCCACCGTATGCCCTTAAAAACTTGAACACACAAAACGATCAAAACAAATCGCAGATAAACAACACAACCCCGGAACAAAAGAAAGCCTCACGGCCCCCTCTCACCCGAGATCCCATCGTTCACCAGAGATGCTCGCGTCCACTGTGCAGTTCTCAAAAAACAACCGGGCCCACCAAAACCACACCCCAACAAAGAGATGTGGCCCTGGTCCCGCAGTCCGAAGAAACGTGCCCGTTCCCTCAGGAC
>NZ_SMKK01000062.1 GCF_004348425.1 Actinomadura sp. 7K507
CCCGATCGTCGAACCCCTCGACCTCATCCGCCACCGGAAGATCATCGAGCATCCAATGTCAACGATGTGCCGGAACCGTCAAAGATCACCCGGATCTGCTACGTCCAACATGTCCTGGAACAAAACACCTACGGGGAGATCTCAAGGCCGCCTACGGGGAGTTCCGAACGGCCATTGACACCAGGACAGCGAGACGGGACATGCGACTCCGATCGGCAGGTGCGCAACACCGCAAGAGTCGTAGACGCTGCACCACCCGTGCCGGAGAACACCCACAGCTCTGCCCCCGATGGACAGCAGCCTGTCACCTGGCAGGAATCCACGAGACGGCCGACACCCCTGGCCGCTCCGCCGCGTGCTCGGCGGCCCGAGCCGCTACCGGTGCCCGATCGGCCGCGGCTGACGCCATAAAGAACGTCCCGGCCTCGAACCGGGCGCCCACCGCCCAGGCCTACCAGAGCACCACCGACTCCGCCCGCCGCGTCGAGACCCCGCTCTGCGACCACTACCGCCGCACCCACCCCCGGAGCACACCTTCCGGGTCATGACGCCGCCGTCACGGGCCATGGGGGACCGGGGCTCCGCCAAGTGATGAGGGCCCGCTGCCTCAGCCGCGAGCCCTCATCCCCCTCCACGCCCCGCCGGGTCAGCAGTACTTCGAGGACCCCTTGCTCGTCCATGAGCACGAGTCAGCCCGCTTCCCGCTCGGGTACAGCAGGAAGGCGGTGTCGCCGCCGTTGTTCCACACGTACGCCTTCCGGCCCCAGTACCGGTGCGTCGCGGTGTTCGAGCCCCGCCCCGTGTGGACGTACACGCTCTTGCGCCCCTTCAACTGAAACCACCCGAACGTGTAGGTGTAGCCCGTACGGTCGCGGAGCCTCACGCCCTTCAGCTGCTTCGTCGTGTTCGTGGTGTTGAACAGCTGCACCCACTCGCCGTTCAGCGATTTGTTCGACCGGTTGTCCGAACCGGGCGAGTCGAAATACACCCGGTAGATCTGCACCGGCGACGCCGCCTCCGCCGGGACCGCCATCACCCCGAGCGCCGTCACCGTGGCCACCGCAGTCGCCGCGGTCGCCGCGGTCGCGAGGATCCTCTTCACCCATTGCCTCCCGTGTTGTTGGGCACCAGTTGTAGCGGCGACCAGCCGGTAACAAAGGGTGATGGCCAACGCGGGACAACCCGTCAACCCGCAAGCATGATCCGACGTCACGGCCTAAATGGACGCCGCCTTAAGACCATCGGATGACGCATGGTCCGTCACCGGCCACTGGCCCACCACACGACAGTGGACGCCCTCACTCTGTCGACATACCAACCGGCCCTCGCAGCATCCCGCTGCCGTTACTCGTTGCCCTCGTCGCTGTCCTCGCCGACCCGCCGGCGCCTCGCATGGTCGAGAAGGAGTGGCTGGTTCCGAACTGCGTCCTGGACCCCGAACCGACATCGAGTACCCGTACCACGAAGTGCTCCCCCAGGAGCTCCAGGACGCGCTCGAAGATTGGGAGACCGACTATCCCGCGTACCAGTACGGGCTGTCGATCGCGTCCGGCTGCAAAATGGGCGGCGGCATGTCCTGGAACGTGACCGATATGGGAGACCCGCCGACGTGCGCACGGTGCCGAGCACCCGCTCACCTGATCCTGCAACTCGACAGTTCCGAATGGGGCGGTGAGTCCGACCACCGCGGCGGCCCGCCCCGCTGGAGGCCCACCGAGGACGCCGACCTCGACATCGGTGCCCCCGGCGATGCCTACTGGGCCGCCAAGGAGCCGACCGGCCTGGAGGTCGGCCGCTACAGCCACGGCGGCTTCTTCGGCTGCTCCGCCGATCACCGGCACCCGGTGACGTTCCACTGCCAATGACTTTCGCAGAAGAACGTCCTGGGACAGGTTCAGCTGCCCAACCCCGAACAATGCGAGCACTCCACGCATCAACCCGGTACAGCAGCGGCAACGACACCTTGGTCGCAACCACGCCACTGATCCCGCAACAAAACCCCAGCTCACAGCATTAAGCCCAGTTCCGAGCGAGACACCGTGGTGTGTCTTCTCCGCACCGATCAGCCGGTGCTTCATCTTGGCCGAACATTCTCCCGCGCGAGGAGAATCGCCGCCTTCTGCGAGATCTCCGCTCTTCACGCAGCTGAGGGACCCGCGGCGCAGTCGGGCCACACATCGTCCTTCTCCGCGCTGCTCGGCCCATCGGTCCTGCGTCCGTCATTGCGGTCGGCCTGGGCCACCCAGTTTCTGGATCGGCTGGGCCGGAGGTCGAACTCCCCCTGCCGGCTCGTTCGGTGTCCGACCGGCCCGCACCAACTCCGCCGGCTCCTATCCTCCCAAGCGATCAGGTGTTTACAAGACCGGGGCGACTCCATCCCGATCGGCGCGACGGGCACTCGTCACCCCTGCTGACACCGGATCGGGCTCTGATTCGGATTAACTTCGCGCCGATGTCAGCTACGGTCGAGATATTCAGAAGAACGGCAGTAGGGGGAACAGGCATGGCTCAGAAGGTAGTCGTTCAGATGACGGACGACATCGACGGCTCGGAGGCGAACGAGACTGTACGGTTCTCCATCGACGGTTCGGCCTATGAAATCGACCTGAACGAAGGCAATGCGGACAAGCTTCGCGTCACTCTGCACGCCTACATGCAGAGCGGTCGACGGCTCAAGGCCACCAGGGGCGGCAAGGCCTCGGCCCGTAGCGCCAATAGCCGTGAGCGCAGCGCCGAGATCCGCGAGTGGGCGAAGGCCAACGGGATCAAGGTCAACGAGCGTGGGCGCATCCCCGCCAACGTCATCGAGCAGTACGAGGCCGCGCACTAGCCGGCCCGCACAGCCTTATAGGCGGCGCCCGGGGGACTCATCAGCTCCGGCTGGTGGGTCCCGCCTTCCGCATTGGGAAGGGACGATCGCCCGTGGCGGCCACCTGGAGTGGTCATCGGAAGGGGTGAAGGGCCCACCCAACCGCAATGGCTACTCGCCTCATCGACCTTGCGCTTGCCACAACCTCAGCCGCGCGGGGTCGAGCAGCACGCCATGCAGGGGGGTGTTCTGAGTACGGCCTCTGATACCGGGGCGCGTGTGGGTCAGTGCCCGGTGCAGTAGACGGGTGGTAGCCAGAGGTATCCGCAGGTGCGGGTTTCCTTGTAGCGGACGCTGATGGGCCGGTAGGCGGCGGCGTTGATGAGGCCGGACGCGGCGGCGTGCTGGAAGAGCTGCTGGGAGACCAGCATGGCGAGGTCGGCGTCGGCGGCCGCGAGGTGCTGTTTGAAGGCGGGGGCCTCCAGTAGCCGGAACAGGTGCGTCAGCGGCTGGCCGAGCACACCGTGCTCGTCGCGCTCGATGTCGCCGGTGTGCACGGCCATTCGGAGCCGGAGCCGACCGAGTTCGTTGGCGAGTCGGTTGGAGCGGCGCAGCAGCGCGGTGAGGTGGTGGGCCAGCGGGTCCAGGGCGGCGGTGGGGCGTACCTCGGCCGGGGTGACGATCAGGGCGCCGTCGCCGCGGTCCTCGCGGTGGCATGCCTCCCAGGGCAGCCTGGACATCTCGAAGGCTTCCTGCAGGTGACGATACAGGTGCGTGCGCAGGAATCTTTGGGCGTCGGCGTCGCGTCGCCGGTCACCGAAGCTGGGGATATCGACGGCGATGAGAGTGGTGTGCATCTTGGGGTTTCTCGCTTGGTTGATGGAATGCGGCGGGAAGGGGCGCCCGGCCGGATTGGCGGTCGAGACGGCGGGGCTCACCGGCGGTCGAGGCGGGCCTGGGGGGGCGAGGCGGAAGTCGAGCATGGAGTCGTCAGCCCAGAAGTCCTCAAGCTGGCGGGCGGTGAGCTGCTCGATCGGCACCGCGGGGAGGGTCTTGCCCGTCTGGATCGACCACATGGTGATCAGCGCCAGCGCGGCCCGTGCGTCATCCAGGCAGGTAGCGCCCGTACCCGGCCCGGCCAAGCTGGCCGGATCCGAGCAGCTGATCAGGCGCTGAAGTGGTGATGCGGCGCACCGCAGCATCGCGTTCCTTTCGTGTAATGGCACCCATGCCGGCCCGGGGCCCGGGGCATCCTGTGTGAGGTGAGATCACACTGACGGCAGCCGGTGAAATGACGCGAGCTAAACGCCGTTTCCCGGATGCTCCTCGGATATACCGACCGGTATCCGAGGAGCATCCGGAATTCACCGCAATCTGAACGTTCGCTGGATATCGGCTGGGTGCGCCGTGTTGCGTTACGGGTCAACCAGGTCGACTGCTTTGTGTCATGTGACCGGCTTTCCGCCAGGAAGCTGCCACTATGTTCGATGACATCGGCGGACGGCAGCTGAGATCGATCGGACCGAGGGCATGACAAAACGTGATCGCGTGGAGCAGTTCACCGCAGTGGTTGCACTCCTGAACCGAGATCACCTTGCGGCCAACAAGCCGACATTTGCTCACATTGCGCGCGTATCAGGCGACCTGGCGTCCGCGAAGCGGATAGTGCACGGCGTTCAGGTCGAGCACCTACCCCGCTCAACGGCCAACGACGTAATGCGAGGTATCCATACCGACAGACTGCGCTGGGAACTGGTGGAGAGCCTCTGGGCAGTGATTCACCACATCGCCGAGCAGCGAGGACTCGACACCCGCGCCATGAGCTCCCGCCAAGAGCTCCATCGCCGCTTCCACCAGCCTGCCCCGTCCAAGGTCGCTGACGAGGTACCTGGGCGGCCCGCAGCAGAGCCCGCGCACACCTCCCCCGCTCGGCCAGAACCCGCACCACCGCCCTTGCGTTCCAAGCCACCAGCGGGTGAAAGGCGGCTGCTCCCGGAGCCGCCTCGCTCGGGGCAAGCAGGCAGCCCGCTCAACGACACATCTGGTTGCGGTATCGGTCTCGTCTCCCCTGGCCCACTCGCCTCCGGACTGGCACCCCTGGCCTTCGGAGCCCCCGTCGATGGTGATGACCCACACGATGCCGCCCGGCGACTTCTGGCCCGCGCTCGGCGACATGACGGCGATGCCTGGTGGCGTGACCACCGCCGAGTGGTGCCCGCGTGGTTCGGTCCCTACCTCACCTTGGAGCCCGAACTCGACCTCATCCGCGTCTATGCACCACGTCGCGTCCCCGGGCTGCTGCAGACCCCCGACTACGCGCGGCACATGATCACCGAGGACCTGCCCGGCATTCCCGCAGACGAACTGGCACAGCGCATCGAACTACGCCAACTCCGCCAGCAAGTCCTGCACCGCCCGGACGCCCCCCGCTACTGGGCCATCATCGACCCCAGGGCCCTAGCCCGGCGCACCGCCCCGCCCACGGTACTGCGCGGACAACTGCGGCACCTGATCGCCATGGCCGCCTACCCGCACATCACCCTGCAGCTCGTCTGCAGCACCGACGCCGAACGCGTCGTTCCCGCCGGGCCGATCACACTGATGCGATTCCCCGAACCCGGCGTGGGCGACATCGTCTACCTCGAACAAAACGATCACGGCATCTATGTGGACGACAGCGAATCCGTCGACTACTTCGCGCTGCGCTACCAGCAACTGGCGCTCAAGGCCATGGAACCCCACGCCAGCGTCAGCCTGCTACTGAAAATGCTTGACCGGCTCCAGCCATAACCACACCGTCCCGTGCACTAGCGCACCAGGTCTGGTCTGATGGAAGGAAAGGGCAAGCAACCACGCGGGGTGGGGTTCACCTGTGGGCAGCGAGAACCGGAAATTTTGGGACGCCCCCGACGATGACCCCGGAGGCAGAATCGACACCAGCATCCCGCACTCGGCGCGGATCTGGAACTACTGGCTCGGCGGCAAAGACAACTTCCCTGCCGACCAGCAGGCCGGCGAGGAATACGCACGTACCTTCCCCGGCATCATCCCGCTGGCCCGCGCCTCCCGCGAATTCATCGGCCGCGCCGTGACCTACCTCGCCGCCCGCAAAGGCATCCGGCAGTTCCTGGACATCGGCACCGGCCTCCCCACCGAGAACAACACCCACCAGGTCGCCCAGCGCGCCGCCCCCGACTCCCGCATCGTCTACGTCGACAACGACCCCCTAGTACTGGTGCACGCGCGTGCCCTGCTGACCAGCAAACCCGAAGGCGCCGCCCACTACCTCGAAGCCGACCTGCACCAGCCCGACCAGATCCTCACCGGGGCCCGGCAACATCTCGACTTCACCCAGCCGATCGCGCTGATGCTGATGGGAATCATCGGCCACGTCCCCCACGACACCACCGCCACCCGGATCATCACCACCCTGATCGCCGCGCTCCCCCCGGGCAGTTACCTGGCCCTCTACGACGGCACCTCCACCGACCAGGCATTCCTGGAAGCCCAGCAAGACTACGACGACACCGGCGCCGACCCCTACCGGCTGCGCAGCCCCGACCAGATCCGCGCCTTCTTCACCGGCCTCCAACTCGTCGACCCCGGCGTCGTCCCCTTGCCGCACTGGCGCCCTGCCCCCTCCCCACTCCCCCCCGGCACCGTTGAGGCCTACTGCGGCGTCGCCCGCAAACCCTGAGGCCCCGTTTCTGAACGACCCCCTGGAGAAGATGAAGTACGGCGGGTTCCCCGACCGCCTTGATGTTCCGGACGACGAAACCTCCTTGGAGGCCGTGCGCTCGACCTGTGCTCTGACGCCGCTGCGCGCGGCGCTGAAGAGCTATCGGTTCCCGTCACTTAATGACCATGGTGACCCAATGCCGACACGGTTCAACCGGCACGTGACCGTCCATGAGGTCTGCCGTGCCCACAGCACCCCCGTGAACGCGGTCGTGGTCGTGATGCTGGCGGCGTCGCTGCTCCGGGAAGCACACGAGGTCGGCTGGTAGAACAGCCTGCACACTGGAGGGGTGAAGACGACGAAGTTCACTCTCGACACGAACTGCGTGATCTACGGAGTGACCGGCACCCACTACAAGGCGGAACTCGACCGTCTCGTGGCTCTCGCGAAGGCCGGCGACATCGAACTGTGGCTCACCGCCGGATTCCAAGACGATCAAGATCGGGCCAGCGCCGCCTACGTGGCGGCCAATCAGGCATGGCTTGAGAAGCGTCCCATCCTCGGCCTGACCACCGGACCGTTCCGGTTCGACTACAGCATGCTCGACGGGAGGGACGGGTTCGTCAGTGACGCCACCGCCGCTGCCGACGAGGCGATCAAGGGAATCGTGTTCCCCAGCCACGCGCAGATGCCGGATGCATCCAACGACAAGCAGGGCACGAGGTGGCGGCAGCGGATGACGGACGTGCAGCATCTGACGAGTCACTTCGCCCACGGTCACGACGTCTTCGTGACGAGCGACCGCGACATCCTTGACCGGAAGGCACGACTGTACGCCGAGGCGGGGATCACAGTGGCGGACCTGCCGAAGCGGTACAGATCGCCGAGAGCAAGGCGTAACTGCACGCCAGGGGGAAGCCATGCAGCTATTTGCTGACGATGAGCTGTCCGAACTGCTCGACCTCGGCGACGCCGCGCGCCTGGCGGGGGTGAGCCGCCGCACCCTCGACCGCTGGATCGCCGCCGGTCGCAACTACCTCGACCGATAACCCGCACTTCTCGTCGGACGACAGACATCGCCAACGACCTTTGGCGAGGCCGGGCCGCCCTCACATGCCGAGATTGTCGGTCATTGACAGAGATGCGGTTGCTGCCCGCTGGGCCGGTGGCGGACTTCGCGATCTTCCGTCGAGTTGCGGCGCACGCCCATCACCGTTCGCCTCGGAACAGCCGACGTGTTCTACGACTCAGCGACGTCGAGCAGGTCTTGGTAGCGCCTTTCTACGTGGGTGCTCTGGGCACATGCCCGCTTGACGTCCTTGTCGGACCCGAGCTCGGTGAGGACCGGTCCGGCGATATCCGGGGCGTCCTTGATGATCGAGGCGACGAGCGGGGCGCCGGAGTTGCTGTAGAACACCTTCCGGTTCACCCCCATACCGCGGCCTCCTGGCTCGCCCACGTAGAGCAGCACCATCCACTTGAGGATCTCGTGGAGTTCATGGTCCGGGATAGCCCATAGCCCACCGAACTCCTGAAGCTGGCGAAGAACGCCCCCGTGGGACGTATAGGAGGTCCAGTGGTGAGCAATGCGGTTTAACTCGTCGAGGAAGGCCGCGAAGAACGCGCGACGCTGCGCCTTACGTAGGTAAGGGAGCACACCGGACGCAGACGCTACCCGGACTTGAAGCTCGGTCAGCGCGGTCCGTCGACCGATCTTGTCCTGGACATGCTTGGCCAGTTCGACCGTGACGGCAGGCCGGGTCACCTCAGCGAGGACGCCCGTCATCGTAAAGGCATTCTGGCGAACCAGGTCCGGCTCGTCATCGCTAGTTGCAGTGAGCCTTTTCCATCTTGATCGTGCTGGTCACGGGCTGGTTGCGGTAGGCGGGTTCGGCCGGTGATGCGGCGAGGCCCCTGGTAGATGCGAAGTCGACCAAAACAACCGCACTGCCAGGAGCCTCTGGTGCTGTTCTACCGCGCTGCGCTGGATCTGTCGTCCTCTACCCGCACCTTCGTGGCCGATCTCATCGCCGGCCACCGCCACCGGATCGGATCGCGGTGGCGAGCGCTGCCGCCGGGCCGCCAAGCGCTGCTGGTGCTGGTGCACCTGCGCTGCAACGAGACCTTCGAACGCCTGGCCGCCGCGTTCGGCGTCGGGGTGGCGACCGCGCACCGCTACGTCACCGAGGTCGTCGCCCTGCTCACCGAACTCGCGCCCGACCTGCGCGAAGCGATGCGGATCGCACAGCGCAAGGCGTTCGTGATCCTGGACGGCACCCTCGCACCGACCGACCGGCTGTCAGGCGCAGGCGACCGGCTGCACTACTCGGGCAAGCACCACCGGCACGGCGTCAACATCCAGTTCCTCACCGACCCGCACGGACGGCTGATCTGGGCCTCACCCGCGCTGCCCGGATCAACGCATGATCTGACCGCCGCCCGCGCCCACGGCATCATCGATGCCCTCACCAGCCGCGCGATCGCCTGCTACGCCGACAAGGCCTATGTCGGAGCCGGCGGCGCGATCGGCACCCCGTACAAACGCAGAAAGCGCCGCAAGCTCGGCAAACGCAAGAAGCTGTTCAACCGGCACCACGCCCGCGTCCGCGCCCTGGGCGAGCAGGGCGCCGCCACCCTCAAACGCTGGCACATCCTGCGGAAGGCCCGCTGCTCACCGTCCCGCCTGACCGCCATCGTCCAAGCCATCCTCACCCTTCACCACCAGGCCGCATGAAGTTGGAGGGTCGGGAGCTGGCGCGGTGGTGTGGTCTGGCGGTAGGGCTCGGGGCCTGTCTTCCGCCGGTTTCCCGGTCGGGTGTGCTTTCCCCGATGACCGTGGCCAGATCTACTCCGTTTCCAGCTCCCGCCCGTCAAACCGTGCATGCGGTTCTCCCGCACACGGCTTACCGACGTCGTTCACCGCCGGCATTCGGTCTTTCCCGCCAAGGCTTTCCGGCCCTGGGTGCGACGACGATTCCATACAAGCTGATCAGGCCGAGATCGATGGGCCGCGCATTGCTCATGACCCACCATCCGAACTTCATGCTGCGCCGGTGTTTCTTACTGACGAACCGCGCCAGCCGCCACTGCGCGAATCTCCTGATCTTGCTGAGACGCTCTGCCGAGTGCCCGTACTTGAAGTACGCCGCCCAGCCGCGAAGAAACCTGTTCAGGTCCTCCGCGATCGTCTCCGGCCGTCGCGGCAGCCTGCTCCGGTCAGTGATCTCCCGGATCCGGTCGCGGGCGTGCCGCATGGCCCTGTCCGCGGGCCAGCGCGCGAGGAACACAACGCCACGTTTTCCGTTGACGCCTCGAGATCTGACGAGCCGGTGATGAAAGCCCAGAAAATCCAGGCCCTCCCCACCGACCTCCAGATGGACGATGCGTGTCTTGGCCGCCTTGGGCTCCAACCCCAGCCCGGCCAGCAGCTCGGTCAACCGGGCAAGAGCCCGTTCGGCCTGACTGCGCGACCAGCACATCGCGATCAGATCGTCCGCGTAACGGACCAGCACCCCATCCGCTTCGTCCCATGCCCGGTCGAGCCGGTGCAGATAGACGTTGCACAGGACGGGGCTGATGACCCCGCCTTGCGGGCTGCCGGTGACGTCGCGTCGCACCTGCCCGTCCTCCATCACCCCAGCGCGCAGGATCTGCCGCAGGAGTTTCAACAGGGACCGGTCACAGACGCGTTCCTCGACCGCTCGCATCAACTCATCGTGCGGGATCGCCGTGAAGCAGTCGGCGATATCCGTCTCGACCACCCATCGGCGCCCCTTCGCCTGCTCGTCGATGAGCACGTGCAGGGCGTCATGGGCTGACCGCCGGGGCCGGAAACCGAACGAGCAGTCGCGCATGTCCGCCTCAAAGACCGGTTCGAACACGATCTTTAGCGCGGCCTGTACGACCCGGTCCCGAACGGCCGGGATCGACAACGGACGCCATTCGTCCCTGACCCCCGGCTTGGGAATCAGAACCCGACGAGCAGGCAACGGACGATAGCGGCCTTCCCGAAGCTCAGCGGCCACTTCCTCCAGGAGCCGGACAACCCCGTACTCCTCGACTTCGGCCAGGGTGGTCCGGTCGATGCCCGGTGCGCCGTTGTTCGCACGCACCCTCACCCACGCGCGTTGCAGGACGTCTCTGCGATAGACCTTGTCCATCAACGCGTGGAACCTGCGTCCGGGATCGGCCTTGGCCGCCCGGTAGAGCACATGCTGCAAGGCTCGGACCGGATCACGCGGCACTGACGGCCGACGCGATCCCGAAGCGGCGGCAATAGCCTGACCGGCACTCACCGGGCCTCCTCCTCAACATCACATGCATCGACGAAGCAGTGGCCCTTCCCTCACCGCCGGTTATGTTGTCCGGTCGGCTCGATCAGTACTACGGCCACCTCCGACGCCCTTCCGGCACGCCACCCACTTCCCGAGGTCATCGGTTATAAGGTGCGACACTCCAGCAACAATTTCCGCAGGTCACTGGGCCGGGGAGGGCCTCCCCAGTTCCCGCCGCCACTATCGGCACGTTCCGCGCCCCATACGCCGGGGAGTTCCTCGCGGCTGCTTCCAGGCTCTTCACCGCTTCCATGGCCTTCACCCCGATTCCGAGAGGCTCGGCACTCCCTTGCCCCACCCTCACGGGCGGGTGAGTAACGACGCCGCAGGCTTCGCTTCACGCTACGGACCGCACCGTCGCTCCCCCATCAGGGCCTTCGACGCTGGGCTTCGACCCCGCCCGTTTCCAGACGAAACCGCCAGCCTGCTACCGGGCCTCCTGGCAGCTACCCGGACCGGACTCACACCGGCAAGCGACGACGAGCTTACGAACCACAAGATCAGCCGCTCACGCGGCATCACCTCCCGTTCTGCTGGGCGCACGGAAAACGTTCACTAGAGCCGCATCACGGATTGTCCAGCATCCTTGCTGCGGGTGCGTACGATACCTCGGCGGTGATCGCGCGCACCATGGTCGCCCCGGCGCTTGGGGCGAGCATGGACCGGCACGTGCCCGCGTTCTCAGAGACCCATTTCTCGTTGGGGCTCTCAGTCTAGATACGGCAGTTGGTCGCTGGCGACCACGAGGCCAGGATGCCGGGCAGTCCCGGACCGACTCGATCACCTGGCGGGCGGTGGTGTCGGTGTGCCGCAGGAACGCTAGGTGGCGGACGGTGCGCGCGGCGACCTGCCCGATCCGCGGCCTGCCCGGCGACGGGCTCTTTGGCCCTTCCCCCTGGCCAGCGTCTCAGCGAGCAGCGGCACGGCCGCCAGGTCCGGCCTCCGCTCGGGACAGCAGGCGAGGTCAGCAGCACCCGTCCGGCCGGCTCGTGCCGCCAGTTCGTTGAGTGCAGCAGGTATGCCGCGGGACAGGCCTAGCAATCCCGTACGACCGCGTCCGGATGCCGTTCGCCGCCCAGTTCGCCCGCCAGCACGCGGAAGGCCAAGCCGCCCGAACGCCCTGTACCAACGGGACCGCGGGCCAGCCGGGCGTCACAAGCAAGCCCGCCTTGGCCGACGCTCAGTCGGCTGAGCTCGGTGCTGATCCGGGGTTAGCGAGAGGGCGGCCTTGTAACTCCGTACCGCTTTTCGATCTCCTGTACGGCACGCTCGCAGGCCAGCCAGCGTCCGCCGGCGGCGCGGACACCAGTCACAGGTGGATCCATGCATCTATCACCCGAATGCATCTCGCCGTGCCAGGTGCAGCGGCTTTCGCGGGCGGCGACGCTGCCGGCATCGAAGTTGGTCGGCTCCGTCCCAAACCATTCGACTTCAGACATGAACTGAGCGTACGCCTCGGGGCCCAGGTGCGTAGTCACGGTGGGGTCCATAGCGGCGATCGTCTTGCTGCGGCTCCAGGTGGCGGTACCAGCAAAGCTTGTGCGCTGTCGGCGACGTGTAAGCGCGCGAGTGTCCGGTCTAGCCAGTACGGCTCTTGATCGCACATCTTGACTAGAAATTCGGTCGGCGTTGGGAGGGATAGGCGGCGGGTGACGATGAACGTGCGACGAACGCGGTCGATCGGCAGACCTCGCTGAAGGGCGTATCCATCGAGGCGTTGAGCCTGGCCGTCCGGGGGAAGCGGCGCAGCGCGCTGATGCGCATAAGAATAGATGATGCCGGCAATGTGCCGGTATCCGTCGAAGATTTCCTTGGTAAGGTTTCGCATCGCGTCGAGCTGTTCCGCAAGCGGACGGCGAAAGAACTCGGTGGTCGGATGCAAGCCCCCGTGGTCTTCGACCCAGATCCAGGCGAGCCCAGCCCCTTGGGTGTTTACGCCCTTCTTGCGGATTACCTCTACCAGCCTGCTTCCCTGGTCTGATTCAATAAACGGCCCAATTAGCTCTGTGCCAGGCGGAACTGGCCCCGGCTTTACGACGAGGAAGCCAGTCTCGCCAGTAGATAGTTCAACTGGACGTCCGGTCTGGGCGCATTGGACTGCGACTTCTTTCGTTTTTTGGACCCAACGCTCCTCCTCAGCCTTGTGAAGGAAGCCGGGGACGTCGCCTTCGAAATAGACCGGCAGACGGCCTTCAAGCGCATGGAGGTAGAACCTGTGACGATTGGTGTACTCGTCTTGCTGGGTGAATTTGCTTTCTGGGCTCAAGGTAACAACCTCGATGAAGAGTTCGGTGCCGGGCACCTTGAGTAGCACGTCACCGGGACCACCAGTCGTGGGAGGTTCCAGAGTGACGTCCGCGCCGAGGGAAGTCCCCATCGCTGCGAGCCTGGTCTGCGTCAGGGTATGGAAGAGCCGGGCGGCCCTCACGTCTTTGCGCGCGTCGTTTCGGACGGACCGGACACCCAGAACCTGACTGCCTTCGAGGAGTTGCAGGGGCGCCCACCAACGAACTGCTTCGATGAAGGCCCCAGGACGCATCCGGTCGGAGGACGCAAGGGTGGGGGCAAACCGCCCAAGCCCAGGGACGAGTTGACGGCCCGTCTGGGGATCCGGATAGGCGGCACGGTGAAGCCATCTTGATCCGAAGAAGGCGGTCAGGTCGGACACCATGCGAGGGATGAGCACCCGGCCCGTGGCCGTTAGATGGTCAGCATGTTCCGGCCGCCCGAGCCAGACGGACCAGTCCAGTTCGCGCTCGCCGTGATCGACGGCCCTCCAAGCAGCAAAATCGAGGTCCCTCATAGGGGAAGTTAAACGTACTGCGATACTTCCGGCGCTTGGATTACCTGGACCCGCCTACGACGTGGCCTCCCTCTCACTCCGTCAACGAACCCAGGCCAGGCGGCCGGGGCGAAGCAGAGCTTGGGCCCTGCGGGGTCCTTGGAGTCGCGGAAGGCCACCAGCCCGGGCGGTCTACTGACGAAACTCTTTGATCAGCGGCAACGTGAGGCCTCCGCTCCGCCGGATTCCACGCTAAGCTAGATCATCTTCCACCTTGGTGGGGCCCGGTGAGTTTCCGTCGTGCGAGCGGTAGAGCGGGCTGGCGGTAGACACCGCCGAGGACGAGCGCGGCATAACCCGGCACGCCGACCCGCCCGGTCCTCCCGCCTAGTGATCCGCTGACGCGGTGTAGGCGGCGGCGAGGTGGTCGTGTAATTCGGCGTGCCGAAGCTGATAGACCGGGCCGACGGTCCTCAGCAGGCCCAAACGGTGCGCGTCATCGAGAAATGTCATCAAGGACCGCGGCAGCCGCCGCTGCCGGGCCAGCCAGAAGCTGGCGACCAGATACGCCAGCCAGGCACGATGCCGCCCGAAAATGAGCCCCAGCACGAGCCCGGACACGAGGCCAGCCCCAAGCCCGGACACAAGGCCAGCCCCAAGCCCGGACACGAGCCCGGACACAAGCCCAGCCCCAAGCCCGGACACGAGCCCGGACACGAGCCCGGCGGCGAGCCCGACCGCAAGCCCGCCTACGAGTCCGACAACGCAGACGCGCAGAAGGTTCAGGGCACGGTCCGCGCGCCAAGTGGCGACAGGCGTGTTCAAACGTCCTGTGACCGCCGGAGTCTCCGCCCACTCGATAAGCCCGAACACGAGCCCGGACACAAGCCCAGCCCCAAGCCCGGACACAAGCCCAGCCCCAAGCCCGGACACGAGCCCAGCCCCAAGCCCGGACGCGAGCCCGACCGCAAGCCCGCCCACGAGCCCGACCGCGAGCCCGACCGCGAGTCGCCGGCCCAGCCGAACCATTCTCTTGATCTTCGCGTAGCCAGGCGTTTCCTCTGTCCACCTGTGAGCGTCTCTCCCAACCGCGAGTCCGAACGCGAGTCCTGGGTTTCGAGCGGGCAGCGTGTCGGCCCGCGATCAGGTCACGGTGCCAGCGCAGCACCGTGTCCGGCCGCACGAGCAGCCGCATCCGGAGCAGTACACCACAAGGCAACCGGTGCAGCAGCGCCGCGAGCAGTACTCGATCCGGGCCGACGAACCGCACCCTCGCCCCGTCCAGTTGGCGCTCCAGCACCGTGATCTGATGTCGCAGAACCAAGATCTCGGCGTCCTTCTCCCTATCGGTCATCGGAAGCAGACGCAGCACCGCGAACGCGTTGGTGACGGTCAAGTAGGCCAGTCGCAACAGCACAATCGCCCATCATCCCGGGGTGAGGGCCGTGTCGTTGGCCTGTCCCACGACGGTTCCCAGCCCTGCGCCGCGACCCGCCGCGCATCACGGCTCTCACCTGCACGGACGTACTTTTCGGCAAGCACCAGGACCTTGACGCCGTCATCCAGGGCCTGACCAGCCCCTGGAACTCCGGCCCTGTAGAGGGCCGCATGAACCACACCAAAATGATCAAGAGACAGATGTTCGAGAA
The DNA here is from genome assembly GCF_004348425.1 of Actinomadura sp. 7K507. GTDB lineage: Bacteria > Actinomycetota > Actinomycetes > Streptosporangiales > Streptosporangiaceae > Spirillospora. The sequence continues at coordinate 15,254 of NZ_SMKK01000062.1, forward strand.
AGCCGGGCTACCGCTGCTCCGCAAACGAGTCCTGCTCACCGCCCAGGTCGGGTAATCCTCTGGGCGGGTCCGTATCGATCACGAAATGTGAGCCAGATCCCGGATCCCATTTCGGATCCGCGGCCCATCTCACCTGCTGGATCGGGGTCTGCCCCGGCATGAACGAGTCCGCCGGAGTCTCCAAGTCCGCCCGTACCCGCCAGGGCAACGCCAACCTCAAACGCATTCTCGGCGTGGCCGCCATGACCGCGATCCGGCAGAAGGACAGCTACCTGAGCGCTTTCTACCGGCGCATCGCGGCCCGCCGCGGACGACACCAAGCCCAGTTCGCGGTCATGCGGAAGATCGCTGTGGCGATCTGGCACATCCTCAAGCACAAGACCGGCTACCAGGAACTCGGGGCCGACTATTTCGCCCGCCGAGACCCCGAGCGCGCCATGCGCCGGATGATCAAGGAAGCCAATCGCCTCGGCCTCACCGTCCGATTCGAACCCGCCCGAGCAGCTCACAGGTGTTCTCGTGTCAGAGTCGCCCGCTCCTTGAAGGAGTTACACCGAAACAGGAGACCCCGAGTTGGATTTGGTGGTTCCGGCGGCGGTGGGTGTCATAAAGTAGGCAATCCTTGTCAGACCGTTCTTTCCACCCGCTCCCGATGGGAAGACGTCTCACGTGGAGGTTCGGTGGCACCACGGCTGGTCTTCGTCCATGGCATCGGAGGGCCTCGACGGGTCGAGGAGGATCGGGAGCGCTGGATCGACGCGCTGGCCGCTGGCGCCCGGCGGGCCGGGCACGGCGAGGCCGCGCGAGGCTTGATCGACGGCAGCCTGGCCGAGGTTGTCTTCGCCTACTACGGTGACCTGTTCCAGCGGCCGCAGGCCCAGGGTGCCGGGGGCATCAACCTCGATGAGGACGAAGCGGTCCTGCTCAATCGGCTGTTCACCGAGATCGTGCAGGCCCACGTACAGGCCCACGACGAGGATCCGAACGGGCTAATCGACGCCACGGTGGAACGCGCTTTGGCTCAGCTCTGTCCGCAAGGTGAGGCCCAGGGCGCTGGCGAGCTCGTGCGCCGGGTCATCAACGCGGGCACAACGCTGCTGGGCTCCGGCCCGTGGGGGCGTGCCGGTCAGTGGGCGGGTGGCAAGCTGTTGATCCGTGATTTCGCCCAGGTGGCCCGATACCTCGCGCGGCGCGAGCAGGATGGCGAGGGCGATCCTCTTGACGCCCGGATCCGCGCGGTCGTGGCGGACGCGCTCGGCTCTGGCCCGACCGTGGTTGTGGCGCATTCGCTGGGAAGTGTCGTGAGCTTCGAAACGCTGTGCGGCCACGAGACGTCGGTGCCGCTCCTGGTCACCCTCGGCTCTCCCCTGGCCATGCGCGCGGTCGTTTGGCCGAAGGTCCGGCCAGCGCCACCCACAACTCCCGGCTGTGTGGGCCAATGGCTCAACTATTGGGACCGCGACGACATCATCGTGCCGCGGCCTGTCCTGGAGGAAGACGTCCGCGCCAACGCAGCGGGGGTCGTGCCCTCCAGCAGCCGGGTCGACTCCGACGGGGTATGGGTGCACACCGCCACCAAGTATCTGGCCAAGGCTGACGTGGCCGGGCCGGTCATGGAGGCCCTGCAGGGCCTCACAGCGGTGCCATGACGGGCGCGGACCGCCGACACGTGCTCGTGATCGCCACGCAATGCCGCTCGATGAGCACGCTCGCCGCTCTAGAGCCTGCCGCCCGCGAGTTGGCCGACGCCCTGCGCAATCCCAGCATTGGCGGCTGTGACCCGGGCCTGCCCGGCGGAGAGTCCGTCCTCCACGGTGAACTGACCGTCCCGGACATCGAAGCGGCGGTGCGTACCTCAATCTCCCGCGCCGCCGACAAGGGCGCCACGCTCGTGCTGGCCCTGCTCGGGCACGGGTTCACCCCCGGCGACGATCCCACGCTTTACCTCATGGCACGCGACTCGAAGAGCGGTGACAGGAGCAGCGGCGTCGACGTCGGACGGCTCGTGGGCGAAGCCGCCGACCACACTGGCGTGAAAGGCGTCTTCGCCATCGTCGACGCCTGTGACGCTGCGGGAGCCATCCCCCCAGCCAGCACCCTGACCATCGGCTCATCCAGCGGGAAGACGCGGCTGGCGCTTCTAATGGCCGCGGCGGTGAACCAGCCCGCCTACGACATGGCCATGTCCCGCAGGCTGGCCCGGCTCATGGATGCCGGCCTGGCCAGATCGGACCCCCATCTCTGCCTGACCGAGATCACCCTCGAGCTGCGCGAGCACATCACGCAGCAGAGCATCACCCATTTCTTCTACGACGGCAGCGATTCCTGTGTCCCTCTCTGGCTCTCGCGCAACCGGCACGCAAAAGCCAACATGTCGCCCCTCGGGCCGCACGGGACTGTAGAGCTAAACACAGCCTTGGCGCCCTTGAACTTGGGCGGGCTGGTTGGGCCTGGCTGGACTCTCGTCGATCTCTACCGGCTGCACCAAGAGATCGCGCAGGCAGAACCGGGAACCGCCCGGACACGCGCCGCCAGTCTCGTTGAACGCCTGATCCTGGCTCACCGGACCGCTGCGTTTCTGCGGTCCTTCATGCCTGCCGCGTTGACCGGGCCGCGGCTGCGTCAGGCCGTGGCGGCCCTAAATATGGCCGTCTCCGACGACCAGCCAGTCGGTGACTTGCAAACCGAGATCGACGCGGCCGAGTATGTCGCGCGTAACGCTCCCATTAGCAGGGGGGCATGCGGGAAAGCGCTGACCCGGTTCGTGGTAGAGCTGGCTGACGACGCAGGTCGGAACCTCGACGAGCCCGAACTGCGGCATTGGGCGACGGAAATCAATACGCTAGTCGCGCTCAATGACGCGGTGCACGACCGGCGTAAACGCCGGGTGGAGCGCCAACTCCGCCTGATCGTAAGCCTCCACTACGCCCTAGCCGACGACTGGCCGGAGCAGATCGGCGCCTGGCTGCTCCACGACCAAGCCGTCTATGAACACGAGAACTTCGACTGCTCCGGCAGCGACCGCCCTGGGACCGAGACCGCACTCGCCAACGCGGTGGACTGGGCCGAGGACCACGCCGACGCGCTCGGCCTCCCCCTCCGCCGCATCGAGGTCGCGATGCCGACCGGACTGCTGCTGCAGTGGCGCCCCGAGGAGTCCCCCTACGAGCGGCGACTCGGCGTCGACTACGACGTCCTACCCCGCTGGAGCCGCTGGCTGGAGAGGCTGCCAGACACCCGCCGCGCCATCCGGAGCGCGCGCCGGCGGTTGACCGAAATCGCCTCAATCACCGAAGGCTGCCGCCTCGACTGGATCCCGGCAGGGCAGGCCGTCGAGCAGCACCGGCTCGACGAGGAATTCCGCAACGGCGTGTACCGGAGGGGCGTGGGGCTGCTGGCCTCCCCTGACCGCAACGAGAAGCTGTTCGAACTGCTGCTACGGTTCGCGCCGATCGTGGTGTGGCCGCAAAGCGCCAGCGCCGGTCCCGAGCACCAGAAGCGCGTCGAGGACTCCTGGAACGAGCTCCCGCTGGGCTTCCTGCACGCCTATCGCGCCCGGTGGCGCGACCAATCCTGCGACCCGGTCGCCGACCTGCGCGCGGTCTGGGACGACGAGGAATGGCTCGCGTTCTGCGACGCCTTGCTACCCCCGCGCGGCTACAAGACGAGGAGTACCTGATGTCCTGGGGTTCTTACTATCGAGGCGACGGCACCGCTCGCGAGGTCGAGCTTGCGCCACCCCCGCCCTGGCGGGAATTCCCGCACCGCCCACTCGGTCAGAAGTTCCGCCCGCCCGAGGGCCTGCCCGACGCGGTCAACGCGGCGCTGAGCCTGCGCCGTCCCCTGCTGGTCACTGGGGCTCCCGGCTCCGGCAAGTCCACGGTGATCGAGTCGGTCGCGCACGAGTTGGCCCTTGGCCCCGTCCTGCGATGGCACATCACATCCCGCAGCACACTGGAAGACGCGCTGTACCGCTATGACGTGCTCGGCCGCATCCACGAGCAGCAACTGAGGACCGCCGCTGGCCACGACGAAACAGTCGACGACATCGCCCCATTCCTGCGCCTCGGACCGCTGGGGACAGCCCTGGTGCCAGCCACACTGCCGCGCGCACTGCTCATCGACGAGATCGACAAGAGCGACTTGGACCTGCCCAGCGATCTGCTCGACGTGCTGGAGCGAGGCGAGTACCCGATCCTCGAACTCGAACGCCACAAGGCCGAGCAGGTAGCGGTGCGAATGTGGGACAGCGACGAGACGTACACAATCGAGCGCGGCAAAGTGCAGTGCACCGAGTTCCCCTTCATCGTGATGACCAGCAATGCCGAGCGCGACTTCCCTCCAGCGTTCCTGCGGCGCTGCATCCGCTTCCAGATGCCCGAACCCGACGAGGAGACACTTCGCGAGGTCGTCCAAGCCCACCTGGATGTGGAGGTACCCGCCGAGGGGCCGGTGGCCACCCTCGTGCGAGGGTTCGTCACCCGCCTACGCGCCGGCGACAACCTGGCGGTCGACCAGTTGCTCAGCGCGGTCTTCGTACTCTCCGGCGACGACGCCCCCCAGGGCGCCCGGCACGACGACCTAGTCGCCCTCCTACTGCGGGAACTCTCCCATGGATGACGCCGACCTGGCCCACTGCGTCCGGTCGATGCTGACGCTGGACCGGACCCTGGACGGCGCCTCGATCGCCAACGCCCTGTGGCTGGCCGCCACCGCACCGGCGCCCAACGAGAGCACCGACCGCTCCCCGCCCGCCCGGGAACCGCACTCCTCAACTCCGCCACCTGCGAAGACCGAACCATTCGCTGGCGCGACTCCTGACCCCGGTTCTGCGCACGACGCCGCTCCTGCACGGAACGACGCGGTGTCGACATCTTCGGAACCGGCAGACACGACCCCGCACCCAGCGTCAACAGCCGGACGGCAAGTCAACGTCCGGAAAGCGAGCGCGCTTCCCTCCCCGCTGGCCCTCGCGCGGTCCCTGCGCCCGTTCAAGCGGCCCCGGCCGGGCGGTCGCCGGTCACAACTCGACATCGACGCCACCATCACGGCCTATGCCCAGACCTGGACACTCATCCCCCAGTTCCGTCCCGCCCCAGAACGCTGGTTCGAACTGGGCCTGGTCGTGGACAGCTCGCCCTCGATGACGGTGTGGGACGAGGCGGTGGCCGAGTTCACGTCTCTGTTGCACCAGCTCGGGGCCTTTCGTCGGATCCGCACGTGGCGGATATCCGCGGAAGACCCATCCCCGGTCCTGCGCGACGAAAGCGGCCGGCCCGCCGCGGCGGACCAGTTACGCGCCCCGGACGGACGCCGTCTCCTCATCGTGTTGACCGACGGAGCCGCCCACGGATGGTCCGGCACCGACATCTGGACCACGATCCGGACCTGGGCGAGCTCGACACCGACCGCGCTGATCAGCCCGCTACCCACGCGCATGTGGCGGCGCACTGGCCTGGACCTGCCCGCAGCACGGGCGGGCGGGGACGCTCCCGGCACCCCCAACACCAGGCTCCGGTTCACAGCACGGCACCCGTTTGACACACCCCACTATGTGGAGTGGATGCCGATCCCGGCGGCCACACTCACCCCCCATTCGCTCGGCCGCTGGGCGGCGACGCTGATGCGCAACGCCCCTCAAGGATGTGACGCACTCCTGATCCCGCCGACAGGACGTGTCCCCAAAGAGGTTGAGGAGGACGATGACGCTCCCGCTCCGGGAGACCGCTTGGTAGAGATGTTCCGGCGCGTCGCCTCCCCCCGAGCCGTCCGGCTTGCCATCCTCAGCTCCCCGTTCGCCGAGATCACCCTGCCGCTGCTGAACCTCATTCGACAGGAACTGGTATCCGCCGCGTCCAATGACGACATCGCCGAGGTCGTCGTGGGCGAGCTGTGCGAACCCCCGTCCGGACCCGTGGTGCGGTTCCGCGACGGTGTCCAGGAAGCGCTACAGGAACTGCTAGGCGCATCGGACGCCTGGCGCACCTACGACGTCCTGCGGCAGCGGGTCGTCGCTGGAAAGGGTTCGACAGCGACGTTCGCGGCGGCGATCGAGGACGCCGAGGGCGACCTCGCGCTGCCCACCGACCTGCGCCTGCTGACGCACGCCGCCCGCGATGCCCTACATTTCCTCGGCGCGCTGCCAGAGGGCACACCGATTATCCGCACGCGGGAAGCCACCGAGCCCGAGGAAGCCCCGGTCATCACCCGGTCGAGCCACTTGGCTCAGCTCGCGATCGCTGCCTCGTTCATGCCGCAGTACGCCAAGCTGGAACCCAGAGTGCGCAGGAGCGTCGAGGTAGCTCTCGTCAAGTTCGCTGAGCCCACTGTGGGTGGGCTGCACCTAGAGAAGATCGACGGTGCCCGGGACCCACGGATCCGCACCATCAGAATCGACGAGTACCGGAGCGGATTGGTGCTGGCGCCCGAGCGGGGCGGCGTGTACTGCCTGCTGACGGTGCTGGCGCACGATGAAGCGATCGCCTATGCCAAGAGCAAGAGGTTCAGCGTCAACCAGGCGATCGGCGTGCTGGAGACCTGGGATCAGGAGCGCCTGAAGAGGCTCTCCCCCACGCTGGAGAAGGTCGCCGAGGGCAGCGCGTACCGGCTGTTCGGGCACGTCTTCGACAAGGACCTGCACAAGCTCGGCATCGACCGGGAGCTGATCCCGCTAGTGCGGTTACTGACTGACGAACACCAACTAGAGGCGCTGGAGCGGCTGGTGCCCGAGCCGCAATACATCGCGCTGCTGGGACTGGCACAAGGTATGACCGTCGAACAGGCATGGTGGGAGGTCGCGTCGCTACTTGCCGAGCAGGCACCGACCGCCGTCGACCCCGACGATCTGGAAACAGCGATGCGACGCACGCCGGGGCACGTGGTGTTCGTAGATGGGCCCGAGAACCTGCGTGAGATCCTGGCGCGCCCGTTCGACACCTGGCGGATCTTCCTACATCCCGTCCAGCGGAAGGCGGTGCTACGGGAATCGTACAGCGGGCCCGCGCAGGTGACTGGCGGGGCCGGGACGGGCAAGACGGTGGCTGCTCTACACCGAGCCCGGTACCTAGCCACGCGGGCCAGCGCGCGGGTGCTCCTGACTACGTTCACCAGGAACCTCGCGCAGTCCCTACAACGGCGGCTGGATCTGCTGGTAGATGACGCGCAGGTGCGTCAGCGCATCACCGTCGACAACGTCGACCGGCTCGCCCACAGCATCGTCGCGCGCCACGGCCGACCGGGCATCGCGGGGCCAGACGTGCTGGATCCGCTGTGGGAGCAGGTCGCCGTGGGCCTACCGTACTCGACCACGTTCCTGCAGCAAGAGTGGGAACACGTGATACTCGCCCAGGACCTTCGGAGCCTGGACGACTACCTCACCTGCCCGCGGACCGGCCGCGGCGTGCCGCTGGGAAAGACCCAGCGGCGAGCGGTGTGGCAGGCCGTCTCCGGGGTGGTCGATGAACTGCACAGCGCGGGCCTCTTCACCTTCCAGCAACTCGCCAATCAGGCCGCCGAACTGGTCCGTGCACCCGAGTACGACCACATCATCATCGACGAGGCGCAGGACATCCACCCCACCCAGTGGCGGCTCCTTCGCCGGCTGGTTGCCAGCGGGCCCGACGATCTGTTCGTGGTGGCCGACCCGCATCAACGCATTTACGAAAGCCACGTCTCGCTGGCCAGCCTCGGTATCAACGTGCGGGGCCGCAGCACAAAGCTGAAGCTCAACTACCGCACAACGCAAGAGATCCTCTCCTGGGCGGTTCCGCTGCTCGGGCTGGAACCCGCACAGGGCCTCGACGACTCGGCCGACACCCTAGATGGGTACCGCTCCCCCATACACGGCAGCCTTCCCGTAGTGCGCGGCTACGCTGACAAGGACGCCGAACTGGACGCGCTGGCCGCGCAGGTCCGCGCCTGGCTCGACGAAGGGATCGAACCTGGCGCTATCGGGGTGGCGACCCGCTACCAGTACATGGTCCGCAGGGTTACCGGACGGCTGAAGGTTGAGGGCATCACGGCCCACCAGGTGCCCAGCATGTCGGTCGGGGTCCAGGTCGGGTCGATGCATCGGATGAAGGGACTGGAGTTCAGGTGCGTGGCGGTGGTGGGCGCCGAGGAGGGGGCGATCCCCGCGTCCTTGGCCATCACACCCGAGGCCGAAGACGGCAAAGCGCACGCACAGGACCTCCAGAAGGAGCGGCGCCTGCTGTTCGTCACCTGCACCCGCGCCCGCGACCACCTGTACGTCTCCTACACCGGTAAGCCAAGCCCGTTCCTGACGGTTCGGTGACCGTCAGCCCGAGCCGGCGCCAGCCGTCGGCTCGGGCTGGCCCTGTGGGGAACCTTCCGGTTCGGGCACGGACTGACGGCGTTCGACCTGCAAGCCGGTGACTACGCCGAACGCTTGGCGGAGGCGTTCGGCGGGCCGTAGCGGGACGTCCGGTCAGGTTGCTGCACCGAATGTTCTCGCCCAAGCGGCAATGGTGGGTTTCATGCTCGGGCCCCAATGGTGGAAATTGATGGTGCCGTTGATGTCCAGGAGGGGAACCTGTGGAAGCCCGAAGGCGTGGCATGCCTCGTTAGAGACCATGGCGGCGGCCGAGATCAGCCCCGGCCCGTCGACTGCGAGGTCGTCGACGTGAGCGAAGGCGTTGCCGACGGCGCGGGTAGTGGAGCGCAGGTTCGCGTACTCGCCGTGGTTGCCTTCGGAGATGAGTTTGATTTCGTACGGGTCGCCCCGGTGGGGCAAGGCCGTTTCGACGCCACCGAACTCGTTGATCCCTCCGAGGATGCTGCAACGGATCGCGGCCACACCGGTAGCGCCGGTGCGATCCCGGGCATGGCGTCCAAGGCATCTGAGACCCGAGAGAACGTAGAACATAGCGTCCTGCGCAAGCAGCTCGACCGTGTCGTCGCTCTTAGGTGGGAGCAGCGTGACGAGGAATGTGCCGGAGCCGTCTTCGTGGAATTCGGCGTACAGAGCGATGATGGGGGCGCCGAAGCTGGCTACGAGGCGGCCCGGCGCGACCCGCACGTTCTCGAAGGTCACGTCTCGGCCGACCAGGACAGATGTGGTGCCGATGGACCTCTGGAACTCCATCAGCGACGCGCGGTTGATGACGAGCAGCCCGGCGACTTCCGGAGCCACAGTGACGGCCAGGATGGGGCGGGCCGGCTCTCGATTCTCCTCGAAGTATGGGATGTAAGGCACGCGAGGGGCCAGGGGTGAACTCGCCTGTGAGGCGGAGCCGTCATCGCCACCGTCCCACTGGTCACGCTCTTCGTAGGCGAGCAGGCACTCGATTTCCACTTCGCTGACCCGGTCCTGCACCGACCGGCCGTGGGTGAATCGGTCGCGGTACCGGGTCGCGATCTCGGGTTCCTGCATCCAGCGCGTTGCGGCCCCGTTGCGTATGGGGTACCGCAGCCAGCCATCCCGGTGGTGGACCTTTTCGCGCGTGTCCAAGACCGTATGCGGGGCGAGTGCGCTGCGCTCGACGAGGACCAGCAGGACACCGCGGCCGGGATCGTCAGGATCGTTGACAGGCACGATGTCGACGGGAAGCGGGTGCGGTGCCGTGTTGGTAAGTACTGCGTAAAGCCGTTGCCGTTCACCGTCTGTGACGTCGACCTTGGTGATCGCTTCGGGAATCGCCTGGTCGCCGTCCTCCCGGACTCCGACGATCAGGGCACCGCCGCGGTCGTTGGCCATCGCGACGACGTCTTTGCAGAACTCCGCCTTCTGCTCGGGGTTCTTGGCGTGGACGAGTTCCTTGTAATCCAGGTCGGACGCCTCGGCTGCTTCCTCTCTCCCCACGAGCCCCTGCACGTCGGCGAAGGTCACCTGTTCGAGTCGTTTCCCGAAGAGCGCCTCAAGGCGCGGTGAGCGGAGCATGCGAGAACTCTATGAAGTGGGTCGTCCTGCTGTGGGCCGGTTCGGTCAAGTCCACCAGGCCGCCGTTATTGCTGCGGCGCCTGGCCAGGCGGCTGTGTGAGGGAGCTGCCGGGTCAGGACAACGCCCGCCGCGCCTGCACGAGGAGGGTTCACTGGTACGTGCCCCGCACCGGATTCGAACCGGCGCTACGCCTAGCGGGAGACAGGTGGGAATGAGGACGGCGGAGCTCCCAGAGCTGGTCATCGCTGTTGGGCCAACCGATGACAGCCGCTGCGGGATGATGGACAGCTGTGCTGTTGCGACTGGCCTGCTTGACCGTGGCGAACACGTTCGCGGCCCCCAACGCCAGAGCCCGCCAGCTACTCTGCTCACCTGCGCGAACGCAATTGCCGGCAAGCGCAAGGTCGCTCCGGGGTGACCACAGATTCAGCAGTTCCCGGAGCCCTCGGCGAGGACCTCCGCGCGGGCGCGGCGCCAGGGCCGGCGGTCCTTGCCGCTGGCGGTGCAGGCGGGTATGGGCACCTCCCGGAACTGGGTACGTGCGAGCTCAGCAGGTCTGCGCGCCGCCTCGTCCATAGCAAACGTCGGGTCCCTCGTATCCGGGTGGGCTTTCGTCGCCGCTGTTCGCGAGAGCCAGGAAGACGACTAGGGCGATCCAGCCCACAACGAACAGGACCACGGCGGTGTGGTCCTCGCTCGCGCTCCCATTATTGCGCTCATCGTCGTCATCATCGGTGCTCATGCACACATCTTCGCTCTGCCGATGCGGCCGTGGGGGTGCGCCCGCGTGTGATGTCCGGATGCGGGCATTCACGTTGGACCCGCCGCCGAAATCAGAGAGTCGGTTGGCTCGCTCCGCGACCCAACCGACCTCGCGAAGATCGATAACAACCGGGGTGAGCCGCCCCGAAGTTTCCGGACAGTGGCCCCACTACAATGGGGTGGTCTGGAAAGGTAGTGATTTGGCTCGTCCGAAGAGGAGCTTCTCTCCCGAGTACCGGGAAGAAGCAGTGAAGTTGGTGGTCGAGACCTCGCGTCCGATCGCGCAGGTGGCAAAGGAACTCGGGATCAACGCGGGTACCCTGGCGAATTGGGTGGCCGCGTACCGGCGTGCACACGCCGGTGAGGAGCCCGAGTTGTCGTTGGACGAGCGAGTCCGGCTGAAAGAGCAGGAACGCGAGATCCGTGAACTGCGCATGGAGAACGACTTCCTGAAAAAGCAGCGGCGTACTTCGCGAAGGAGCAACGGTGACCTCGAAGTACGAGTTCATCGATGCGGAGTACGCCGGTCCTTCTGGACACCTCGACGGCACCACCCCCAGTATCGTCCGGATGTGCGAATGGCTCGGCGTGTCCCCGGTCCGGCTTCTATGAATGGCGTTCCCAGCCGGCATCGGCGACCGCTCGGCGCCGTGAGGAACTCAAGGTTCTGGTGCAGTATTTCTTCGACGCCTCCGATGGCACCTACGGGTACCGGCGGATCCACGCCGACCTGGCCGGCGCCGACGTGCCCGCCGGGCCCGAACTGGTCCGAGACATCATGCGGGAGCTGAGCCTGGTGCCCTGCCAGCCGCGTCCCTGGCGGGCGGGCCTGACCGAGCAGGACGGCACCGGCGAGCACCTACCCGATCTGGTCCGCCGCGACTTCACCGCCGCGGCCCCCGGCCGGAAACTCGTCGGCGACGTCACCTACGTCGAACATGGGAAGGATGGGTTTATCTCGCCACCGTCATCGACTGCTGCACCAAAGCCGTCATCGGCTGGGCGATCGACGACAACTACAAGAACCCGCTCATCGAAAAGGCCATCACCATGGCTGCCCGCAATCACCGCCTCGCCGACCAGGCGATCCCCCATAGCGGCCGCGGCAGCAATTACACCTCGGCCAGGTTCGGCGGCACCCTGCGCCGGCTCGGGCTGCGCCAATCGGTCGGGCGAACCGGGATCTGCTACGACAACGCAATGGCCGAATCTTTCTTCGCCGCCCTGAAGAATGAACGCGTTCACCGCACTCAGTATCCGACTCGAGAACACGCGCGCCGTGACATCGCGAGGTACATCGAGTTCTGGTACAATTCAAAAAGACGCCACTCGGGACTAGGGTACAGAACCCCGAACCAGGTGTACGCCGAGCATCAGGAACTACAGCTCACAGCGTGAATTAGCCGCAAATAGAGCTGTCCGGAATCCTCGGGGCGGATCACTATCAAGGAGCCGAAGCATCGGTGGTCATCACGCCCTACACGGGCAAGGGCAAGCCCGAGTCGCAGAAGCGGGCCAACCGGTCACACGCCAAGCTCCGCGCGCCGGGCGAACGGGAGAATGCCCCAGCTCAAATCATGGCGGATCCTGCGGAAACTGCGCTCCTGAAACTGGGACGTCGGTATCGACGAGGTGACCTCACGGCAGGCAAGCATGGTAAAGATGTCGACTTCGAATGGAAAGGCGTACGGCCTAAAAAAGGCCGTCATTGGGCTTACTCGCGAGAGAAGCTCAATCAGACGTTTACCGAAGGGCGAATCGAGTTCCGTAGTACCGGGATGCCCGTCTACAAGCGGTATCTGGGTGAGCAGCCAGGGGTTGCGCTACAGGACATCTGGAGCGATATCCGCCTGACGTCATCCGATAAGGAGCGTCTGGGCTACCCCACACAGAAACGGCTGGGGCTTTTGGAACGCATTCTCGTCGCCAGCACCAATCCGGGTGACGTCGTCCTTGATCCGTTCAGGATGATTCGACGGTGTCATCCGGATACCGATCGACTCAAAGGGGAACTCACACCGCATCCTTGTCTCGGTTAAGGGTGGCACCACAGGGTCTGCCCACATCCGCGACCTGGTAGGTACGGTCGAGTCCGAGAAGGCGGCCATGGGGGGTCTTCATCTGCATGAAGAAGCCTACGAAGGCCATGCCTGAGGCAGCTAACCACTCCGGGATCTACACGTACCCGGTGAACTCGCAGAAGTACCCGAAGGTTCAGATCATCACCGTCGAGGAGCTGCTGTCTGGCAAGCAGCCAACATGCCGACTACTCTCTGCCCTACTTCCAGGCCAAGAAGCGGACTCAGGACGACTCGGAACAGATGAGCTTCGACGTCTGAGCGACGGATGAGGCCGGGCCCGTAAAAGGGCCCGGCCTCCGGATCAACATCCAGGACTTCGCGTGAGTCCGGGGGGGTGTCCCTATGGGATTCGTCAAGCCGCTCGGGCGGCGGGTGTGCGCGAGGGCTGGTAGGGCTGTCGATCACGGAGCATGGCGTAGATGACGTCTGAGCGGCGGCGGGCCAAGCAGATGAGGGCGGCGTTGTGTTTCTTGCCCTCGGCTCTCTTGCGGTCGTAGTAAGCCCTGCTCCGCGGGTCGGAGAGGGAGGCGAACGCGGCCAGGAACATGGCGCGTTTGAGGGCCTTGTTGCCGCCTTTGGGTGGGTGTTCGCCCTTGATGGACGACCCGGAGCGGCGGGTGACGGGGGCGAGGCCGGCGTAGGCGGCCAGGTGACCGGGGGTCGCGAACGCGGAGATGTCACCGATCTCCAGCAGGATCCGTGCGCTGGTCCTGACCCCGATGCCCGGCATCGAGATCAGGACCCTGGCAAGAGGGTGGGCATCGAGGATCTCCTCCACCTGGACCGCGACCTGTTCGCGCTGGTCGTGGACTGATCGCAGGGATCGGGCCAGGTGAGGCAGGACGGTCGTGGCAGCGGTGGTGCCGGGAACCACGACGGTCTGGGCGTCCATCGCGGTCTTGACCGCTTCGACCAGGCGTCCGGCCATGCGCGGGGCCAGCGGCCTGGTGGTGGCCAGTAGCTCGTCGGTGGTGGCGGCGCGCAGGCCGTCCGGGCCGCCGTGGGCGATCAGCAGCTCCAGCGCGGCGGGGTGGTGCAGCCGTGGCCCCAGCGCCTTCTCCAGGGCGGGGTGGATGGTGACCAGCAGCCCGCGGATCCGGTTGACCAGCCGGGTCGACTCGCCTGCCAGATCGTCGTCGAACCCGACCAGGACTTCCAGCTCGGCCAGGGTCTCCTGGCCGGTGTCGACGCGGCGCAGGGAGTGCGGGAGGGTGCGGGCGGCGTCGGCGATGATGTAGGCGTCGCGTGCGTCGGTCTTGGCGTTGCCAGGATGCAGGTCAGCCAGGCGCCGCATGGTCAGGCCGGGCAGGTAGGCGACCTGGCAGCCCGCGTCGCGGGCGACGGCGACGGGCAGCGCGCCGATCGAGGCGGGCTGGTCGACCACCACCAGTACCCGGCCACGGCGGCTGAGCTGGGTGAACAGGGCACGCAGCCGCTGCTCGTCGTTGGGCAGGGGCTTGTCGTGCAGCTTCTTGCCGGAGGGGTCCAGGGCGCAGGCGTGGTGTTCGCCCTTGCCGACGTCCAACCCCAAGAACACCGCGTACTCGACGCTCACGTCTACCTCGATCGGCGGTGTTTGGCCTGGTCACAAGTCTCAGCGCCGGCTGCCGGCATCCACGTTACGGCGAGACGATCTTCCTCGTCACAGACGGTGCCTTGTCCCTATGAGCGGTCCACCGACGCCACCCAGGCCCGGTGACAACACCCCCCGGATCATGCCTGCGACAGGGGGCTTGAGTCATGCCGGGCCGGGTGACCTGGCTCCCCGCCATGGCGGGGACGTGAAAACGGTAACGGGCGCCTAGGCGCCAGCTCTAACGCGATCTTGGTCGCCTGACGGTCCGAGCAGAGAAGCAGCTAACACCAGATGGCCGTCAAACTGGTGAGCGTGAGCAGATCGCAAGTCTGAGTCAAGTACACGAGGCACTGGGATCACGGTCATCGGACCGTCTGTCGTTGGCCCGAGTCGTCGCACAATGTGTCTTCTGAGAAGTTGATAGTCGTGTACTGGCCGGGCCCCGGAATGAGGCCCGGCTCTTGGGAGGCTAGTGCTCTCCTTCTGGCTTGCGCTCGTCCGGGCCGAAGAACCCGGAGAAGCCCATGATGGTCAGGATCAGGGCGGAGCTGGCGAGAAATGCCATGAGGCCAGCAACACATGCACTGACGATGGGCGCACTAGCTAGCGTGAGCGCGACGGCGACCACGATCCCGATGACCATTCCGGACAGAATAGCAATCAGGATGTATGGCCATGGACTTCGATTACCCATGTTCGTATTGTCCCCTGGTTTTTGTCGAGGGCCAGCCCTAATGAGCGCTCCTCAACTAGTTCCAAAGATCAAACAGGTTGAAGTTGGTACTCCTAACTTCGAGGGGATGTGCCCCGGCGTGCCGTAGACGGGCCCGAGTCGACTCTGAGCGCCGGGGATTACCCGCAAGATACATGTAGGAAGCGTCGGCGACAAATGTTTGGAGCGAACGAGAATCCCACGCCGGGATCAGACACCGAACCACCTTTCGTTCATTCGATACTCGAATGTACACTTTGACTGATTTGTCTGGCTGGAAATCCCAGAAGATGCAACACGATGCTACATCTCCGATATATAGGCGCTTTGGATCTTTTGGCCTGGCCTAAACATGCAAGGACCTTGCCAACCCCTCTTGGGTGGCGCGGATACCCAGGACAGCATGACCAGGAGAATGAAGTTCTGCGAGGCGTCGAACATGCTGCCGGCGTAGAGGGTCGTCTCGGGCAGCGAGGCACCGGCGTTCCCCTTTAGGAGGCCGACGGCATGACGCTAATCAGAACGGCGATGACCGAGCTGGCTCGGCGTCACGGGTTGTTAATAGCGGGGCGAATGTGACGGGCGCCACTCCTTTCCCCGGAAGTCGGCTCGTGGGATAACACCGCAACATACAAGCAAAAGAACGACTCTGCTTCACCGCGTATGTGTAGGATCCGCCACAACCATGTCTCTGTTTCGTAAATTACTGCACCGGACGGGGAAACGGACACCAGTTACCAATTGGTAAGTATTTCCGTTAAGGAGACCGCCGACAACGCCGTTCAGAAGGCACTTTGTCCTACCGTGCCCCTTTTGGTTGCTTGTCACTCCCGGATGCACCCCGGCACCGACCTGCATCGTTTCCCATGCCAGTCACGAAGCGTGATCACGAACGGTAGCGGCCGCCCGGAGCCCGCCACTGGAATTTCGGACAGGTCTCCCAACACCACCTGTCACCTTCGGGTCAGGTCTTAATCACCTTTAGCCTCGATCTTTCATGGTGTCGGTCAGGCCGCGTAGCGGCTTGACCGACTTGTGTTTGGTGGTGCCGGTCATGCTGGTTGCCCGGATGTCGCTCCGGGTGGGCGGGGTTCCACGGGCCCTGTGGTCTCCTTCCTGGTGTTGTCAGGGCGGGTTGGTGCTGGTCAGCCGGGGTTGGGCAGTGCCGCGAGGCGGGCGAGGGCGTCGGTGATGATGCTGGTCCAGGGCCAGTGCTCGGGCAGGCGCAGGATGTGTCGGCGTCCGGTAGTGATCAGCCGTCCGGCGGTGTGCAGCAGCCGGAGCCGCAGGCGGCGGGGTTCCCAGGATCGGGCGGGGCCGGTGAGGGCGAGCATCGGCATCCAGGCCAGCAGGTCCAGGGCGATCTGCACGATCTCCAGCCAGATCTGGTTCTGTGCGGTGTGGTGCAGGGGGAGGTTGCGCAGGCCAGTGGCGCGGCGGCGCGGACGCGGTCCTCGGCGCGGGCGCGGCGGCGGTGCCGTAGTTCCAGTTCGGCGATCGGCGTGCTGGTGGTGTTGGTGGCAAAGCAGGTCAGGCGCATGCCGTCGGCGTCGGTGAAGCGCAGCTGGGCGCCCGGGTGCGGGCGTTCCTTGCGCACGATCAGGCGCATCCCGTCCGGCCAGCCCTGCAAGACCCGGCCGCTGAGCTCGGCGACCCAGGCGCCGTCACGGATGCCGCCGCCGGGTTCGACCGCCGGTGTCCAGGCCGAGTCTGGGATCTGCAGGACGGCGGTGTGAATCTGCTCGGTGATGGTCATCCCGACCGAGTACGACAACCACCGGCCACGCGCGGCGAGCCAGCCGACGAACTCATGCGTGCCGCCGGCGGTGTCGGTGCGGACCAGGGTGCGGCGGCCGCGACGATAGCGGCGCGGCAGCTGGGCCAGCGCCAGTTTCGCGGCGGTGATGTGGTCGGCGGCGGTGTTACTGCCGGCGTTCCCGGGGCGCAGCAGCCCGGCCACCGGCTCACCCGACCCGCCGGCGCCGTGGTCGACGAATCCCATCAGCGGATGGTGCCCGAACGTCTTCTTCCAGGTCGGAGCCGCGTCCTGCTTGTCGGAGTGGGCGAGCACCAGCACCCCGTCCAGATCCACTGTCACGTGCCCGTCGGCGTCCGGGGCGGCCTGTCCGGCCAGCGTCCACACCCGCTCGCGGGCGTCGGCGCGGGCTCGGCGCAGCGCCCTCAGCGCCCGCTCGCCGCCACCGGCCAGGGCGTCGATCAGGCGGGACACCGTCGGGTCGGAGGCCACCGGCCCGAACACCCCGGGTTCGGCCCGCAGCATCGCCACATCGGCCAGGCAGTCACCGCCCAGCGCCACCGCCAGCGCCACATCCAGCACGACCTTGCCCGGATCATGCACCGCCCGCGGCCTGCGCCAGGGCGCCAACGCCTGCGACAACGCACCGTCCAGCCCGCTCTTGCGGACGGTTTCCACCAGCAGCACCGCCCCGGCCTGGGAGACCAGACCGCGGCCGTCACCATCAACGCCCACACGCGGGTAGGACCCGATACGCTTGCTCATCTGAAAAGTGCCTTCTGGACTGGTACGGACAGGACCCTGAACAAGCCCTATCCTCCCAGCGCAGGGGCACTTTTCTTATCTAAACGGGCACTCCCTACCCGCCACCCAGTGAAAGCCCGAGGTTAGTCCCGACGCACTGTCCTCAGGCGTTGGATGGCAGGTCAGAGACCAGAGCCGGACTTCGGCAGGCGTTTACCCGACTCACGCATTAGCTCCATGTCCTCGGGATCCCCCGTAAGACCTCTGTGAGCCCCCCGTGGCTGACTAGGGTCGGCCCGTCCCGATAGCGGCATGCACCTGCTGCGAACCGTCCGACACACGAAGCCCCGACCGTGTGGGCCGGGGCTCGGTCACGTCGGGTTACCGGTCGAGGTCCCCCGCCATGATGCGATCGACCAGGCTCGCCAGCTCGACCAGCGAGACGACAAGGTTGCGCTTGCCGAAAATTGCGTCCGCGCAGGTCAAGCTGCATTCTCGTACTCGTTGAGGATCCCGCCCAGACGTTGCGTTCTTCGGACGTTCAGGTGGGCGAGATCTGGTCTGGTTCGCTGATCGGCGGAGGCAGCGGCTGCAACGGGCGAGCGTTGGCGATGCCCCGATGAGGCCGATGCTCGTTGTAGAAGACCTCGAACTCGCGAAGGGCGTGGAGCAGGTGCCGCTGATTCCAGATCAACGTGCGGTCCAGGAGCTCACGGCGGCAGGTCAGCACCCACCGCTCCATCACCGCGTTCATCCTCGGCACCCGCACCCCGGTCAGCACCGCCTGGACGCCGGCATCGGCCAGAACGGTGTCGAACAGCTCAGGGAACTTGCCATCCCGACCCACTGAGCAGGGCCTACTACGACCGCAAACGCGCCGAGGGCAAGAAACACAACGCCGCCCTCATCTGCCTGGCCCGCCGCCCGAGCAGCTTGACGAATCCGAAGCGCTGACGTACCTGGCTGGGATGCGTGAGGATGCCGGGGACGGCGAAGGCGCCGAACGGCTCGCCCGGCAGGCCCTCAACGCCGGAGACACCGAAGACACCGAAGCGCTGACGTACCTGGCTGAGGTGCGTGAGGATGCCGGGGACGATGAAGGCGCCGAACGGCTGTACCGGCAGGCCGCCGACGCCGGGCACACCAAAGCGCTGACGGCTCTGGCTCGGATGCGTGAGCGGGCAGGGGGCGACGAAGGCGCCCAACGGCTCGCCCGGCAGACCGCCGACGCCGGGCACATGGATACTGCTACCTCAAGCTCGGCGACCACCCCCGGGCCCGCACCCACCTGCGCAACGGCCTGGGTCTCCAAGACTCCTCCTACTCTCGGGAAGGCGCCCTGCGGAACGTACTGCTGGCCACCACCTACCTGCACCAGGACCGGCCCGAGCTCGACCAAACCCCTCACCCGTGGCGGCCGCGGTCTGGACGCGCTGGCGGGCGAGGTCGACTCCACCCGGTGCATCGGCCACCTCTCCCGCCTCGTCGACGGCCTCCGCCGTCCGTCTCCGCCCATGACCAACGCTGAGCTAGATCCCTTTGGCGTCGGTCAGGTCGGTGCCTTGGAAGTCGGTGCCGGCCAGCTTGGCCCCCGTCAGGTCGGCGCCGGACAGGTCGGCGCGGGAGAAGTCCGTTCCGCGCAGGTCGGCGCCGGACAGGCGGGCGCCGCGCAGCTGCGAGTCGGTGACGGTGGCGTCGCGCAGGTCCGCTCCGCGGAGGTCGATCGATTCGCCGACTAGCGCTGTCAGGTCGGCACAGGCGAGGTTGAGGCCGCGCAGGTCGGTCCCGGTCTCGAACCGGCGGTTACGGAGTTCCGCCTGCTCGCCGTCGGTGCCGGAAGGGCCACGGTAAACGGCGAGAGGCAACGCCCCTACGGTCAGCACCTGCCAGCTTCCGCCGCCGCCGCCGGACGCCAGCCAGCGGCCGTGCCCGGCGACGATGCCGTTGAGTTCGTCCACGGTAACGGAACCGGAGGCGAGGGCCATGCCGAGGATCAGGTCCGGGTCCAAGCCATGGTCTGCCGATGTGTCACGGGGTGGGGGACGCAGATCGCCGGGCGGATCGGCCGGGAGGCCGATGGGCAGGACGTGGATCTCACCGGGCGCGCCGAGGGCGGCCCCGGTGACCATGACCACCAGCCGGCGGCCGTCCGGCGACCATTGCAGCCCCGAAACATAGCCGTTCAGGCGGTGACGCGCGACGATCTGCTGGTCGCGTGTGCGGCGGACGCGTATCTCCAACTCGGCCTCGTGGCTGGAGGTGGGGGCCGACGTCACGAGGTACGCGCCGTCCGGGCTCACCGCCAGCTCCCACACCCGTTCGCCGGTGTCGGCGAAGGAGTCCAGGACCTCGCCGGTCGACGGATCCAGGACGAAGACGTCCGGGGACATCCCGGCGACGAACAAGCGGGATTCGTCGGAGGTGAAGGCGGCCGCCTCGATCATCAATTCATCGGAGTCGAGGGCCTTCGGGCCGTCGAGGAACTCGACCCCGACCGCGATTCCGTACTCCGCCCTGTGCCGGCCGCTGGAGGAACGCGTGCGGCCGCGTTCGAGCGGGGCGTCGACCCATGAACCGGTGTCCACGTCGAAAGCGAACTGCCGGCTTTCATCCCGGAAGTCCTTGAAGGTGACCACCCGCCTGCCCAGGGCCCACATCAGGCGGGTCGCCGACACTCTGGACTCCGGCCTCGCACGCACGCGCTCTGACCAGTCGGCGGTGTTGTACACCACGAGACCCTGAATGTCGTTGAGGACCGCCAGAAAACGGCCGTCGTCGGAGAAGGCCAGGTCCTCCAGGTCCGACTCACCCTCGAAGGGCTTCAGGATGGTGGACGGGTTGCGCAGGTCCGGGATGTGCGGCACATCCTCGGCGCAGGGCTGGTCGGCGTACCGCTCGTACCAGGTGGTGCCCCATGCGTTGCCCGGGCTCAGGTGCTGGATCCAGCACGCGTCGGTGACGCGGACGGTGAAGTCGGCTTGGACGAGCCGGTGCTCGTTCGCCCAACGGCCGTCGCGCTCGTAGTAGAAGTCCTTGATGTGCTCCCAGTCCTCCGGGCTCGGCGGGTCGTTCCGGCGGGCGGTCTGTTCGACGTCCTCGATGAACCAGCGGGCGTTGGCCGCGGCCCAGTCATCGTCCAGGATCTGGTCGACCTCGATCACCTTGCCGATGGGACCGTCCCACCGGCCGGACTCCCAGAGCAGGCCGAGGAAGAAGCTCCAGTCCCGCTCGGGCGGCGCACAGTATCCCTGGACCGCGGCTTCGTAGTAGACGACGAACACGCGAAGGCGGACTTCGCGACGGTCCCGGTCGACGTCGAGGACGCGAACTCCATACAGGTCGGTCGACATGGCCTCAGTTCCAGATTCGGCGGTGGGAGGGACCGGCGATCAGGTCGCCGATACGAAGCCCGTTGCCGGTATCCCAGTCGTAGGGCAGGAAGACGGCGACGGCGTGACCGGCGCGGTGCTCCAGGTCGATGGCCAATGCCTGGATCGTGCCGGGCGGGGTGACGGCGCCCTTGTCCTGCAACTCGGTCGTCTTACGGATCTCGATCTCGCGGGCCTCGCGGCCCGGCTCGCCCATCCGGACGTGGTATGCCAGGCAGACGCAACTCAGTTCCGCGGCACGACCGCGAGCCTCGGTGAGCAGGGCGTTAAGCGCGTCGGCCACCGAGTCGTCGTCGTAGCCGAAGTCGACGTCGGGCTGCGACAGCATGTCCATGTACTCAGCGCCCTGAGGGACCACCAGCCCCGAGGGGGTTAGCATGGTCGTCCCTCGTCCCATGGCGAGCTTGTGACCATGGCCCTGCAGCACACCGAAGACGCACTTGTCGAGATCCGCACGGACCTCGGGCGAAATGGCGCCCGCGACGCCCATGTCGAGGACGTCCACCATGGGTTTCCAGATGTCATCGAGTTCACCGGCGGTCGCATGCCAATTGATCATGGCCGGCAACCCTAGCAAGGCCCCACGACCGAAACTCGGTCTCGGAGAAGTCCGACCGTGGGCGGCCGCTTGCTGCCGCGACAGCGACGATGACGGCCGTCCGGGCCGGCCGCGTGGCGTGTCGACGAGCTCGGCGACGTTGCGTGCGACCTTGTCGTGCCGCTGCGCGCGCCGCAACGCCCGCTTCAGCACCCGTGCACGATCCGCAGGGTGCTGGTCGTCAGATCGTGCGCACGGTCCAGAAGCCACGTCTCGACCGGGTCAGCCGATAAGGTCCGCACCGGTACCTGCCCGAGCTGCGGGATCAGATGCCGATCGACCAGCGTGCGGTAGGTCTGCACGGTCGTCTCCGCCAACTCCTTGCCGGCCAGTACGGTCAGCAGATCCTCGGCGGCGCGTTCCACGGAGTAGTTGCGTTCGGCCCGCACCCCCCGCTCCAGGTCATCGACCGCCTGGACGAGCTTGCGCATCAGCAGCCGTTGTGTCGGTGCCTTGCGCTTCAGTCGGCACCGTCGGCCATCCGGCCGGCGGCCGAGCGAGATCGCCCCTGTCCATCCCTCGCCCTCACGGTAGATCGACGCCCGATACTCCCCCACCCACACCCGCATGACCGTCCTCGCCAAAGGACCCCCGCGACCCCACTCTCACCCACATCAAGACCCAAGGATCGCCGAACCACTGAGACGTCCCCGAACGTCCCGGCCACCCGCACGGCTCGCCTGCGGGTCCGCGTCGCCGCTCACACACTTCCCACCAGCCGCCTGCAGCAGCACGCCCCCGCCACATGAACCGACCTTGGAGGGCCCCGGTCTGAAAGACCGCCCCATCGCACGGCGTTCGGCGCGGGAGGTCACCCGCCGCACAGACACCGAGTATGTGCGGCGAGGCCGGCCCTTGTGACAGGTCCCGTCCAGAGCCTCCGGTTCGGCAAACCCGCATGGCGACGGCTCGGCACGGCCTTTGCCGCTGGTCGGCGACTGGCGCCGCAGGGCTGTCGGAACCCGAGCATGCGGTCAACTTCCTCCTCCGGGTGACGCTGCTCGTCATATGCCACGACGAGGGGCGACGTGGTCGCGCTCGTTACCCTTCTCCTGCACGCCTCAGGCGAGCACTCCCCATCGAACTAGCGGGCGACGAACACGACGCCCCTTGGAAGCGTCGTCGGGTGTACTGGCCGGCGAGTTCGGTACGCGCGTCGCCGACCTCGTCCGCACCGTCACCACCCCTGCTCAACGACTGCCCACGACTGCGGCCGCCACGGCCACGTAGCTCGTCCACGTCACCGGAAGCCTGGACCGCCACCCCGAGGCCGACTCGCCAGGCCTCCGACTACACCGAAAGCGGGGCAGCACGGCCACACCGGGCTGCCCCGTCCCGTACCGGAGCCGGTCTGGAGCCCCCTCAAGGCGTCGAGCCAAGGGGTTGGTAACGCAGCGAGCCTTCGGGCCAGCAGTGCCAGCGGGGCAAAATCCCGAAGTTCACGCTTTCTGAAGGTCTGTCTGCGTGAACCCGAGCGCGTGTGGCGCAGGAAAGGCAACTTAGGGCCGGGTTCCAGAGAACTCAAGCATCGGGCTCGGGACCGCTCTCCAGGATCTCGCGCGCCGCCCGTGCGTAGCGAACAGCCGCCCGGTCGCCGAGACCGAAGACGAGAGCTAGATGGAGCGGATCAGCTCCACTGGCGAGAGCCTCTTCGAGGTGCCGGTCGATTCGGAGCCGGCCGAGAGGGGCGGGCAGGCCGCGGAAGGGTTTTCCGAAGTAGTCCGGGCATACCGGCCGGACGTCCAGGGCGGTGTTCATCGAGACGAACAGGTGAGGGTTGGCGGTGTTGGGCCAGCGCGTGCGGCGGTAGTCGAGCCATTCGAGGAGCGCCTGGTAGGCGATCCCGTCGAGCGGGCGGATTCGGCCGGCGACGGTGAGTCGGCGTTGGCTGAGGTCGACGTGCTCCATGAGCATGTGGCGCATGTCGTGGGGCCTGATGGCGTGGACGGCCGCGAAGGCAAGCGCGAGGCGGTGGGCAGGGGTCTTGGCCGCTGCAACCGCTGCCCGGTAATCGTCCTGCGAGAGCGGGAAGACCTTGGTGTCGGCTACTCGGACCTTGTATCCGGTCGTGGGGTTGCGAAAGATCCGTTTGTTCTTGTGCAGGAAGCTGAACAGGGACCGCAGGGCGGTGTGCGCGAAGGAGCGGCGGTAGCCGGCAGGGAGTCCGTCGAGGGTGCGTCTGATCTCTTCTGCAGTCATCTCGCGGAGGTGGTCATGGTCCTGCGACCACTGCTTGAGGATGGGCTCGGTGTGGAAGATGTAGTGGCGGATCGTGCGCTGGCTTCGAGGGCGGGCGCGCGGGCCGCCGTCACGGAGACGGCGAAGCCAGTCGTTGACGTCGGCGCGGATGGCTGGAGCGACACCTTCGAGTCGCCTGTTCCAGGTGGCTTCGAGGCTGTCCACGCGGTCGTCCAGGAGCAGGCCGATGTCTTCGAGGACAGCCCCGACCCGGTCTGCCGAGATCTTGATCGAGGCGAGCTGGGTGAGTTCGGAGTACGGCACCTGCTCGTCCGGGGTCCGGCCGGCTAAAGCGGCCACCAGCCCCTTTCTCACGTGGCGAAGCGTGTACGCGCTCCAGCCCTGGCCTTCGGCTCTGCGTTCGGCGGCGTGCCAAGCCAGATAGACGTTGGGAACTTCCAGCGGCGGCAGGACATGCCACCCCACGGCGAAGATCACTGACCGTTTCAGGTCTCTCGGTGGATCGGTCAGGATGCATTGACCGGCGCCGACAGCCAGGCTGGGCATGTTCCTCGACGGGTCCGGAGCTTTCGCGGCATAGGGCCTTTTGGGCTTTCGGGAAGCGCCCGCGGGAAGAGCCCTGGGGCGGCCGGTCCCGGCGCCGGTATGAGCGAACCGAAGCTGGTGGCAGGTGATCTCACGCAGGACCGGGGCGAGTGGCTCGGCGAAGTCGTGCCCGGCGACTATCCGGTTAACGCGCCTACTGGCCTCCGTCCAGCACAAGCGGCAGTAGTCCTTTTTGAGATTCTCCTGCCGCTGGCACCCCGGGCAGTGGCCCAGGGCAGGCCAATTCGACCGGAACATATAGCAGGCGGAGCACCGTCGAGCCGACGCAAGTCGTCCCCAGGACAGGCACGTTTCGCAACTACCGACCGGCATGCTAGACGGGGGGCAGGCTGCGCCGCGCCGAGGGCCGCGGCCGGACGGCCCGCGGTGCGGGTTCCTGGCCGACGACGCGGCGCTCCTGGTCCGGTTCGGAGTCGGGTCGCTGAACCGTCTCCGGCTCGGGGAGGAGGAGTTCCTCGACGCCGCAGTTGAGCACAGCGCAGAGGACGTCCAGGTCGGCCAGCTTGATGCTGGCCGGGTCGCCAGACCATAGGCCGGACATCTTGCCCGCGCTGATCACCAGGCCGCGCTCGGCGAGGAGGCGCTGCATCTCGCTGGCCTTCCAGATGCCGCGGTTGGCGGCGGTCAGCCGCAGGTTCCACTTCATGGCAGGAGTCCTTCCAGGCGCTGGGCGGCTCGCTTCTCTCCTTGGGCCCAGGCGTCCTCGATGTGGGTGCGGTGCACGTGGACGTATCGCATTGTGGTGGCGACCCATTCGTGCCCCAGGAGTTCCTGGATGGCCAGCAGGTCCATCCCCGACAGGTAGAGCTCGGACGCGCAGAAGTGCCGGAGGACGTGAGGCGTCAGGCGGCCTCGCCACTGAGGGAGGTGCCTTTCGGTGGCGGCGTGCAGGGACGCGCGCAGAGCGTCGTAGCCCACCCTCCTGCAGGAGCCGTCCAGGTTGCTTCGCTCGGACGGAAGCAGCGGTGCTCCGGGCAGATCCCATGAGTCGTCGAAGTGCCCCCACACGTCGCCGATGAACCACTCAAGCGTCGCCCGGCCACCGTTGATGAGCGGCACCAGCCGTTCCTTGGGCCCCTTGCCTCCCGAGCCCTTGCCGTGGCGCACGTGGAGTTTGCCGAACCGCCCTACGTCCCACTTGACGTCGTCCAGGTCCAGGTTTCGGGCTTCGTTCACCCGCAGTCCCACCTGGGACATGAGTCGAGCCGCAGCATAGTTTCGAGCCGCAGTCGCGTACTTGCGGCAGCTGGCCAGGTCCGAGCGCCATCCAGCGAACAGCGTCGCGATCTCCGACTCGCCGGGAGGCACGCGGATCCGCGCCTCCGAGCGGGAGCGCGGTCGGTTCATCTCGTCCAGGGGCGACTCGACCATCGTGCCGGTGAGGTTGTAGATCTCGATTTTGTGGCGTAGTTCGAGGTACTCGAAGAACACCGACAGCGCCCCTGCCTTGTGCGTGCGGGTCGCGGGCGCGCACTGCCGAAGTACCCGCCCGAAGTAGGCGTCGGCGTCGGCAGGCTGCATCTCCCACAGAGGCCGTCCGAACCAGACTCGGACCTGCTCCAAGTTGCTCAGGTCGTTGCGGATGGTCTCGTCCACCAGGCCAGCCGAGGCTCTAGCGAGCACGAACCCGGCGAGCACGTCGGTCTCGAATGCCTCGATCTCATCCGCAGAGCCCGGCCCGCGTCTCTCCCTCAGGTCAGCGACCGCAGTCAGAGCCACGACCCCACCGCCCTCTCCTTCACCTCTAGCGCAGGGCGATCACTCTAGCCGACGTTGCTTCAGAATTTCTGAGATTCGATCGCTTCCCCGGCCCCTGGTAACACGGGAAGGCATAGGCGCTGAACAGCGCGACCTGCAGGCTCCAGCAAGCGGCACCGTCAACCGCGGAACTCCAGTGGACTCCTACTGAGCGGTTTGCAGCGTTGCGGGAAGGGCTTCGCCGGCTCGAGTGTGTCCATGCCGCGACGTTAAGTCGCGGCGGCCAAGTGCAGCGGCGAAACGAATTCCTGTGGATAACCTGCGCCTGGCTCTCCAGTGTCAGCAGGTGCCGAGCAGGCGGGTGAGCGCCCTCTTCTCCGCTGTGTCGATCGTGAGGCGGTAGCGGTACTTCACGTCGATCCACGACCTGGAGTACAGGCATCGGAAGCTCGCCAGCGGCGGTGTCCACTCGGCCGGGTCCTTGTCGCCCTTGGCCTGGTTGAGGTTGTCGGTGACCGCCCACAGCTGCGAACTGGACAGATCGTTGGCGAACGCCCGTCGGCGGGACGTCGTCCAGGATGCGGCGCCCGACCGCCACGCCTCGGCGAGCGGGACCATGTGGTCGATGTCCAGATCGGACGCGGCGGTCCAGGTGGCCCCGTCATACGGGCTCCGCCAGGTACCCGATACCGGCGCGCAGGCCGCGCTGGTCTTGACGTCGATGCCGTCGCGTTTCAGTACGGTCTCGCGGGTGTTGCAGGCCCCGGCGATGGTGATCCAGTGAGGGAACTTGTCGCGGTCATAGCCGCTGCCAGCGCCCTCGGGCGCGACGGTGAGTGCGGCCAGGTGCTCAGCCGACGTGCTCACACCGGGCGGGGGCGGCGGGTCGGCGCGGGCGGCCGAGGCGAGGAACGTGAAGCTGATCGCGGGGGCAACGGCGATGGCGGCCAGGATGACGGCGGCCGTGACAAGCTCCCCGTAGGCGGCCAGACACCGCCCCACTTGTGCGGCTCCAGAAGATCTTGGACAGATCGGTTCCAGGACACGCTTGACGGGTCCGGGAGATGGTTGACGGTCTCAGGAGATCGTGGACGTGGCCGTCCCAGTCGTTCTAGCGCCGGTACTTGGTG
>NZ_SMKK01000063.1 GCF_004348425.1 Actinomadura sp. 7K507
CATCGGGGGTCCGGGGGTCGCCCCCCGGGAAAGCATTGCGAAGTCGCGAAGGTCCGCGCTTTCCGCGGACACACCTCGCCCGGCGACGTAGGGCGGGCGGGACTCGAACCCGCGACCGGGAGATTATGAGTCTCCTGCTCTGACCAGCTGAGCTACCGCCCCGAGGCGTCCCCCGGTGACGGTGGGGGCGTTGCCGATCTCATCTTAGCGGTGGGGAAACGGCGACTGCCACAGAGAAATGAGCGGCGGCGTCCCCGCGGGGTCCTACTCGCGGTGGGGCGATGTCATACCTCGTACCGAGTGACGGGTGCGGGTACCCGTCGGTAGGGTCCCGCGTATGTCCAGACGCATCCTCGTCCTCGTTTCCGTGTTGCTGGCGCTGGTTTCCACTGGTGCGTGCAGCGGGGGCGGATCGGACGAGCCCGCCGGGAAGGCGGACTTCGACGCCGCGCAGACGTTGCGGCAGTCGGCGCAGTCCATGGCGAAGCTGAAGAGCGTGGCGTTCACCGTGGAGTCGGAGGGCACGACGCCCGTCATCGTGAAGGGCGGCGACCTGAAGCTGCTCCGCGAGGGTGACGCGGAGGGGACGCTGACGGTCGAGCAGCAGGGCCAGAACGTCGAGATGAAGGTCGTCGCGGTCGGGGACAGCATCTATCTGGACGCCGGGACGGGCGGCTGGCGCAAGGTCCCGAAGGCTCTGGCCGCGAGCATGTACGACCCGTCGGCGGTGCTGGATCCGCAGCGCGGCATCTCCAAGCTGCTGGAGTCGGCGGCGGAGCCGGAGCCGCAGGCCGTCGAGAAGGTGAACGGCAAGGAGACCTACCGGGTGGGGACCAAGCTGCCGAAGGACCGGATCGCGGGCCTCATTCCGGGGATCAACGCGGACCTGGAGGGTCAGGTCTGGGTGAACAAGGCCGACCACCGGCTCGTGAAGGTGCGCGGGGCGTTCCCGGAGAACCAGGGTGCGGTGGTGATCTCGTTCACCGAGTTCGACGCCCCCTACAAGATCAGCGCACCGCGGTGAGGGAGCGTCGCCGGGTCGCGATCGGGGCCGGCGGCGCGGTGGTGATGCTGGCCGCGCTGGACGCCTACGTCGTCACGACGATCCTGGTGCCGGTGGTCAAGGACATCGGCGTCCCGATCAACCGGCTGGAGCGGGTCACGCCCGTCCTGACCGGGTTCCTGCTGGGGTATGTGGCGGCGATGCCGCTGCTCGGGCAGTTGTCGGACCGGTTCGGGCGGCGGCCGCTGCTGCAGGCGTGCCTGGTGTTCTTCGCGGTCGGCTCGGTCGTCACCGCGCTTGCCGGGGACGTGCCGCTGCTGACGGCGGGCCGGGTGGTGCAGGGCGTCGCGGGCGGCGCGCTGCTGCCGGTGACGATGGCCCTGGCGGGGGACCTGTGGGACGAGCGGCAGCGGCCCGTGGTCCTGGGCGCGGTGGGCGCGGCGCAGGAGCTGGGCAGCGTGCTCGGCCCGCTGTACGGGGCGGGGATCGCGGCGGTCATGGACTGGCGGGCGATCTTCTGGATCAACCTTCCGCTGGTGCTGCTGGCGATGGTCGGCGTCCAGTACGCGGTGCCGGGCGGGCGCGGGGAGGGGCCGAGGCCCGGCGTGGACGTGGCCGGCGGGCTGCTGCTGGCGCTCGGGCTGGGGCTGCTGGTCGCGGGTGTCTACAACCCCGAGCCGCAGGAGTCGGCGCTTCCGTCCTGGGGGCCGCCGGTGCTGGCCGCGGGCGCCGCGGTCCTGGTGGTGTTCGTGCTCTGGGAGATCAAGGCGCGCACGAGGCTGCTGGACCTGTCGGGCGTGCGGCGCGGGCCGCTGCTGGCCACGCTGGGCGTGAGCCTGCTGTCGGGTGCGGCGCTGATGGTGACGCTCGTGGACGTGGTGCTGGTGGCGCAGACCGTCCTGGGCAAGGACGCCACGGAGGGGGCCCTGCTGCTCACCAGGTTCCTCGTCGCGCTTCCGGTCGCGGCCGTGGCCGGCGGGATGATCGCCAGGCGGTTCGGCGAACGGTGGCCGATGGCGGCGGGCATGGCGGTGTCGGCGATCGGCTACCTGCTGATCGCGGCGTGGCCGGCGGACCTGGCGAGCGCCTCGTACGGGCCGCTGCCGCGGATGGACACCGATCTGGTGATCACCGGGCTGGGGCTCGGGCTGGTGATCGCGCCGGTGTCGTCGGCGGTGCTGGGGTTCGTCCCGGCGGCGCGGCACGGCGTCGCCTCGGCCGCCGTGGTCGTGGCGCGGATGATGGGGATGCTGCTGGGGATCTCCGCGCTGTCGGCGTGGGGTTTCTACCGGTTCCACGAGCTGACCGCCGACCTGAAGCCGCCGCTGCCGTTCCTGATGTCGGAGGACGAGTTCGCGCGCCAGATGAAGGTCTACAACGCGGCCGTGCAGGACGCGCTGCGCACCGAGTACCAGGAGATCTTCTGGATCACCGCCGGGATGTGCGTCCTCGGGGCGCTGCTCGCGCTCGCCGCCGGCGGCCGTGACCGGAACCGGGACCCCGAGCCGGACGGGGGGCCGGGTGGAGAGCCGGATCCTGGCCGGATCCGGCCAGCGTTTCGGCATACCGGACGCGATTCCGGAAACGATTCGGCCACCGGCCACGTGCCGATCAGCGGGCGCGGGAATATCCTGGGAGAAGATGGCTGACGACCTCTTGCCGGGAGGGCACTCCCCGGGGAGGTGACACAGATGCGCGGGTCCGGCATCGGCCGCGGAGGCGGGCCGCTCACCAGGCTGCGGCGGCGGCTCGGCCTGGAACGCAACGAGCTCCGCCGCCGGGTGGACCGCGTCCAGCGGGCGATCGCCCTCGGGCTGCTCGTGCTCCTGCTGGGCGTCGCGCCGCCGCTGGCCGCTTGGGCGGCGTCCTGGTCCTACGAGGCCGGCGTCCGGGCCGAGAACGCCGAGCGGGCGAACCGCCGGCTGGTCGTGGCGACGGTCACCGCGACCGGCGCGACCAGCTCGTCCGGGGACCGCTACATCCATGAGACCGTCCAGGCCACCTGGCGGGGGGCGGGCGGCGAGCCGCGCGCCGGGACCCTGCCGAGCTGGAAGAACGCCAAGATCGGGGCGCAGCGGAGGATCTGGGTCGACCGCGACGGCGCCCCGACGGTCCGGCCCCGCCCGCACAGCCGCACGGTGACCGACGCCGCCTACGCGGGCGCCGCCGCCGTCCTCGGCTGCGGGCTGCCCGTCCTGCTGGTGTACGCGCTGGTCCGCCGCCGCTGCGACCGCCACCGCTACGACCTGTGGGAGGCGGGCTGGGCCCGCATGGACGCCGACGCGAATCCACGCTCCTGAGCCCCGCCCGTCCCGCGTTACGGCGTGATGAGCGCGCGGGCCGTCTGGACCAGGACGGCGTTGTCGGTGGCCGGAGCCCCGTCGGGGAGGGTGAGCGTGTCCTCCAGGCCGATGCGGACGTCCAGGTTCAGCCGCGCGGCGAGGCGCAGGACGGGCCATGTGCCGCCATCCTCGCCGTGCAGGAGGATCGGGCGGCCGAGCCGGGTGCCGAGATCGTGCAGGAGCGCCTTGGCGGTGCCCGTCGCGGTCTGCGGATCGGTGTCGGCGACCTCGGCGAGGATCCGCCGGACGTGGTGGGCGTGGGGCCAGCGCAGGAAGCGCTCGGCGGCGTCGGTGCCGGAGAAGATGCCCGCCTCGACGGCGACGCCGCGTTCGAAGAGGGTCTCGGCGACCAGTTCGGCGCCCTTCTCGTGGAAGTTCACCGACGCGTGGTCGGGCAGGACCGTCCAGGAGCGGATCAGCGCCGCGCGTTCGCCCGGATCGGGCGCCGTCCACGCGCCCGTGGTGACGCCCACGCCGATCGACGGGGTGGCCGTGCGGACGGCGGTGACGGCCGCGGCGACGTGGAACGCGTCCAGGGTGCAGGCTCCGGCGTCGTCCCTCGGGTGCACGTGCGCGTCCTGCGCGCCGACGTCGGTGGCGGCGCGCACGGCGGCGGCGATCTCCTCAGGTGAGACCGGCACGCCCTCGGTCCGGCTTCCGTTCGGGCAGACCTGGAGCATGGTCTGATCATCGCAGGGCAGGTCAGGGCGTGATGACGCAGGGTCCGCCTCCGCACACGTCCCGTACGGTTCCGGTCTTGAGGAAGATCGCCTTCTGCCTGCGGGCGTCGGCGTCGTTGCGCGGGTCCGAGTGCGGGTCCCGGCCCTCGGACGGCGGGGTGTTGGTGAGGGGCGGATGCGGGGAGCCGCTGTCCCAGACGACCATCGCCGACCCCTCGTGGGAGGAGCCGAACGTCGGAATGCCCCAGTACGGAACCTTGTCGGGTTTGCGGCCGGGCCTGACGGCCGGGGCGTGCAGGCGGGCGCCGATCGTGCGGGCCTGCACCTCGGCGGCCACCGGCGCGACCTGGTGGTCGCCGAACGCGACGTGCATCAGGACGCGGTGCTCCGGCGTGCCGGGCAGCGGATCGTCCGTCATGTGCCAGGCGTAGCCGTTGGCCTCGCCGCGGTCCCACAGCATCTGGATCAGCGCGATGCCGATCTGCTGGTCGAGCTTGTCCGGGTAGAACAGGTCGAGGACCTGCCCGTACTGGGGGAAGTCGGAGCTGCGGTTGAGCAGCGTGCTGTAGTTCATCGCCGGCACGCCGAGGACTGCGCGGCGGATGTCGGGCGACACGGCGGTGAGCGCGCCGCCCATGATGCCGCCCTGGCTGTTGCCGTCGAAGGTCAGCTCGGCGCGGGTGTCGATCAGGGACGCGCCCGAGCCGTCCTGGAAGGCCTTGTGGCCGGCGAAGCCGCGGGTCATGGCGCGGCCGAGGAAGATGAAGTTCAGCAGGCCCTGCTGCGTGCGGTCCGCGACCGTCTGGAAGCGGGTGAGGTCGGCGAGCGCCGTGACGACGTTGGGGACGTCCTCCTCCGACATGCCGATCCACTTGGTGGCGCAGAAGACGAAGCCGTGCTCGCCGGCCATGGCCTTGACGTTCCCGGCGCCGACCTCGTCCTCGCCGCCGAGCAGTCCGTGCCCGTAGAGGGCGGGACGGGCCGGTTCCTCGAACGCCGATCTCGGGATCTCGCACTGGAACGGGACGGCCTGGGAGTTGCCCGGCAGCCGTGCCGGCTTCCCGTCCCGGCCGCGGTGCAGCGCCGATCCGGGCAGGCCGCCGTACTGGTCGAGGTAGCTCGGCGCCCAGACGATCCCCTTGACCTCGCGGGCGATGTGGTCGTCGACGTCGTCGGTCACCTGCGTCACGAAGAACGACGGCGAGCGGTCGCCGAGCTTCCGGAGCGCCTCGTCGCGCATGTGGAGCATGGGCCCGGCGAGGCTCTGCCCGCTCGCGACCGTGAAGTCCCAGGCGAGGTAGAGGCCGTCGCGGCTCACCCCGTGGCGATCGAGGGCGGCGAGGACCTGCCGCGTGTCCCGCTGCCGCCCGTGGAGCGGGTCGCCGGGCGGCAGGCCCGGTCCGAGGATCCTGGCGAACGCGTCGTTCG
Organism: Actinomadura sp. 7K507; assembly: GCF_004348425.1. GTDB lineage: Bacteria > Actinomycetota > Actinomycetes > Streptosporangiales > Streptosporangiaceae > Spirillospora. The sequence continues at coordinate 5,454 of NZ_SMKK01000063.1, forward strand.
GCTCGATCCGGTTCCCGGACGCGTCGCGCAGGTCGCGGAGCGCGACGGCGTAGCGGTGTCCCTCGCGGAGGTTCCTGGCCGGGCGGACGATGAGCGCCTTGCGGTCGTCCGGCGCGTTCGCGTCCAGTTCCGCCCAGTACGGCCAGCGTTCCCCGGTCTCGGTGTCGACGATGACGATCGGGGCGTCGTCGCGGAGCGAGGAGCCGATGTCGGTGACCGGCGCCGCCCCGGTGCGGGTCAGGTCGAGGCCCGGGACGCGGCTGAGCAGCATCGATCCTGGGGAGAAGCCGTCGGCCCGGTTCCACTCGTGCGGCCGCACCGGGAGGCCGGCCACGTTCTTCAGCGTCGTGCGCAGGTGGACCCGGCGGCCCGTCGGCGTGCCGGAGTCGCGCACCGTGTGCCAGTCGTTCGGGAACGGCAGCAGGCAGGCGGCCGGGTCGATGGGGTCGCAGCCGGGCCCGGCGCCGGCCGCCGCGGGCGGCACGGCGGGCGGGACGGCCAGCAGCGCGAGGGACGCGACGAGCGCCGTGACGGCCGAGAACGTGCGCTGGGGGAGACGCACCGTCCACCTCCGGAAGATCGGCGGGGTTCAGCAGATCTTGAACTCAGCCGGCGCCGAGGTCAATGGGCGTCCGGAGGTGGCCAGGACGTTTATCGGCTGCGGACGGCCCGTGGGAACGCAGCACGACCGGGGTCCGGAGGACGTCCTCGATCGTCTCCGCCGCGCGGCCGAGCGGCGCGTAGACGGGACGCGCCCGGAGCAGGCGGCGGGTGAGGGCGGCCTGGCGGTCCAGGTCGGGCGGGCCCGTCTCCAGGCGCCCGGCCCGCTCGCCGTCCATCTCGTAGGCCAGGCAGGCGCGCAGGTCTGGACGTGCCCCTGCTACGTCCAGATGCGTGACCGCCAGGCCGTCCGCGCCGCCCGCCACGTCCAGCGCGTAGCGGAGCGCGACCGCGTCGAGGTGGCCGGCGCGGAACGCGCCCTGCCAGCGGCCGGCGCCGTTGTGCGGTTCGGGCAGGTCCGCCGTGAGCACCGGGTCCTCGGTGACGAACGGGCCGGGGCCGTGGCGGGTCGCGTACGCGCGCAGCACCCCGAGCCGCGCCGCCGGCTCGCCCGCCTCGGCCAGCAGCGTCTCCGCGTTGGCGAACGTGGTCGTCGACCAGGTCGTGTACGGGTGGAAGCCGTGCCACTCGTCCAGCAGGACGCCCTGGGCGCCCTCGAAGACCACGTCGCCCGTCCGGAGCAGGCCGTGCAGGTGGTCGCCGCCCACGGTCGCGACCCGTTCGGCGAACGCCGTGAAGGCGCCGGCGCAGGCATCGACGTCCGGTACGTCCCCGCCGGACGGGAAGGTGTCGCGGTACCAGTCGTGCAGCGCGGCGAGCCGGCGCCGCAGCCGCGCGGGCGACAGGCAGTCGCCCACGCGCGGCGCGCCGCCGTGCGCGAGGGCGTAGGACGCCGTCTCGCCGATGCCCATCCCGCACGACCCGTGCCGGTCCGCGCCGCGCGCCGACTCCCGCGCGCGGTTGGCGGCCCGGTGGTACGGCGTCGTCAGCAGCGCGTCCCGGTCGGCGGTCAGGCGGTCGAGCGCGTCGCGCACGCCCAGCGCCCGCAGGTGGTCGGCCTCGGAGGCCAGGGCGAGCGGGTCGACGAGCATGAACCGCGACAGGTGCGTGCGGACGCCGGGCGTGAACGTCCCCGAGCCGAACTGGGCGAACGTGTGGTGCCGCCCGTCCGCCGTGACGACGTTGTGCGCCGCCTGCGCGCCGCCGTTGAACCGGACGACCGCCACGACAGGGCTCGTGGTGCCGGACGCGGCGGAGCACAGGTGGTCGACGACCGTGCCCTTGCCCGCGTCCCCGAAGCCGAGGTCGACGACGATCACGTGTCCCATGGGCTCAGAGGCGGGTCGTCGCGGACGGGCCGGCGGTGCCGAGGCCGGGCGGCGCGGACGACACCGCGACCGGCGCGCGGGACGAGTCCAGCCGGGCGAGCGCCCGCGACACCGACGCGCCCGCGTCCGAGCCCGCCTCCGACAGGTGGTCGAGGCCCTCGTCGAGGTCGATGGCGTCCTCGGCGAGCCCGATGGTCAGCGCGATCGTCTCGCAGACCGCGTCGAGATCGTCCAGGTAGAGGACGTGCTGGCCGAGCAGCCCCCGCCAGAAGTCCCTCAGCTCGCGGCTGCCGGCGTGGTAGGCGCCCTCCGGGATGATGAAGTACACCTCGTACATCCGCTGCAGTTCGCGGACGATCCCGGCGACCGGGACGTCCTCGTCGAGCTCGTCCCCGATGACCTTCGCGACCTCGCGCCGCTTGATCTCCGGGTAGGCCAGCTCGTCGCCGATCATGAACAGGTAGCCGCGCTTGCCGCGCTTGTCGAAGCAGTCGATCGCGGTGTGCCGGGCCATGAAGTACATGGCCAGCTCGTAGGACTCGCGCATCTGGCCGCCGCCCCCGCCTTCGAGGAGGATCTTGCCGAGGTCGTCGTCCATCCGGTTGTCGGCCTCGAACTGGCCGACCTGCAGCGGCGCCCGGTCGCAGGTCGCGTCGCCGACCGCGCCGAACATGATGTGGGGGTGCTCCACGTAGCCCTTGCGCAGCAGCAGGCCGAGCAGGTCGGGGAGCTTGGTCTGCAGCGTCCGCGGCACGTGCCCCATCGAGCCGGTCACGTCGAACAGGACGCCGATCGCGAGCGATTCGGGGTGGTCGTCGGAGTCCCGGCTCTCCCGGACGGTCACGCCGCGCGGGTCGAGGTCGGGGTGGACGGTGGTGGCGCCGCCGTCGGAGTAGGCGAACGCGCTGGCGCCGGAGGACGCGCGGTAGCTCGCCTGCGCGGCGTAGACGTCGGTGGACCAGTTTCCGCTTCCCATGGTCGTCTCCTTCGGTTGGGGCGTGGCCCTCAGTTGGGCGTCGGCAGGTGGAAGGGGCGGAAGCGCCGCGGGCCGTAGAGCTTCTCCAGGAGCTCGTCCAGTTCGGCCAGCAGGCGCCAGGCGTCGGAGGGGCGCCGGTTCTGCGCGGGCAGCGTGCAGCCCCGCGCGAACGTGCGCATCGCCTTGGGCGCCTTGTCGCCCATCAGGTCGGTCATGCACCGGGTGGCCATGTAGATGTCGGTGGCCGGGCTCGCCGGCCGCCGTCCCGGAACCTCGGGCGGGTACCGGTCGGCCTGGCGGGCGACCATCGCGGGCACCCGGCCGCTCGGGTCGGTGGCCGCGTAGCGGCCGGGAACGGAGTAGCACCAGTCGACCAGGACCAGCCCGTGCTCCTCCGGGTGGATCATCACGTGGTCGGGCAGCACGGCGCCGTGCAGGACGCCCGCGCGGTGCGCGAAGCCCAGGCCGGCCAGGAGCCGCCGCCACATCCAGGCCACGTCGCGCGGGTCGGCGCCGCCGGGGAACGCCTTCCCGACCGTGGCCAGGCTGTGGAACCCGTCCAGCGCGGCGATCGCGTTGACCTGCCGCCGCGCCCCGGTCGCGGAGTCCCGGTGCCGGAACGACTCGACCAGCCGAGGGACGTACGGCAGGAACTTCCGGTCGCCGTCCTCGGGAAGCTGCCGGAGCGCCACCGCCTCGCGTTCGAGCAGGTCGCCGTCGCGGGGGTCGCGCGGCATCTTCAGCATGACGTCCCGCCCGCCGTCCCCCCGGCTCGCCCTGTACAGCTGGGCGAGGTCGCCGCCGATCGCGTCGCCGTCGAGCCGGTACGCGTGGCGGCGCGTCGTGATCAGGGTGGCGTCGTCCCGGTTGTAGGTGCGCCAGAGCTCGTTCAGCCTGATGAACGCGTCGCGGGTGCGGCCGCCGGTCGCGTCCGGGTGCAGGAGCCGGGCCAGCCGCCGGTAGTGCCGTGCCGCCCCGGCCTCGTCGTCGCCGAACAGGTCCGCGGGGACGCGCGCCCGGTCCAGCCGCGCCAGCGCCTCGCGCAGTCCGTGGTCGCTCATCTGATCTCCTCCTCCCTGCCCGGCCGCAGGAGCGCGGGATGGAGCAGGCGGGCGTCGCCGGCCCGGTAGAGCTTGGGCCGGGGGCCGCCGCGACGGCCGCCCCGGTCGGACGTGGCGCCGGTGCTCTCCACGAACCCGGGCACCGACAGGACCTTCCGGTGGAAGTTGCCGGCGTGCAGTTCCTCGCCCCACACCGCCTCGTAGACGGCGCGCAGCTCGGGGACGGTGAACTCGCCCCCGCAGAAGGCCGTGGCGAGCGGGGTGTACTCCAGCTTCCCGCGCGCCCGCTCCAGCCCGTCCGAAAGGATCCGCGCGTGGTCGAACGCCAGGCGGCGGGTGGTGCCCGGACGCTGGTCGCCGGACTCGGCCAGGCCGAGCGCGTCCACCGGCACCCACGCCGCGTCGGCCGCGTCCCCGCCCGCCTCGGGGTCGGGCAGCTCCGGCGCGAACGCCAGGTGGGCGACGGAGATGACGCGCATGCGCGGGTCGCGGCCGGGGGAGCCGTAGGTTCCGAGCTGTTCCAGATGGACGCGGCCGAGGACGCCGCCCTTGGCGCTGAGCCCGGTCTCCTCGGCGAGCTCCCGGACGGCCGCGGCGGGCAGGTCCTCGGCGTCGGTGCCCTGAAGCGGCCCGCCCGCCTGGACGAATCCTCCGGGCAGCGCCCACATCCCCTCGTACGGGGCGCCTCCGCGCCGCACCAGCAGCACGTGCAGCGCGCCGTCGCGGATGGTGAGGGCCACGACGTCGACGGTCACGGCGACCGGGTCGTAGTCGCGCGGGTCGTAGCTCGCGAGGAACTCGCTCTCGTCGCGCCTCGGGTCCGGGGTCATCCGTGCCTCTCCTGCCGATCTCATCCTGAGTTAATCTCACATTGAGTTCATCTCGATATGAGTGCAACTTAGTTCAGGCGGTGCCCGTTGTCCAGTCCGTTTCCGGACACGGACGAGGGCGCCGCCCCCGGATGGGAGCGGCGCCCTCGGAAGGCGGACTCAGCGGCGGTGCCGGCCGCCCGGCGGCGGTTCCTGGCGTTCCCCGTCCTGCGGAGGGCGGCCCTCGTGCGGTCCCGGACCGTAGGGATCCGAGCCGTAGGGATCCGAGCCGTACGGGTCGGGGCCGTACGGGTCCGAGCCGTACGGGTCGGGGCCGTGGGGATGCGGGTCGCCGGGCGTGGCGGGGTCGGCGGCGAACTGGCCGCCGGGCTGCCGCCCCGCCGAGTACCGGCCCGTCGGGTACGGGCTCTCCGGGTTCACCGGCCCGGGGCGCGGGTCGCCCGGCCACGGACCCGTCCCGTACGGCTCGGGAGCCGGGTACGTGCCGACGGGCTCGACGCCCGGCGGGTACGCGGCGGCGCCGGGGGGAGGCGGGCCGGCGGGCGGACCGCCGCCAGGCGGCGGCGCGGCCGGCAGGACCGCGGCCGGAGGTCCGGGCGGCGGCTCGTCCAGCAGCAGCCTCATCTGGCTCTTGCGGCGCCCGTAGACCAGGTACAGCAGCACTCCGGCGGCCATCCAGACCGCGAAGTAGCCCCATGTCTGGACCTTCAGGTTCACCATCAGCCAGCCGACCGCGAACATCGTCAACATGGCGGTGAGCGACGCCGCCGGCACCTTGAACGGGCGGTGCAGGTCGGGCTGGGACTGGCGCAGCACCAGCACGGCGGCCGGGACGAACAGGAACGCGAACAGCGTCCCCATCACCACGAGCTGCTCCAGCGTGAGGACGTCGATCGTCTGCGACGTCACGACCGCCGCGCCGCCCGCCAGCAGCGTGGCGCGGGACGGCACCCGGTAGCGGCTCATGGACGCCAGCGGGCGCGGCAGCAGCCCGTCGCGCGACATCGAGAAGATCACCCGGGTCAGGCTGATCAGCACGACCAGGATGACGGTCGTCAGGGCGAGCACCACGCCCACGTCGACGACCTTGCCCATCGCGCCCGCGCCGACCGAGTCGAACGCCGCGGCGATCAGCAGCTTGTCCGGGTCGAGCGCGGCGAACCCGTCCATGCCGACCATGCCGACCAGCGCGACCGCCACCGCCGCGTACAGCACGACGGCGGTGATGAGGGCCGTGAGGATGCCGCGCGGCACCTTGCGGGGGGCGTCCTCGGTCTCCTCGGAGGCGGTCGCGATGAGGTCGAACCCGATGTAGGCGAACGCGATGGCGGGCGCGGCCGCGATCAGGCCCCAGACCCCGAACACCTCCGGGGTCCCGCCGCCGGCCAGGCCGAGCAGGGCGTCCAGGACCGTGTGGTCTCCCTCGGGCGCCGGCCGCGCGGGCGGCAGGAACGGGGTGAGGTTCCCGGGGCTGAAGAACCGCAGACCGGTGGCGATGACCAGCCCGATCACCACGACCTTGGCCATCACCATGAACCACAGCGTCTTCAGGCTCATCCGGCTGCCGGTGGCGAGCATCAGCACGACCAGCAGCAGGATGAGGAGGGCGAAGAGGTCGGGGCCCTGCTGCTGCCCGATCAGGTCGCCGAGCCACCCCGGGATCGGCACGCTGAAGCCGTTCAGCGCCTGCGTCGCGTACAGCGACCAGACCCGGGCCAGCACCGACGCGGCCAGCAGCAGCTCGAGCACCAGCGCCCAGCCGACGATCCACGCCCACACCTCGCCGAACGCGACGTAGCTGAAGGAGTAGGCGCTGCCCGCCACCGGGATGATCGAGGACAGCTCGGCGTAGGCGAGCGCGACCAGCAGGCACACGCCCCCGGCGATCAGGAAGGAGACGAGCACGCCGGGCCCGGCGGTCGCGGCCGCCTGCTCACCGGCGATCTTGAAGATGCCGGAGCCGATCATGACGCCGAGGCCGAGCACGACGAGGTCCCGGGTCCGGTAGACCACGCGGAGCCGGTGCCTGCCGCCGTAGAGCCTTCCGGTCGCCCGCTCCACCGGCAGCCGCCGGAACATGTTGTTGCGCATGCGCATGTCCCAGGTCATAGGTGATCTCCCCCCAGGCCGCCCGGCCGGGGGCGCTGAACCCGCGCCGCTGATCGCGAGATGGTTTGCCGAAGCCCCTAAGAATTCACCAGGTGCGACCATAATCGCAACGTTCGGCCGCGGATCGGTGCCGCCGATCTATTGGCGGATAGTGCCAAACCGCCTGGTGGTGGCCCCGCACTGGCGACGTGGAGCAGCGCCCTAATCACGCTGGGCACACACCGAATCGGTTTCTAATGGAGCGTTCCGGACCGAATAGGCCCGGGATTTCCAATACAGAAAGCGCTTTACGATCTTTGTTGCTGGCGCCGGACGAAGATCGATGGCACCGTGGGGTCGCCGCGTTCATCTGGAGGTCCGGTGCTCCGCTCCCCGTCGTCACGCCGCACGGCCGTCGTGGCCGCGCTCGCCACCGCCGCGTCCCTGACCGTCTCCGCCGCCCCCGCCCCCGCCGCCGCGGGGCATCCGCGCCCGCCGGGCAAGCAGCCGGTCGCGACCGGCTACGGCGGCGCGGTGTCGACGGTCGACCCGTACGCCAGCCGGACCGCGCTGGAGGTGCTCGAGCGCGGCGGCAACGCGATGGACGCGGCCGTCGCGGCCGGAGCCACCCTCGGCGTCACCGAGCCCCACGTGGCGGCGATCGGCGGCGGGGGCTACATCACCTATTACGACGCGAAGACGCGCCGCGTCCACGCCCTCGACGGCCGTGAGATCGCGCCGGAGCGGATGAAGCAGGACGCCTTCATCGACCCCGCCACCGGCGAGCCGCTCCCGTTCGACGAGGCCGTCACCAGCGGGCTCGGCGTCGGCGTGCCCGGCACGCTCGCGCAGTGGGACCTCGCCCTGCGCCGGTTCGGCACCCGCGACCTCGGCCGCCTGCTGCGCCCGGCGATCAAGATCGCCGACCGGGGGTTCGTGGTGGACCGGGAGTTCCACGACCAGACGGCGGCGAACGCGGAGCGCTTCCGCGACATCGTCCCGACCCGCGAGCTGTTCCTGCCGGACGGGCGGGTCCCCGCCGTCGGCTCCGTCTTCCGCAACCCCGACCTCGCCGGCACCTACCGCGAGCTGGCCAGGCGCGGCACCCGCTGGTTCTACGAGGGACGGCTCGGCGGGGAGATCGCGCGGACGGTCGCCGACCCGCCGGTGGACCCGGACGCGAGCCGCGACGTCCGTCCCGGCCTGATGGGACCGGGTGACCTCGACGCCTACCGCGCCCTGGTGCGCGAGCCCACGCACGTCTCCTACCGGGGGACGGACGTGTACGGGATGCCGCCGTCCTCGTCCGGCGGCACGACGGTGGGGGAGGCGCTCAACATCATGGGCGGCTTCCGGCTCGACCGGCGGGATCCGGCCACGGCCCTGCACTACTACCTGGAGGCGTCCAAGCTCGCCTACGCCGACCGCGGCCGCTACCTGGGCGACGCCGACAAGGTCGACGTCCCCGTGGACGCGCTGCTGTCGTCCGGGTTCGCCCGCGAGCGCGCGTGCCTGATCGAGCCGGACCGGGCCGCCGCCGCGCCCGTGGCCGCCGGCTCGCCCGACGGCGACTACGAGCGGTGCGTCCCGCCCGGGACCCGGACCGGGCGGCTGGCGCGCGAGGGTCCGCAGACCACCCACCTCGTCGTCGCGGACAAGTGGGGCAACGTCGTCTCCTACACCCTCTCGATCGAGCAGTTCGGCGGCAGCGGCATCACCGTCCCCGGGCGGGGCTTCCTCCTCAACAACCAGCTGACCGACTTCTCCTTCCGGCCGCCGGACCCCGGGCAGGCGCCCGACCCGAACCTGCCGGGCCCGCACAAGCGCCCGCGGAGCAGCATGTCCCCGACGCTCGTGCTCCAGGACGGGCGCCCGAAGCTGGCCCTCGGCACGCCCGGCGGGTCGACCATCATCACGACCGTCCTGCAGATCCTGATGAACCGCGTCGACCTCGGCATGGACCTGCCCGCCGCGCTGAACGCCCCGCGCGCGACGCAGCGCAACACCCCGCAGGTGTTCGCCGAGCAGCCCTTCATCGACGCCTACGGCCGGGACCTGGCCGCGCGCGGGCACCGGCTGGAGGTCTTCCCGGGCCCGCCGGCGGGCGTGATCGGCGCCGCGACCGGCCTGGAGATCCTGCGGCACGGGCTCGTGCAGGCGGTGGCGGAGCCGGTGCGCCGGGGCGGCGGCAGCGCGCTGGTCGTCCGGCCGGCCGGGCGGTGACCATGTCCCGGAACGGCCCGGTGGCGTGCGCGAACGGTGAAAGGGAAGGAGTCGTGCCATGGCCCACTCTTTCGTTCAGGTGACGACGACGACCGACTCCCGAGCCGAGGCGGCCGAGCTGGCCAAGTCCGCGGTCGCCGAGCGGCTCGCGGCCTGTGCCCAGCTCGTCGGCCCGATCGCGAGCACCTACTGGTGGGAGGACGAGATCGAGTCGGCGGAGGAGTGGATGGTGCTCTTCAAGACCTCCGTCGACTGCTTCGAGGAGCTGGCGTCCCTGATCACCGAGGGGCACTCCTACGACACTCCGGAGATCATCGCGACGCCGGTGGTGGCGGGCAGCATGGACTACCTCGCCTGGATCACCGAGCAGACCGAGGCCGGGGAGCACGACGACGCCGTCGAGGACGATGACCAGGACTGATCGTGTGACGCGCGTCAATGCGGGGTAAGTTTTCCGTCACCGCGACCGGGCTGCCGGCCGGCCGCGGCGACGGAAGGCGGTGGTCGACGTGCACGACGAGCTGGTCTCGTCCCCCCGCGCGCAGGAGCGCACCGGCCACGGGCTGTTCGGGCCCGGCTCGGTGACCTGGCGGGTCATGGGCGAGCCCGTGCTGATCGTCGGCGGTATCAGGGCGCTGCTGCTGCAGGGCCTGCATCCGCGGTCGATGTGGGGCACCGCGCAGAACTCCGAGCTCATGGACCCGTCCGCGGCCTGGGCGCGGCTCGGGCGGACGGTCGAGTTCGTCCGCGTGCGCACCTACGGGACGGAGGCGGAGGTCGAGCGGGTGGGCCGCAGGGTCCGCAAGCTGCACTCGAAGCTGACCGGCCTCGACATGCGCACCGGGGAGACGTTCGCGGTCGACGACCCGGAGAACCTGCTCTGGGTGCACCTGGGCGAGGTCGAGTCGTACCTGGACGTGGCGCGCCGCGCCGGCGTGCCGCTGACCGCCGCGGACGCCGACGCGTTCGTGGACGAGCAGCGCCGCGCGGCCGCCGTCGTCGGGCTCGACCCCGGGGCCGTGCCCGCCACGGTCGCGGAGATGGACGAGTACTACGAGGAGATGCGGCGGCGCATCTGGGCGTGCCGGGAGGCCCGCGACGGGCTGCGCCGCATGTTCAACCCGGCCGTCCCGCGCCGGCTGCTGCCGCTGAAGCTCGCCGCTCCGGCCCTCGGGTCGCTGGTCGTCGCGACGCTGCCGCGCTGGGCCCGCCGCATGTACGGGCTGCCGGGGCTGCCCACGTCCGACCTGGCCGCGACGCTGACGCTCAAGGGCCTGTACCGGACGTCGCAGGTCGTCCCCGAGCGGTACCGCTACTCCCCGGACGCCCAGCGGGCCAGGCTCCTCACGCGCCAGCACGAGGCGGACCTGGCCACCTGGTCCGTCGCCTCGTGACCCGCCCCGGGGACCCGCCGCTCCCGCACCCCGGCGGGTGACCGGTCAGCCGCGGCGCATGAGCCGGCCCACGGCCGCCATCAATTCGGTGGACATCGCGTCCCCCTTGCCCTCCTCGGCGCCCTCGGCCACGCAGTGCCGCACGTGCCCGTCCAGCAGGCCGAGCGCGACCTTGTCCAGCGCGGCCTGGACGGCGCTGATCTGCGTGAGGATGTCGATGCAGTAGCGGTCCTCGTCGACCATCCGGTCGATGCCGCGCACCTGCCCCTCGATCCGGGCAAGCCGCGTCTGCAGCTGGTCCTTCGTGGCGGTGTACCCGCGGGTGGGGGTCTCGCTGGTCGCCATCTCCGTCCTCACATTCTTCCGAGGGCGCACGCCCGGATACCCCTGGGGAAATCCCCTAATGGGTACCTTATGCGCTCGCGGTCAGTCCAAGACGGAGGTGAGAGGCACGTAGGGGAGGGAGTGGGCTTCGGCGACGTGGGCGTGGACGAGGTCGCCGGCGTGGGTGTTGAGACCGCGGGCGAGGGCGGCGTCGGTCTCCAGGGCGCGGCGCCAGCCCTTGCCGGCGATCTGGACGGCGTAGGGCAGCGTGACACCGGTCAGCGCGTAGGTGGAGGTGTTGGGGACCGAACCCGGCATGTTCGCGACGCAGTAGAACGTCGAGTCGTGCACGCGGTAGGTGGGCTCGGCGTGCGTGGTGGGGCGGGAGTCCTCGAAGCAGCCGCCCTGGTCGATCGCGATGTCCACCAGGACGGAACCGGCCTTCATGCCCGCGACCAGCTCGTTCGAGATGAGCTTGGGCGCCCTGGCGCCGGGGATCAGGACCGCGCCGATGACCAGGTCGGCGGCGCGGGCCTCCCGCTCGACGGTGTACGCGCTCGACACCAGGGTGCGGATACGGCCCTGATAGACGGCGTCGATGTGGCGGAGGCGGTCGACGTCGACGTCGAGCACCGTGACGTCCGCGCCCATCCCGGCGGCGATCTGCGCCGCGTTCAGTCCGGACACGCCGCCGCCGATGACGACCACCTTGGCCGGCGCGACGCCGGGGACGCCGCCGGGCAGGACGCCGCGCCCGCCGTTGGACGACATCAGGCTGTACGCGCCGACCTGCGGGGCGAGCCGCCCGGCGACCTCGGACATGGGAGCCAGCAGCGGCAGGGAGCCGCCCGGCGGCTGGACGGTCTCGTACGCGATCGCGGTGACGCCGGCGGACAGCAGCGCGCCGGTGCACTCGCGGGACGCGGCCAGGTGCAGGTAGGCGAACAGGACCTGGCCGTCGCGCATCCGGTGGTACTCGGACGCCACCGGCTCCTTGACCTTGAGGATCAGCTCTCCCTCGGCCCAGACCTCGTCCGGGCCGTCCACGATCTTGGCGCCCGCGGCGGCGTAGTCGTCGTCGGGGATCGCCGATCCCAGCCCCGCGCCGCGCTCGACGAACACCTCGTGGTCGTGGCGGGTGAGCTCGTGCACTCCCGCCGGGGCGATGGCCACCCGGTACTCGTGGTTCTTGACCTCGCGGGGGACACCGATCTTCACGGGAGCTCCTCATGGTCGGCGCTGACCGGGCGTACGCCTCCAGCGTGCGGCGCGGAGCGTCCCGGCGCCATGGGCAAGGTGTCAGCGCATCGGCCCGTTCGGCTACACCGTGTCAACCCGGCCGCACCGTCGCCGGCACGCTCAGGGCTTCCGGGCGACGCCCCCGTACATGAGGCGCTGGCCGACGGTCAGCTCGTCCGGGACGTCCACGTCGGGCCGCCACAGCGGCAGCGGGACCAGGCCGGGTTCGAGGAGCTCCAGGCCGTCGAAGTAGCGGGTGATCTCCTCGGGCGTGCGGAAACGTCCCGTGCCGAGCAGCCCCTGGTACTGGACCTCGGCGTCGGCCGCCTCCGGGCTCGACGCGCAGAACGCCGTGACGAAGAGGTGACTGCCGGACGGCACGGCGTCCATCAGCGTCTTCACGATCCGCTGCGGCCCCTCGTCGTCGTGCAGGTGGTGCAGGATGCCGACCAGCATCACCCCGACGGGCTGGTCGAAGTCGATGAGCCGGCGCACTTCGTCGTGCGCGAGGATCTTCTCCGGCTCCCGGACGTCGGCGGTCACGACGGTGGTGTTCGCGTTCTCGGCGAGTAGCGCCCGGCCGTGCGCGAGGACGATCGGGTCGTTGTCGACGTACACGACCCGCGTGCCGGGCGCGGTGGCCTGCGCGACCTGGTGGGTGTTCTGCACGGTCGGGAGCCCGGAGCCGAGATCGAGGAACTGGCGCAGGCCCGCCCCGGCGGTCAGGTACCGCACGCCGCGGCCGAGGATCTCCCGGTTGTAGGTGGCGACGTCGTAGATCTCGGGAACGATCTTGACGATCTCGGCCACGAAGGCGCGATCGACCTCGAAGTTGTCCTTGCCCCGCAGGACCACGTCGTAGGTCCTGGCGATGCTCGGCTTGGTGGTGTCGATCCCGAGTGAAGCCCAGTCGTACTGCTCTTCGGCCATGCCGTGCCCGCCTCGCCCGATGTTGAGTTCTGTGGTTCGCCGCTCCGTAGATCGTAAACGTCTGACTACTCGTCCGTCACGAAAGTGGCGAATATTCCGGGGAGCGATCCGAACCGGTTGGAGCGGTCCGGGCTACGGGCCCGCAGGGGGGAGCCACTCGTCCGCGATCGCGACCGTCAGCTGCTCCAGCAGCGGCCCGGCCCGGCGGACGCGGCGCTCGGCGTCGGGCTCGATGTCGGCCAGCGCGTACGCCGCCTGGATGCGCGCCTTGCGGAGCTGCTCGCCGGTGAGGCCGCGGCGCCCGGCGACCGCGACGACGGGCGCGCCCGCGCGGGCGGCGGCGCGGGCGACGCCGATCGGCGCGGTGCCGCGCAGCGAGCGGGTGTCGAGCGAGCCCTCGCCGGTCACGACCAGGTGCGCGCCCCGCGCCTTCCCGGCGAAGCCCAGCAGGTCGAGCATGAGCGAGGCGCCCGGCTCGATCGTCGCGCCGAGGAAGGCGAGCGCGGCGAACCCGACGCCGCCCGCCGTCCCGGCGCCCGGCAGGTCGCGGGCCGCCGTGCGGGACGCCGCCTCCGCCAGGTCGGCCCAGCGGCGCAGCCCCGCGTCCAGCAGCCGGACCTCGTCGCGGCTCGCCCCGTGGCGCGGCCCGTCCACCGCCGCGGCGCCGGTGCGGCCGAGCAGCGGTCCCGCCGGGTCGCCCGCGACCACCACCTCGATGCCCGACATGTCCGGCAGGCCGCGCAGGTCCAGGGCGTGCAGGGAGCGCAGCGCCGCCCCGCCGGGCGGGAGGTCCTTGCCGACCGCGTCCAGCAGCCGGCCCCCGAGGCCCTGCACGAGGCCCGCGCCGCCGTCGGTGCAGGCGCCGCCGCCGAGTCCGAGGACGATCCGGCGGGCGCCGAGCCGCACCGCGTGCGCGAGCAGCTGCCCCGTCCCGATGCTGGACGCGGCGAGCGGGCGCGGCTTGCCGTCCGGCAGCCGGCGCACGCCGGACGCCTCGGCGAGCTCCACCACCGCGCTGCGGCCGTTCACCGCCAGCCGCGCGGTGAGCGGACGGCCCGTCGGCCCGCAGACCTCCGCCTCGACCCGCCGCCATCCGGCCGCCACCGCGGCCTCGACGGTGCCCTCCCCGCCGTCGGCCACCGGGAGCTCCACCAGCGGGACGCCGGGCCGGGCGCGGCGCAGCCCGGCCGCGAGGTGCCGTGCCGCCTGCGCCGCGGTCAGCGCTCCCGGGAACCTGTCAGGGGCCAGTAGGACGTGACCTGGCGGCGACGGGTGGGAGGGAGAGTCCGCGGACACCACAGCCACGCCTTTCACGCCGGGGGTAAGGCCGTACCTTCTGCTTACGCCATGACGGCACTGATTTACACCCGCAAGCGTGTCCAAGAATTTTAGATACACCGCAATCCGCCCCGGTCCGGCGGCTCGCGGCGGCCGTCAGCGCACCCCCAGCCACCCCTCGATCGGGCTGATCACGAAGAAGAGCAGGAACAGCGCCACCACGGGCCACAGCCAGACCGACACCTCGCGCACCTTGCCCCGGGCCAGCTTGATCAGCGCGTAGCTCACCAGCCCGCCGCCGATCCCGATCGTGATCGAGAACGTGAACGGCATCAGCACGATGGTCAGGAAAGCCGGGATCGTCAGCTCCAGGTCGTCCCAGTCCACCTTGGCGACCTGCGTCATCATCAGCGCGCCGACGACGACCAGCGCGGGCGCGGCGGCCTGCGCGGGCACCGTCGCGGCGAGCGGGGTGAGGAACAGGGTCACGGCGAACAGCGCGCCGGTGGCGATGTTGGCCAGGCCCGTCCGCGCGCCCTCGCCGACACCGGCCGCCGACTCCACGAACACCGTGTTGGCGGACGAGCTGGTCACGCCGCCGAACGCGGCCGACACGCCGTCCACCGACAGGATCCGGCCGAGCCCCGGGACCTGGCCCTTCTCGTCCAGCAGGCCCGCCTCGTCGCTGACCCCGAGGATCGTGCCCATCGCGTCGAAGAATCCCGACAGCACCAGCGTGAACAGCACGACCAGCGCGGTGATGACCCCGGCCTCGGCGAACCCGCCGAACAGGTCGAACTCACCGAACAGCCCGAAGTCGGGCATCGCGAACAGGCTGTCGGGCATGCTCGGCGTGACCACGCCCCAGCCGCCCTCCTTGATGTTCGCGTTCTCCTGGATCAGCACGGCGGCCACCGTCCCGGCCACGATGCTGATCAGGATCGCGCCGGGCACCCGCCGCACGTAAAGGACGATCATCAGCAGCAGGGTGAGCCCGAACACCAGCACCGGCCAGGTGTCCAGCTGCCCGCTGGTGCCCAGGGCCAGCGGCGGGCTCTCGTCGTTGGAGCTGACGAAGCCCGCGTCGTAGAAGCCGACGAGCGCGATGAACGCGCCGATGCCGACCGCGATCGCGTGCTTGAGCGCCAGCGGGATCGAGTTCATGATCCGCTCGCGGATCCCGGTGAGGGCGAGCACCACGATCACCGCGCCCTCGATCACCACCAGCCCCATCGCCTGCGGCCAGGTCATCACCGGCGCCGCCTGGAACGCCACGACCGCGTTGATGCCGAGGCCCGCGGCGAGCGCGAGCGGCGCGTTCCCGACCAGGCCCATGATCACCGTGGCGATCGCCGCGGACAGTGCGGTCATCGTGGTCAGCTGCGGGATCGACAGCTGCGCCCCGGTGACGTCCTCCGCCCCGCCGAGGATGATCGGGTTCAGCAGGATGATGTACGCCATCGCGAAGAACGTGGTGACGCCGCCGCGCAGCTCGCGCGACACGGTCGTCCCGCGCCCGGTGAGGTCGAACAGCCGCTCCAGCGGCCCGTGCCCGCGCGCCGGCGGTGAATCGCCGGCCCTGGCGGCGTTGGTCTCGGACATGACGGGCGCTCCGCTTTCAGCAGCATGGTCTCGGAATGGGCGTGCACAGGTTAACCGTCCCGGGGGCGGCCGTCCCGCACCGGCACAGCCGGGCGGGGCGGTATCCAGATGTGATTCCCGGCTTCCACAGCGTGACCTCGCGACGGGTCCGCTATAGCCTGCCCTGGTGCGAATGCGAGACTCGGCCGGGATGGACGGCCTCGACTCCTATGCGCGGCTGCTGGACTCGGTCCCGGAGGGCACGCGCTCGTCCTTCCGCGCCCGGATGCTCGGCCCGCTGGAGGAGTACGACAGCAGCCGGCAGGCCGAGCTCGTGCACACGCTCGAGGTCTTCCTCACGTGTTCGGGGTCCTGGCGCCGCAGCGCGACACGGCTGCACGTCCATGTGAACACGCTTCGGTACCGAATCCGGCGAATCGAGGACCTGACCGGCCGGGACCTCGGCACACTCGAGGACCGGGTCGACTTCTTCCTCGCCCTGCGCGCGACGCGGCCGGCGAGCACCCGGTAACGGGAACACTCTTCCAGCGGGAAACACTCTGTAGGCGGTGGTCACACGATGGATCGGGAGACACTGGGGCAGCGCATACGCGCCCTGCGGATCCGGCAGGGCGTGAGCCAGGCGCAGCTCGCCTTCCCCGAGCTGTCCGACAGCTATATCTCGCTGATCGAGAGCGACAAGCGGGTGCCCGCCCCGAGCGTGGTCGAGCTGCTCGCGGCGAAGCTGAACTGCTCGCCCACCTATCTCGTCAGCGGCGTCAGCGAGGACGTCGTGGACGAGCTGCGCGTCACGCTCGACTACGCGGAGATCGCGCTGAGCAACGGCGCCGCGGCCGAGGCGCGGGCCCGGTTCGCCGAGGTGCTCGCCAGCGCCGACGCGGTGGCGCTGCCGGAGATGCTGCACCAGGCGCGGTGGGGGCACGCCCTCGCGCTGGAGGCCGCGGGCGAGCTGGAGGAGGCGATCACCGGGCTGGCGGAGCTGACCGGGCAGGCCTCCGCCGAGGCCGACCTCGACCACTGGGCGAAGGTGCACGTCGCGCTGAGCCGCTGCCTGCGCGAGCGCGGCGACATCGGCGCGGGCGTGCACGCCGCCGAGAACGCGCTGCGGCACCTCATCGCGACCGGCGCCGACTCGACCGACGCCGCCGTGCACCTCGGCGCGGCGCTGCTCGCCGCGTTCATCGAGCGCGGCGACCTCGTCCGGGCCCGCCAGCTCGCCGCCCAGCTCGTCGAGCGGGCCGAGCGGATCGGCAGCCCCCGCGCCCGGATGGTCGCCTACTGGGAGGCCGCCTACGTCGCCGAGATCCGCGGCGAGTACGAGGAGGGCGTCGCCCTCGCCGAGCGGGCGCTGATGCTCGCGGGCGACGGCGAGGACCCCCGCAACCTCGGACGGCTCCGCGTCAGCTACGCCGGGCTGCTGCTGCGCGCCCGTCCCGACCAGGCCGCCCGCGCCCGCGAGCTGCTCACCCGGGTCCGCGGCGAGATCAACGCCAGCTCGTCCGGGGAGATCGACGTCGCCTGGTGCCTGACCGAGCTGGCCCGCGCCGAGACGGTGCTCGGCCGTCCCGCCGAGGCGGTGCGGCTCGCCGAGGAGGCCCTCGACCTGCTCGGGGAGGCGCCGCGCCGCGCGACCGCCGGGGCGCTGACCGTGCTCGGCGAGGCGTCGGTGCGGCTCGGCCGCCGCGACCGCGCCGTGGAGGTGCTGACCCGGGCCGCCACCTGCCTGGAGGAGATGGAGTCGTCCCGGGAGGCCGCGCAGGCCTGGTTCGACCTCGCCGAGGTGCTGGCCGAGACGGGGACCGCCGACGAGCCCAGGATGGCCGCCTACCGCCGGGCCCTGACCTGCGTCGGCGTGTAAACGGCCGGATCCGCGCGTGGACGTCGTGGAACCCGGGATGTGTCAGTACCACACCCTCAGTAGGGTGGAGAAGCCCCTTCGGCCCTCTAGAGAACCCGGCCATCAATGAACATCCTCAAGCTTCGCCGGCCCCTGCGCGGTCTCGGCATCGCCGCCGCCGTCGCCGCCCTGCTCACCGTCGTCATGGCGCCGCCCGCGCTCGCCCACCCCCAGCTCGTGAGCAGCACGCCGGCCAAGGGCGCCTCGGCGGAATCGGTCACCGAGGTGAAGCTGGTCTTCAGCGGCAAGATCAACCTCGCCGAGGTCGTCGTCAAGGACGACTCGGGCAAGACGTTCCACTCGGGCGCCGCCGAGCGCTCGGGGGCGACGGTCACGCAGAAGCTGTCGGGCGCGCTGCCCGCCGGGACCTACACGGTGGCCTACCGCGTCGTCGGCGAGGACGGGCACCCGATCCAGAGCGACGACGTGACGTTCACCGCGGCCGGGGGAGCCGCGCCCGCGCCGTCCGCGGGCGGGGTCGGCGCCGAGGAGCAGACGGGCGCCGCCGCCACCTCCGACGAGCAGCCGCTCAAGGTCGACCAGGAGCAGGCCGCGGCGGAGGAGGACTCCGGTTCCGGGCCGGTGCTGTGGATACTGATCGTCGCGGGCCTGCTGATCGGCGTCGGAATCGGCGTCGGCATCGTGTTCCAGGCCAAGCGCAAGCACCAGGCGGCCGGCGGAAGTGAATAGGGCCGGTCTGCGCGTCTGGCCGGTCGCCGCGGGAGCGGTGGCCGCGGCCGCCGTGGTCCTGGTGGCCGGGCTCCTGTTCGGCGGATCGGTCACCGAGAAGGTCATCCCCGGCCTCGGGGACCCCGGCGCCCTCACCCGGTGGGGGCTGCCGGCGTCCCGGACGGCGATGGACCTGCTGTCCGCGCTGACCGTCGGCGCCCTGCTGGCCGCCGCCGCGTTCCTGCCCGTCGAGCGCGGGCGCGGGCCCGGCCGCACGGCCAAGGACGCCCGGTCCTCCCAGGACGCGGCCCGGCTCTCCAAGGACGCGGTCGGCTACGTGCACGCCGCGTCCTGGTTCGCCGCCGGCTGGGCCGCGGCCGCGGCGGCCACCCTCGTGTTCACCGTCGCCGACGTCCTCGGCCAGCCGGTGCAGCAGGTCGTCACCGGAAGCGAGCTGAGCAGCTACGTCGGCTCGCTGCCGCAGGGCACCGCGCTCATGATCGTGGTGCTGCTGGCCGTCGTCGTGGCGCTGCTGGCCCGCACCACCGCCACGCCCGCCGCCGCGTTCGGGCTGCTCGTGATGGCCGGGATCGCGCTGCTGCCGGCGCCGCTCACCGGCCACTCCTCCTCGGCCGCCAACCACTCCGTCGCGACGACCGGCGTCGCGCTGCACGTGGCCGCGGTCGCCCCCTGGGTCGGCGGCCTCGCCATCGTCGGCGCGCACGCGCTGCTCCGCCGCGACCGGCTGCCGGTCATGGCCGAGCGGTTCAGCCGGATGGCGCTGTGGTGCTTCATCACCGTCGGCGCCAGCGGCATGGTGAACGTGATCGCCCGGCTGCCCGACCCGGTGGAGCTGGTCGAGACGAACTACGGCCGGCTGGCGCTCGGGAAGATCGTCTTCTTCTGCGTGCTCGGCTGGTTCGGGTGGTGGCACCGGAACCGGACGCTGCCCGCCCTCGCCGACCGCAGGCCGTGGTCGTTCACCCGGTTCGCGTCCGTCGAGGTGGCCGTGATGGCCGCCACCATGGGCCTGGCCGTCGCGCTGGCCCGCACCGCGCCGCCCCCGCCGGCCACCCCCGATTCCGCGGTCAAGGCGCTGCTCGGCTACGAGATGCCGCCAGAGGTCACCCCGGCGCGGCTGGCGACGCTGTGGCAGTTCGACCTGTTCTTCGCCGTCCTGGCCCTCGTGCTCGGCGGCCTCTACCTCGCCGCCGTCGTCCGGCTGCGCGGGCGCGGGGACTCCTGGCCGGTGTGGCGCACCGCGGCCTGGTTCGTCGGCCTGCTGGCCATGGTCGCCGTGACCCAGACGGGCGTGGCCAAGTACGCGCCGATCCTGTTCAGCGTGCACATGGCGCAGCACATGGTGCTGAACATGCTGACGCCGATCTTCCTGGTCGTCGGCGCCCCCGTGACGCTGGCGCTGCGCGCCCTGAAGCCCGCCCGGATCCGCGGCGACCGCGGCCCGCGCGAGTGGCTGACGGCGATCGTGCACAGCCGGTACGTCGCGGTCATCGCCCATCCCGCGGTGGCGACGATCATCTTCGTGGCGAGCCTCTACGTGCTGTACTTCACGCCGCTGTTCGAGGCCGCGATGCGCAACCACCTCGGCCACATCGCGATGATGGTGCACTTCCTGGCCGCCGGTTCGCTGTTCTTCTGGGTCCTGCTCGGCGTCGACCCCGCGCCGAAGAAGCTGCCCTACCCCGGGCGGCTCCTCCTGCTGTTCGTCACGATGCCGTTCCACGCGTTCTTCGGCATCGCCCTGATGAACATGAGCCAGGCGCTCGCCCTCGGCTGGTACAACTCCGTCGACCCCCCGTGGGGCACCACGATCCTGCACGACCAGCAGACCGGCGGCGCGATCGCGTGGGCGTTCGGCGAGATCCCGACGTTCATCGTCCTGATCGTCCTGGCGTTCCAGTGGTACGGCGACGACCAGCGGCAGGCGCGGCGGCTGGACCGCAAGGCCGACCGCGCCGCGAAGTCAGGCGGCCCGCCCGGGGACGACGACGAACTGGCCGCCTACAACGCCCGCCTGGCGAAGCTCGCCGAACGCGACAAGGCCGAAGCCGACAAGCAGGGCAAACGCCCCTGACCGCGGTTCCCTCTCGCGGGGGAGGGGACGGGAGTCCCCGGTCTGCCAGGATCGGGGACGTGATGCGTGTGGTGCGGCCGCTGGTAGCGCGGAGGACCTGGCAGCGCTGGGCTCACCTGGTGGTGGGCGGCGCGCTGCTGATGCCGTTCTGGTTCCTCGCGATCACTTTCACCCCGCTGATGCCGGTCGACGACATCCTCGTCACGACGGTGCTGGCACTCGTCGTCCTGCCGATGGCGGCGACGTTCGTCACCGGGCTCGTGCCGACGGTGCGGCTGCTGGAGGGCTCCCTCGCGAGGGAGCTGCTCAAGGGGCCCGCCGCGGCGCTCGTGCCGGGGTCGGCGCGGTCGTGGGAGAGCAGGATCCGGGCCGGGGCGTGGTTCAGCCTGCACCTGGGCGCCGGTGTGGTGATCAGCGGGCTGAGCCTGGCCGTGCCGCCGTTCGCGTTCGTGATGATCGTCGCGCCCATGGTGACCTGGGACTCCGCTTTCCTGGACTCGTGGGGGTTCGAGAGCACCTGGCATCAGTGGCCCGCGCCGCCGATCGGGCTGGCGTCGATGGCGGCGCTGCTCGCGCTGATCGTGGGCACGGGCACGCTGCTGTCGCGGCTGGCGCCGTGGTTCCTCGGGCCGTCCGCCGCCGAGCGGCTCGCCGACATGGAGGCCAGGGCCGTGAAGCTGGCCGAACGCAACCGGCTGGCCAGGGAGCTGCACGACTCGGTGGGGCACGCGCTCAGCGTGGTGACGCTCCAGGCGGGGGCGGCGGGACGGGTCCTCGACAGCGACCCGGCGTTCGCGCGGGAGGCCCTCGGCGCGATCGAGGAGTCGGCCCGCGCCGCGCTGGAGGATCTCGACCACGTGCTGGGGCTGCTGCGGGAGGACCCGTCGCGCCCCGCGCCGCAGGCGACGCTGGAGGATCTCGGGCGGCTGCTGGAGCAGATGAGGATCGCCGGGGTGAAGCTCGACGCGGACGTCGGTCCCGGAGTGGAGCGCGTCCCGGCCGCGGTGTCGCGCGAGGCGTACCGGATCGTCCAGGAGGGGCTGACGAACGCGCTGCGGCACGCGGGGAAGGTGCCGGTGCGGCTCCGGCTCGCGGTCGAGGGGGAGAGGCTGGAGATGGAGATGAGCAACCCGCTCGGCGCCCACCAGGGCGACGAGGCCGGTCCCTCGCTCAGCGGCGTGGGCGGTGGGCGGGGCCTCGGCGGCGTCCGCGAGCGCGTCACCGTGCTGCGGGGCGAGATGATCGCCGGGCCGGACGGCGACATCTGGCGCTTCCACGTCTCACTGCCGCTAAGGTCCGGAACATGACCATCAAGGTTCTGCTGGTCGACGACGAGCGGCTGATCCGGGCCGGCCTGGCCGCCATCATCGACGCCGAGGACGACCTTTCCGTGGTCGGCGAGGCGGCCGACGGCTCGGAGGTCCCGGGCGAGGTGAACCGGCTGCGGCCCGACGTGATCCTGATGGACGTGCGGATGCCGCGGCTCGACGGCATCCAGGCGACCCGCCACATCCTGGAGACCGTCCCGGAACCGCCGCGGATCATCGTCGTCACCACGTTCGAGAACGACGAGTACGTCTACGACGCGCTGAAGGCGGGCGCGAACGGCTTCCTGCTCAAGCGGACGCGGCCCGAGGAGATCCTGCAGGCGATCAGGATGGTCGCGCACGGCGACAGCCTGCTGTTTCCCGCGGCGATCCGGGAGCTGGCCGCACAGCACGGTCAGCCCGCGGGCGGGGCGGCCGCGCCGAGCTGGCACGGTCGGCTCACCGAGCGGGAGGGCGACGTGCTGCGCCTGATGGCGAAGGGACGCTCGAACGCCGAGATCGCCCAGGAGCTGTTCGTGAGCCCGCAGACGGTGAAGACGCACGTCGGGAACATCCTGGCCAAGCTGCAGGCCCGCGACCGCACCCAGGCGGTGATCTTCGCCTACGAGACGTCGTTCATCACACCGGGCTGACCCTGACACCCCCCTTACGCCTCGTTTACCTACGAGTAGCTACAAAAGAGTCATAAGCGAACAAGGTCGACGATCGGGGGATCATGGACGCCGCGACTCTGTCCGAACTGCGCAAGCCGAGGGCCTATCCGGCGGTATCCGTGCTGATGCCCACGCACCGGACGCTCCCGGAGAGCCGGCAGGACCGGATCCGGCTGCGCAACCTGCTGACGGAGGTGCGGCGGCGGCTGCACGACGACGTCCGCGTGGCGCCCGACGCCGCCGGGCAGGTCGTGCGCGGCCTGGAGCGCGCGGCGGACGGGATCGACCCGCGCCACGCCTCCGCGGGGCTTGTGCTGTTCGCCGCGCCCGACGGGGAGCACCACGCGTTCACGATCGGCCAGCACGTGGACGAGCGGGTGGTCGTCGACGCGGGCTTCGCCACCCGCGACCTCGTCGCCGACTACACGCGCACCCCGCGCTACTGGCTGCTGTCGCTGTCGGACCAGCGGACGCGGCTGTGGGACGGCCACGACGGGCGGCTCGCCGAGCACACCGGCGGCGGCTTCCCCGTCACGCCGGAGCCGATCGACGAGGCCGGCTCCGGGCGGCAGTCGCGCCGCGCCGCGCAGGGCGGCGACGGCGGCGGAGCCGGGGAGCGCCACCGCCAGATCGTCCGGGACGCGGCGCGCGCCGTCGACCGGATCCTCGCGCGCGACCGGCGCCCCCTGATCGTCGCGGGAGTCACCCGCCGGCAGGCGCTCTTCGACGAGCTGGCGGGACCGCACACCACCGTGGCCGGACGCGTCGACGGCAGCTTCGAGGGCGCCGCGCCCGGCACGCTCGCCGAGGCCGCCCGCCCGGCGCTCGACGCCTACGACGATCTCCGCGAGGTGGCCGTGCTCGCCGAGCTGGAGGCCGCGCGCAGCATCCAGCGGTACGCGGGCGGCCTCTGCGAGGTCTCCCGGCTGGTCGAGGAGGGACGCGGCGACCACCTGGTCGTCGAGCGCGGCTACTACGCGCCCGCGGTCAAAACCCACCGCGAACTCGTCCCGATGGACGGCATGCCCGGCGTCCTGAAGGGCGCGGACGTCGTCGACGACGCCGTCGACGACGTCATAGAGACGGCGATGGAGTACGGCGGCGAGGTCACCTTCGTCTCCGACGGCTTCCTGGTCGACCACGGCCGCATCGCCCTGGTGACCCGCTACTGAGCCGCGCTCAGCCTCTGGTGAGCCACTGCGCGCCGACGTCTCCGAGCACCGACCGGACGGCGAGGACGGCGATTCCCAGGGTGAGGACGGGCATCACCAGGAAGCGCTCCACCTTGCCGTCCGTCCTCGGGATCACGGGGACGGCGATCCGCCACGGCAGCGGCCAGAAAACGGGGCACCCCCGCGGCGTCAGGCAGTCGCCCACGACGTGCGCGATGCATCCGAGCGCGACCGCGTACCCCACGAAGCTCATATCGATCTTGGCCATGAGCCAGACGGCGACGAGGGCGAGCGCGCAGTCGGCCAGCGCGGACTGCGGTTCCTTGCCCTCGAAGTCCAGGCCGACGCCGCGCAGCCCCAGGCCGACGATCATGAACAGGCAGGCCCACCAGGCGTACACGTAGTGAGTGGCGAGGAAGTCCATCGCGAAGCCGATCCCGACCGCGAACAGGATCGAGTGGGTCGCCTGCCGGTGCCCGCCCGAGATCTTCCCGACCCACTTGCACATGTGCTGGGTGATGGGCCCGAACGTGTTGGCGATGCGGCCGTTGTGATGGTCGATGTCGGGCAGGATCGCCGCTCCCGCGCACACGACCGCGCCCGCCGCGACCTGCTCCGGCGACAGCGACACCGCGTGCTCGCCGAGCAGCCGCTCCTGCGCGATCACCGGCACGGCCGCCAGCCACGCCAGCGCGCCGCTGAGGGCGTGCGTCTTGCCCATCATCCGCCGTTCCCCCGCCTTCCAGCACGTCCCGCCGCCCGCGTTTCAGTGGCGGACTCTAACCCGCTACTGATCGTTTTCGGCGGCGACGCGCCGAAGCGGGCGCTACGTCCGTTTGGATGCGCGGAACCCCGCCCCGGTTCCCCTCCGGGCCGGATGCGGTGACCCCTCGGTCACCTCGACGGGACGAAACGCCAGGCGGCGGACTCCTCGCCCGGCTCGTAGACGGAGTCCAGCCGCTTGGCGACGACTCCCGGCAGCCCCTGCTCGCCCGCGGCGGCGCGGACGGCGTCGCCGTCGCCCGGGAACCAGGGGGCGGTCTGCCACAGCGAGCCCGACAGGCCCAGCTCGTCCAGCGTCTCCCGGCGTCGCCGGTACGGGACGTCCAGCGGCGGCCGCCCGTCCAGATGCGGCACGTCGTAGATCATGTAGGTCTCGCGGCCGTCCAGGACGGCCAGCTCGCCGTCCAGCAGCGCGGGCCGGGCGCCCAGCGCCACGCCGAGCCGCGAGCCCAGCCCGCCGGGGCCGTCGACGGCGCGTCCCCGGCCGTCGGTGAACCGCGTCCGGCCGCCCTCGACGTAGGCGGCCGTCCGCTTGCCGCCCCAGGCGAACTCGAAGGCCCACGCGTCCTGGTCGCGCGGCAGCCGCGCCTTCTCCACCGGGAGCATCGGGAGCAGCGACTCCGGCAGCGGCTCGGCGTCCGGGTCCGCCGGCGGGTCCATCCGGTGGATCATCCAGTTCCGGCCGCGCGTCTTGAAGAGCACGTAGCGGCCGGAGACCCGCGAGCCGTGGATGACGACCTTCACCTCGCGTTCGGACCACTTCTCCGTCTCGTACGTGCCGCGGTCCCAGATGAGCACCTTGCCGCCGCCGTACTCCTCCTTCGGGATGTCTCCCTCGAACGTCGCGTACTCCAGCGGATGGTCCTCGGTGTGCACGGCCAGATGGTTGGTCTCCGGGCTCCACGGCAGGCCCTTCGGGACGGCCCACGACACCAGCACCCCGTCGCGCTCGAACCGCAGGTCCCAGTGCAGGCTCCTGGCGTGGTGCTCCTGGACGACGAACGTGTCGTCGTCCCCGTGCGGCAGCGCCTTCTCTTCGGGGACGGGTTCGGGCGTCCGCTCCGCGTCGCGCTTGCCGCGGTACTCCGCCAGCCGGTCGGCGTCCTTCTCGCGCTTCTTCGGGGCCACGCACGTCCCGTACCCGGGATCGGCGCCTTGTCAGCGTATGAAGACGGCGTAGTCGGCGACCTCGCCGGTCAGGGACGCGGGCAGGCCCGCCACCGCGGACAGTTCCTCGGCGGACATGAACCCGCCCGACTCCGCCCGCACCCGCTCGATCCTCCCCGCCAGCTCCGGGGTGATGCCCGGCAGCAGCGTCAGCGCCTCCGCCGGGGCGTGGTTGACGTCGACCAGCCCGCCGTCGTTGTACTGGCGCGGCAGGTCGGGGCGGCCGATCCGCAGCTCCTTGGCGAGGCCGGGATCCTCGCGCGCCAGCTCCCGCGCCTTGTCCCGCAGCAGCCGCTGCCTCTTCACCCGCTCCACGACTGCCTCGTTGTCGACCCCCGACAGCCCGTGCGGGTCGAACACGCGGCGCCGGATGACGAACGAATGCGCGCAGCCCACCACCGCGAGGACGAAGAGCAGTACCCCGACCGTGCGCTCGGTGCCGTCGTCCTTGCCGATTCCGGGCAGCAGGTACAGCATCACCGCGAACACGCCGAGGTAGGCGGCCGTGGACAGCAGCAGATGGAGGCTGCGCCGCCACAGCGCCACCACCGCGAACGTGAACGGCGTGGCGTAGCCGAGGGTCAGGAACGGCAGCGCCGCCCACGTCACGCTCAGCGCCGCGCGCCCCGGCGGCATGCTGTCGGACGGAACCCGCGGCTCGTAGGGCGCTGGGGCGTTCATCTCTAGAGACTCTCCCGGCCGGATGTGGGGCGAATCGGACCCTAGATCAAGAGGTTCGTCACGGCAGGGTGAGGATTTCGTGGCCGTCCTCGGTCACCAGGAGTGTGTGCTCGAACTGGGCCGTGCGCTTGCGGTCCTTGGTGACGACCGTCCAGCCGTCCTTCCACATGTCGTAGTCGTGGGTACCGAGCGTCAGCATCGGCTCGATCGTGAACGTCATCCCCGGCTCGATGAGCGTCGTGGCGGTCGGGTCGTCGAAGTGCGGGACGACCAGCCCGGAGTGGAACGTCGTGCCGATGCCGTGACCGGTGAAGTCGCGCACGACCCCGTACCCGAAGCGCTTGGCGTAGGACTCGATGACCCGCCCGATCACGTTCAGCGCCCGTCCCGGCCTGACCGCGCGGATGCCCCGCATGGCCGCCTCGTGGGTGCGTTCCACCAGCAGCCGCGACTCCTCGTCCACGTCGCCGCACAGGAACGTCGCGTCGGTGTCGCCGTGGACGCCGCCGATGAACGCGGTGATGTCGACGTTGACGATGTCGCCGTCGCGCAGGACGGTGTCGTCCGGGATGCCGTGGCAGATCACCTCGTTGACCGAGGTGCACAGCGACTTGGGGAAGCCGCGGTAGCCGAGCGTGGACGGGTAGGCGCCGTGGTCGAGCAGGAACTCGTGCCCGATGACGTCCAGCTCGTCGGTCGTGACGCCGGGCCGGACGTGCCTGCCGACCTCCTGGAGCGCCTGCGCGGCGATCCTCCCCGCCACCCGCATCCGCTCGATGATCTCAGGCGTCTTGACATCGGGTTCACCGGTCTTCGGGCGCTTCTTCCCGACGTACTCCGGGCGCGGGATGCTCGACGGGACCTTGCGCATCGGGGAAACGTTTCCGGGCCGGAGTAGCTGGGTCGTCATAGTGATGGAGTGTAGTCAGCGGGATCGCGGCAACGAATCCCGTGCCGAGCGCACATTCGAGAGGAGCGCCGATGGCCGGTGACGACGGTGACTGGTGGTTCTGCCTGAAGCACATGAAGGTCGAGCACGGGCCGGGCTGCCCCGGCAAGGACCGGATGGGCCCGTACAAGTCGGAGAGCGCCGCGGCGGACGCCCTGGCCCTGGCGCGCGAGCGCAACGAGGCGTGGCGCAGGGACGACGCCGAGGACTAGCCGCCCACGGGCTTGTCGACCACGGCTAGTCGACCACGGGCCCCGACACGGTGTCGAGGAGCCTGGCGAGGCGGCGCCGGAACCCGCGGGGACTCCTCGCGGGTTCCTGGCCCGCCGCCGCGCTGACGAGGTGCTGCGCGCCGTCGAACGACAGCAGGGCCTCCCGAGGCGGGACGGTCAGCGCCTCGTGGGCGAGGCCCTGAAGCTCGCGGTCGCCGCCTTCCAGCGCGAGGACGGTCGCACCCGTACGGCGCGCGTCGTCCACCCGTTCCAGCAGCGGGACGGGCGCGTCCTCCTCGGCGACGACGAACAGCGTCTCGCCGCGCCGGGCCGCTTCGAGCCGCTCCAGCCCGATCTTCAGGTGCGCGGGCGCGCCCGCCGGCGGTTTCCAGCGCACCAGCGTGGGCGCCAGGCCGGGAACGTCGCCGAGGCGGCTCTCGTCGTCCAGGTGCGCCGCCAGATGCCACGGGTCGTCGCCGGGGGTGCCGACGAGCAGCAGCCCGCCGGGGGTCCGGGACGTGCCACGCAGCGCGCGGCCGAACTCCTGGGTCCGCTCCAGCCAGCCCGTGGCCGACAGCACCTCGCGCAACATCGTGATCTGCTCGGCGTCCACGGAGACCATGGTGCCGCAACCGGGCGTCCCGGACGGGGCGGTTCCGCGATGCGGTGGGCCGGGGAGGGGCGCCCGGGAGGCCGCCTGGCAGACTCGGCGGCATGACTGAGCAGCAGAAGACGCCCTATGACCTTCCCGACGTGAGCGGCCTGTCGATCGGCATTCTCGGCGGCACCGGCGACCAGGGCAAGGGCCTCGCGCGCCGGTTCGCGCTCGCCGGGCACCGGGTGACGATCGGGTCGCGCAAGGCCGAGCGCGCCCAGCAGGCCGCCGACGACCTCACCGGGGAGCGGGGCGGCGCGGGACTGCCGGTGTCGGGTGCGGAGAACCCGGTGGCCGCCGGGCAGTCCGACGTGGTGATCGTCGCGGTGCCGTGGGACGGGCACAAGCCCACGCTGGAGTCGCTGCGCGCGGAGCTGGACGGCAAGATCGTCGTCGACTGCGTGAACCCCCTGGGCTTCGAGAAGGGCAAGGGCGCGTTCGCGCTGCCCGTCGAGGAGGGCAGCGCCGCCGAGCAGGCCGCCGCCGTCCTGACCGGCAGCCGCGTCGTCGCCGCGTTCCACCACGTCTCGGCGAAGCTGCTGCTCGACCCGGAGGTGGACGGGATGGAGCTGGACGTGCTCGTCCTCGGCAACGACCGCGAGGCGACCGACCTCGTCCAGGCGCTGGCGGGCCGGATCCCCGGCATGCGGGGCGTCTACGGCGGCAAGCTGCACAACGCCGGCCAGGTCGAGGCGTTCACCGCCAACCTCATCTCGATGAACCGCCGCTACAAGGCGCACGCGGGCCTGCGGATCACCGACGTCTGATCGTTTGACCCGGTACGGTGCCGAAGGTGAACGTTCCGGAAGCGGCGCACGGTCCGCTCGTCCTGATGCCCTCGGCACGGACGGGGCCGCTGCGCGCGGTCGCCAAGCGGATCGGCTTCGCGCTGCTGCTGCTCTTCGCCACGGTGGCCGCCGTGTACCTCGACCGCGACGGGTACACCGACGGCGCGGACGGGACGGTGTCGTTGCAGGACGCCTTCTACTACGCCACAGTCACCATGTCGACCACCGGATACGGTGACATCGCGCCGGTCAGCGACGCCGCCCGGCTGGTCAACATCCTCTTCATCACGCCCGTGCGGGTGCTGTTCCTCATCGTCCTCGTGGGCACGACCCTTGAGGTGCTGGCGGAACGCACCCGCGACGACTGGCGCA
Organism: Actinomadura sp. 7K507; assembly: GCF_004348425.1. Taxonomy (GTDB): domain Bacteria; phylum Actinomycetota; class Actinomycetes; order Streptosporangiales; family Streptosporangiaceae; genus Spirillospora. The sequence continues at coordinate 34,709 of NZ_SMKK01000063.1, forward strand.
AGGCCCGCTGGAGGACGCGCGTGCGCGACCACATCGTGGTGGCCGGCTACGGCACGAAGGGCCGCAGCGCCATCAAGACCCTGATCAGCACCGGTGTGACCCGCGAATCGATCGTCGTGGTGGATCCCGATCCGCGCGTGGTCGCCGAGGCGGCGGAGGCCGGGTTCGTCGGCGTCGTCGGGGACGCGACCCGGAGCTCGGTGCTCAAACAGGCGGCGGTGCCGCAGGCCCGGCAGGTCGTGGTGGCCAGCGCCCGCGACGACACGGCCGTGCTGGTCACCCTCACGGCGCGGCAGCTCAACCCGCACGCCGCGATCCAGGCGTCGGTGCGCGAGTCGGAGAACGTCCCGCTGCTGCGGCAGTCCGGCGCCGACCACGTGGTGACGTCGTCGGAGGCGGCGGGCCGGCTGCTCGGGGTGTCCACCAGCCAGCCGAACGTCAGCCAGGTGATCGAGGACCTGCTCGACCAGGGCAGCGGCCTCGATCTGGCGGAGCGCGACGTGCGCCCGGACGAGACCGGCGGGCCGCTCGGCGCGGTGCGGGAGCCGGTCCTCGCGGTCGTCCGGGACGGCCGGATGCTGCCGTTCGACCACCCGGAGTGCAAGTCCCTCCGGCCGGGCGACCGGCTCATCGTCGCGCAGTCCAAGCGGCGCCCGGAGCAGAAGGAGCCGGACGGGAACGGCGAGGAGCTGGCCCGCGACGACGGCCGCCGCGAGAACGGATCCTGACGGCGGCGGGAGCGGGGGCCGGTGGACACCGGCCGGTGAGCACCCGTCCATGGCGAACGCCCGCACGGCCGCGCCGGGAGGGAGGGCGGCCGTGCGGGCGTCGAGGCCCGCCGCAGGGGTGGGCGGCGGCGGGTCCGGGGGTGGCTCGGATCCGTGGCCGGATCAGTGGCCGGATCAGTGGTACGTGTGCTCGGGTGCCGGGTAGGCGCCGCTCACGACTTCGTCGGCGTAGCTGCGCGCGGCCTCGCCGAGCAGGCCGTTCATGTCGGCGAACTTCTTGACGAACTTCGCGGTCTGCGGGGTGAGCCCGGCCATGTCCTGCCAGACGAGGACCTGCGCGTCGGTCCGGTTGCCGCCGCCGATGCCGATCGTCGGGATCGACAGCGACGAGGTGACGTGGGCGGCCAGGTCCTCGGGGACGCATTCGAGGACGACGGAGAACGCGCCGGCGGCCTCGAGGGCCTTCGCGTCCGCCATCAGCTCGTCGCCGTCCTGCCCGCGGCCCTGCACGCGGTAGCCGCCGAAGGCGTTCACCGACTGCGGGGTGAGCCCGAGATGGGCCATGACCGGGATGCCCGCGGCGACCATCGCCTCGACCTGCGGGATGATCCGGCGGCCGCCCTCCAGCTTGACCGCGTGGGCGCCGGTCTCCTTGAGGAACCGGGTGGCGGCCGACAGCGCCTCGGGGACCCCCGTCTGGTACGAGCCGAACGGCAGGTCGGCGACGACCATGGCGCGCTTGGAGCCGCGGACGACGGCCGCGGTGAGCGGGATGAGGTCGTCCACGGTGACGGGGATGGTCGAGTCGTACCCGTACACGACCATCGCGGCGGAGTCGCCGACGAGCAGCACGGGGATCCCGGCCTCGTCGAAGATCCGTGCGGTGAGCGCGTCGTACGCGGTGAGCATCGGCCACTTCTCGCGCCGCTCCTTGGCGGCGGCGATGTCGCGTACGGTGACCCTTCGCCCGCTCGTGCCGCCGTAGAGTGCGGCCGGCTGCGCTGGGGGTGCGGCAGATGAAGACATGCGAGACCTCCGGTCTTGAGGCGCCACTGTGGCGTACCCAGACGGAACCGATGGTGCCACTTCGAAAACGATTCTGGTAGCCCCGCCATTCCCCGATCTCTCGCGGGAGCCGGGAATGAATTCCGAAACGGTACCGTTGCGTATCTACATGGACTCCCCCACGATCCAGCGCCGCCGGTGGTACATCCTCGGTGTCCTGACCATGAGCCTGCTGGTGGTGGTGCTCGACAACACCATCCTCAACGTCGCGCTGAAGACGATCGCGGACCCGGACAAGGGCCTCGGCGCGACGCAGAGCGAGCTCGAATGGTCCATCAACTCCTACACGCTGGTCTTCGCGGGCCTGCTGTTCACCTTCGGAGTCCTCGGTGACCGGCTCGGGCGCAAGCGGGTGCTGGTCGGCGGGATGGCCGTGTTCGCGCTCGCCTCGCTGGTCTCGGCGTACGCGCAGACCCCGGAGCAGCTCATCTACGCCCGGGCCCTGATGGGCCTCGGCGGCGCCGCGGTCATGCCGCAGACGCTGTCGATCATCACCAACGTCTTCGAGCCGCACGAGCGCGCCCGCGCCATCGGCATCTGGGCCGGCGCGGTCGGGCTCGCCATCGCCATCGGCCCGCTCACCGGCGGCCTGCTCCTCGCCCACTTCTGGTGGGGCTCGGTCTTCCTGATCAACGTGCCGGTCATCGCGCTGGGCATCGTGCTGATGGTGTTCCTGGTGCCCGAGTCGCGCAATCCGAGTCCCGGGCGGCTCGACCCGGTCGGCGTGCTGCTTTCGGTCGTCGGCCTGGTCGTCCTGTCGTACGGCATCATCCGGGGCGGTGAGACGGGGGACTGGCTCGGCCTCTCCGCGGCCGGCCCGATCCTCGCGGGCGCCGCGGTCATCGCGCTGTTCGTCTGGCACGAGGCCCGCAGCGACTCCCCGGCCTTCGACGTCCGGCTGTTCAGGGATCCGCGGCTGTCGGCCGCCGTCGCCTCCATCGCGCTGTGCTTCTTCGCGGCGTCCGGCGTCTTCTTCTTCGCCAACTTCTACATGCAGTCGGTGCGCGGACTGACCCCGCTCGCGGCGGGCGCGATGGTCCTGCCGTTCGCCGCCGCCCAGCTCTTCTTCTCGCCGCGCAGCGCCGCCATGGTCCGCCGCTTCGGCGCCAGGGCCGTCTGCACGACCGGGATGCTCCTGGTCGCCGCGGCGCTGGCGAGCTACCAGTTCGTCGGCACCGACACCCCGATGTGGATCCTCGGCGTGATCTTCTTCGTGCAGGGCACCGGGATGGCCAACGTGATGCCGCCCGCCACCGAGTCGGTCATGTCGGCGCTGCCCCCCGAGAAGGCGGGCGCCGGATCGTCCATCAACAACGTCGCCCGGCAGGTCGCCGTCGCGATGGGCGTCGCCGTGCTGGGCTCCGTCATCGCGTCGGTCTACCGCCGCGACCTGGACGGCGACCTCGCCGCGCTGCCCGCCGGGGCGCGGGAGGCCGCCGGCGAGTCCATCGAGGGCGCGCACGGCGTCGCGGCCGAGCTGGGCGCCGCCGGGCAGAGCCTCATCGAACCGGCGAACGCCGCGTTCGTGCACGCCATGCACACCGCGTCCGCCGCCGCCGCGTTCATCGCCTTCCTCGGCGCGATGGTCGTCCTCAAGTGGATGCCGGGCCGCGCGGCGGCCGTCCCGCCCGCCGATGGCCCGGAGCCGAGCGAGCCGCGGCTGGAGAAGGCCGGAGCGAGAGCGTGAGCGCGCCATGACGAGCACCGCCGGGGCCGACGCCGCCGGAACCGACACCACCGGGACCGACACCACCGGGACCGACACCACCGGGACCGACACCACTGGCCGGGCGCCGGGACGGCCCCGCAGCGAACGGGCGGAGAAGGCCATCATCGAGGCGACCCTCGACCTGCTCGCCAGGGAGTCGGGCGTGGCGGGCGTGTCCATCGAGGCCGTCGCCGCCCGCGCCGGCGTCGGCAAGACCACCATCTACCGGCGCTGGCCCAGCAAGGAGGCGCTGATCGTGGACGCGCTGGGCTCGGCGAAGCGGCCGCTGCCCGAGCCGTCCGGCGCGTCCGTCCGGGAGGACCTCACCGAGATCGCCCGCGCGCTCGCCGGTGAGCGCGAGGGCGGGCACTTCCGTTGCTTCTGGAACGTCGTCGGCGGCGCGGAGCGGCACCCCGAGCTGTACGCCCGCTACAAGCAGGACGTCATCGAGCCGAGGCGCGCGATAGTCCGCGACGTGCTGCTGCGCGGCGTCGCCCGGGGGGAGCTGCGCGCCGGCCTCGACGTGGAGGTGGCGATGTCGATGCTGATCGGCTCGCTGACGCCGAAGGGACCGCGGGAGAGCCTCCCGGACGGCTACGCCGAGGCCGTCGTCGGCGCCCTCCTGGACGGGATCGGGACCGTCCCGGAGTGAAATGTGACGAATGCCGAACCGTTTTCGGCCTGGTAAGCGTGATCTTCTCCCATGGAAACCGTGTCATGCCCCATACTGTCGCTGGGTAGTGCGTAGACGACCGGCTGTCTGGAGCGCGTCAGGTGAGATCAGTGATGGCGCCGCGAGGCGATGCGCCCGCCACCGATTCCGCGTCCCGGACCCTTGTCCTGGGCATCGACGGTTCCCGGCGGATCGTGCAGTGCGGGCCGAACGCCAGGGCCGTCCTCGGCCGCGCGCCCGAGGACCTCATCGGCCGTCCCGCCACCGATCTGGTGGGGGACGAGGCCAAAGCCGAACTCGAGGCCCTCCTGGAGGCCAACGAGGCCGGCCAGGAGCGCAACGGCGTGATGACCGTGCTGCGCGGCGACGGCGCGTCCGCCGACGCGGTGCTGACCGCGCAGCCCATGGTCGGCGATCCGGGCGCGGCGCCCGCCGCGCTGCTGTACGTCCGGGTCGCGCTGCCGCCGAGCGAGCGCTACCAGGACCCGGCCCTCATGCGCCGCGCGCTGATGGACGACCAGGTCACCCGGTTCGGCGCGTCCCTCGACCTGGACCAGTCGGCCCGCAAGCTCGTCGAGGTCGTCGTCCCGCACTACTGCAACGCCGCCTCGGTGCTGGTGCTGGAGAGCCTCGTCGCCGCCGACGAGGTGCACTCCGAGTCCGGCTCGGCGGTGCTGCGCCGCATCGCCGTCACCTCCGACGACGGCAACCCGGCGTGGACGTCCACGTTCCCCGTCGGCGAGGTGCTGGTGTTCCCTGAGGGCACCCCGTACCGGGAGGTCATGGAGACGGCGCGTCCCGTCCACCTGCCGAACATCAGCCTGGACCGCGCGTCCGAGATCGCCAGGCTGTGGCGGCGCGGCCCGGCGGGCGAGCTGCTGTCGGACGTGTCGATGGTGCTGCTGCCGATGATCGCCCGCGACACCCTGCTCGGGTTCATCGCCTGCACCCGCGTCCCCGGGTTCCGCAAGTTCGACCTCTACGACGTCGAGATCGGCATGGAGTTCGCCGCCCGCGCCGCGATCGTCGTCGACAACGCCCGGCTGTTCAGCCGCGAGCGCGCCACCGCGCTGGCGCTCCAGCGCAGCCTGCTCCCGAACCGGCTGTCGGCGCCGTCCTCGGTCGAGGTCCGGCACCGCTACCTGCCCGGCAGCAAGCTCGTCGAGGTCGGCGGCGACTGGTACGAGTCGATCGCGCTGCCCGGCGCCCGCGTCGCCCTCATCGTCGGCGACGTCGCGGGCCACGGGGTCCGCGCCGCCGTCACGATGGGCCGGCTGCGCACCGCGCTCCACACGCTCGCCAACCTGGAGCTGCCGCCCGCCGACGCGCTGCACGTCATGCACGAGCTGATGATCGAGCTGGGCGAGCAGGAGCCGCACTTCGCCACCTGCGTGTACGCGGTGTACGACGCCACCACCGGCACCATCGAGATCGCCTCCGCCGGGCACCTGCCGCCGCTGCTGGCGGGCCCCGCCGGCGACAACGACTACCTGAAGGTCCCGCCCGCCCCGCCGCTGGGCGTCGCCGGCGGCGCCGCCATCGAGAGCCGCGAGTTCACCGTCGAGGACGGCAGCCTCTTCGTCATCTACACCGACGGCCTCGTCGAGAACCGCGGCCGCGACATCGACGACGGCCTCGCCCGCCTCCAGAAGATCTTCGGCCCGGACTCCGTCGGCCACTCGATGGAGGACCTCGCCAAGGCCACCCTCGCCGGCGTCTACGGCGACCAGCACCGCGACGACATCGCCGTCCTGATCGCCCGGCTGCGCCGCCTCCCCGAGGACCGCCACGCCTCCTGGACGCTGCCCGCCGACCCGGCCGCCGTCCGCCGCGCCCGCGGCCTCGTCCGCGCCCGGCTGGAGGAGTGGGGCCTGGAGGAGCTGGAGTACACCACCGAGCTGCTGGCCTCCGAGCTGATCACCAACGCGCTGCGCTACGCGCCGGGCCCGATCGAGCTGCGCCTCCTGCTGGAGCGCACCCTGGTCTGCGAGGTCCTGGACCGGTCCGCCGCCCTGCCGCGCCTCCGCCGCGCCGAGGACGACGACGAGAACGGCCGCGGCCTCCTGGTCGTCAGCCAGCTGGCGCACCGCTGGGGCACCCGCCGCACCGCCGCCGGCAAGGTCGTCTGGTCCGAGCAGATCGTGCCCGGCGTCGACCCGGACGCCTCCGACCAGGTCTCCGGCTGGCCCGAGGAGAGCTGGCCCGGCGAGAACCACCACCGCGAGTAGGGGGCGGCCGGGTCACCTCTCCCTCCAGCGGTTGGTGATGGGGAGGCGGCGGTCGCGGCCGAAGTTCTTCGAGGTGATCTTGGGGCCGGGCGGGTACTGGCGGCGCTTGTACTCGGCGATGTCGACCATGCGGATGACGCGGTCGACGAGGGCGGGGTCGTGTCCGGCGGAGACCAGGGCGTCGCGGCCCATGTCGCGCTCGACGTAGTCGGTCAGCACGGGGTCGAGGGCGGTGTACTCGGGCAGGCTGTCGACGTCGCGCTGGCCGGGGCGCAGCTCCGCGGACGGCTCCTTCTCGATGATCGCCTCGGGGATGGGCTCCTCGGCGAAGGGGTGCAGGAACGCCAGGCCGGGGGCCGGGGGCGGGGCGCCGGTCTGCGCGTTGCGCCAGCGGGCCAGGTCCCACACGGTGAGCTTGAAGATGTCCTTGATGGGGGCGAAGCCGCCCGCGGAGTCGCCGTACAGGGTGGAGTAGCCGGTGGCGAGCTCGCTCTTGTTGCCGCCGGTCAGCACGAGGTGGCCGTGCTCGTTGGACAGCCCCATCCAGATGTTGGCGCGGATGCGGGCCTGGAGATTCTCGGCGGCGAGTCCGTGCAGGTCGAGCTGCTCCTCGAAGGCCTCGACCATGCCGGCGATGGGGACGACGCGCGAGTGGACGCCCTGCCGTTTGACGAGCTCCTCGGCGTCGGTCACCGAGCCCTCGGAGGAGTGGCGGCTCGGCAGCAGGACGGCGTGCACGTTCTCCGGGCCGATGGCGTCCGAGGCGATGGTGGCGACCAGGGCGGAGTCGATGCCGCCGGACAGCCCGAGGACGACGGAGCGGAACCCGTTCTTGCGGGTGTAGTCGCGGGTGCCGAGGACGAGCGCCGCGTACACCTCGGCGAGGTCGTCCAGGGG
>NZ_SMKK01000064.1 GCF_004348425.1 Actinomadura sp. 7K507
GGCCGGGGAGGCGCGCCGCCGCAGCACGGCCCGCGCCGGCAGCATGATCGCGGCGGCGCCGGATCCGGCCACGCCGGCGAGGACGGCCGCGCAGGCCACCGGCGAGACCGAGGGCAGCGGGACGCCGGCGACCGCCGTCGCGAACACCGGCAGCGTCACCGCCGCGATGAGGGCCCCGGCCGCGACGCCGGTGCCGAGCACGATCGCGGCCTCCAGCCGGAGCATCCGCAGCACCTGCCCGCGGGTCGCGCCGACCAGCCGCAGCAGCGCGAACTCGCGCCGCCGCGCCGCGGTCGCCAGCGCCAGCGTCGTGACGAGCCCGATGACGATGAACCCGGTGATCGCGGCGACGACGACCTGGCCGACGAATCCCTGGAGCCGGAGCTCCCGCGAGAGGCTCTGCCCGATGGCGTCCGGCCCGGCCACGCGGGTCCCGGTGTACGCGGCGGTGACCGCCCCCAGATCGCCGTCCCCGCGGACGAGGACCTCGTCGTCGAGCGGGGACGAGGAGTGCGCGGTGACCGTGGCGTGGGGGAGCAGCACGTCGCCGAAGCCGAGCCCCCGGTCGTACACGGCAGCGACGCGGGCCTCGACCTTCGTGCCGTCGCCGAGCCACAGCGTCGCCGTGGAGCCGACGCCGTGCCCGGCGGCGACGTCCCGGCTGAGCGCGACCGTGCCGGCCCGGAGGTCGCCCAGCCGGCCGGACGACACCGCCGGGTCCATGGTGGCGGCGGCGTCCGCGCCGACGCCACGGGCGTTCAGCGACCGCAGGGTCTCCTCGCCCAGCTCCTCGACCGGCATGACGACGGTGGTGTGCTTGACCGGCGTCGCGGCGGTCACCCCCGGAGTGCGCCGCACCGCCTCGGCGACGCCCTGCGGGAGTCCCGGCCCGGACGCCACGACGATCTGGTCGGCGCGGTCGCCGTCCTCCGCCTGCGCCTCGGTCGCGTGGGCGATCGTGGTCTGCGCGAACAGCTGGACGCCCGCGAACGCGACGGCCAGGGCAACCGGCGTGATGAGCGACCCGGCGCGCAGCGAGGCGGCGCCGGCGGAGTCCTGGGCCATCCGCCCGGCCACCGGCGAGACGCCCCTGGCCGCGCAGCCCAGCACCCGGTTGCCGAACCGGGCGATCAGCGGCCCCAGCAGCGCCGTCGCGATGATCAGCGCCATGACCAGGCCGCCGAGGGAGGCGGCGGCGGTGGGGCCGGTGGCGGTGGCCGCGAACCCGAGCGCGTTCAGGCCGATGACGAGGAACACCACGCCGGTGACGACCCGCAGGCGGGGCAGACCGGCGGGCTCCACGGCGGACTCGCCGAGCGCCTCCACCGGACGGATCCGCGACACCCGGCGGGCGGCGAGGAACGCGGTCGCGAGGGCCGCGGGCAGCGTGATCGCGAACGCGGCCAGCACCGGCAGCGGGCTGAGCGACAGGTCGAAGCCGTCCGGTAGCACGCCCTTGCGGACCATCGCGGCGTGCATCCCCGCGCCGAGCGCCAGGGACAGGACGCCGCCGGTGAGGGCGGCGGGCGCCCCGACCCCCGCCGTCTCGCGCAGCAGCCGTCCCCGGACCTGCCGGGGCGTCGCGCCGACCGCCCGGAGCAGGGCGAACTCGCGCGCCCGCTCGCGCACCGACAGGACGATCAGTCCGCCGACGACCACGAGCGAGGTCATCACCGCGACGCCGCCGAACGAGGCGGCGATGTCCACGATGTCCGGGCGCGCGGCGGCGACGGCCGGGTCCTCGGCGTCGCCGCGCGCGGCCCCGGTCGCCACGGTGAGGCCCGGCGCGGCCGCGCGCAGCGCGTCCTCGTCGACCTTCCCGCCGAGCACCACCAGGGCGTCGGCCCGCGCGGGGTGCCCGTACAGGCCCGCGGCCGTCGCCGTGGTGAAGAACGCCGCGGGCCCGCCGCCCGCCACGAGCCCGGTGACCTTGTAGGGGCGGGTCGTCCCGCCGGCATGCAGCCGGACCGTCCCGCCGGCCGGGACGCCGGCCGACCGGCTCAGCACGACCTCGTCCGCCGCCCGCGGAGCGCGCCCCGAGCTCAGGCCGTCCGGGCGCAGGGCGGCCGACTGCCAACCGTGGCCCGTCACCGCCCGGCCCGAAGAAAGGAGCACGGGGAACGACACGTCCGCGACCACACCCCGGACACCGGGGACGGCCCGCAGCTTCGCGGCCGCGCCGACCGGCACGCGGGACCGTTCGGGCAGCGGCCGGCTCTGCTCCGCGGGGGCCTCACCGAGCCGCTTGACCTTGTGCTCGACGCTCTGCGGCCCGGTGACGACCGCCGCGGCCGCGCCGTAGCGCTCCACCGGCGCATGGGCGCGAAGCGCCGACTCCAGCAGCACCCCGCACGCCCCGACAAGCGCGGCCGCGAACGCCAGCGCCACGAAGATCCCGGCGAACGCTCCCCGGTCCCGCGCGCCACCGGCCCTCACAGCGTCTCCCAGCGGTCCATGACGGCCGATGCCGTGGGGGCGGCCAGCTCGTCGACGATCCGGCCGCGGCTGAGGAACACGACGGAATCGGCCCACGCGGCCGCCATCGGGTCGTGGGTGACCAGCACGAGCGTCTGGCCGGCCACGTCGACCGCCTCGCGCAGCATCCGCAGGACGTCGCGGGCCGTGCGCGGGTCGAGCGCCCCGGTCGGCTCGTCCGCGAAGACCACCTCCGGGCGGGTGATCATGGCGCGGGCGATGGCCGCGCGCTGCTGCTGGCCCCCCGACAGCTCGGACGGGCGGTGCCGGAGCCGGTCGCCGAGCCCGACGCGCCGGACGACGTCGTCCAGCCACGCCGGATCGGGTTCGGTACCGCCGAGCCGAAGCGGCAGCGTGATGTTCTTCTCGACGTCCATCGACGGGATCAGGTTGAACGCCTGGAACACGAACCCGATGCGCTCGCGGCGCAGCACCGTCCGCTTCGCCTCGCCGAGCCCGCCGATGTCCACGCCGCCGATCCGGACGATGCCCTCGCTCGGGCGGTCGAGACCGGACGCGCAGTGCAGGAATGTGCTCTTGCCCGACCCGGACGGCCCCATCACCGCGGTGAACGTGCCGCGCGGGAACGCCCAGGTGACGCCGTCCAGCGCCCGCACCGCGCCGTAGGTCTTGCTCACCGACTCCAGGCTCACCGACTCCAGGCTCACCGATTCCAGGCCGAGCCCTTCCCGGCCCGCAGTGCGCGCGGTGGCCGCGGTGGCGTCGGCCGTCATCGTCGTCATGGGTCCCCTCCGTCGGATTCCGTCTCTCACCTGGACAAACCTAAGTTCCGAAGGGGGCCCGGCACATTGCCGCGCTCTCCCCGATCGGTGGTGTAGCCGGCTACACCACCGTTGGGGTGCACGCCCTGGCGCGCGGCGCCGCACCGTCCCATACGGTGAGTTCCGAGATGACCGCGACCATCGAGATGACCGACGTGAGGGGCGCCCTGAGGCGTGCCGCGGAAGCGACCGGCCTGCTGGCCGGCGCCCTGCGGACGGGCCTGCCGGCGATGCTCGGGCTGGTGCCGCTGACGGCCTGCCTGGTGCTGATCTTCATCGCCCTCCCGTGGCTGCCGTCGGCCGTGAAGCCGCTGCACGCCCTCGCGAACGCCGAGCGCCGAAGGGCCGGCCGCATCCTGGGCCGCGAGATCCCGGCGCCGTACGCGCCGCCCCAGGGGGACGGCATGGGCGAGGCGCGCCGGGTGCTGCGGTCGCCGTCCACCTGGCGGGACGCGGCCTGGATGGTCGTGCACGGGCTCACCGCGTTCCAGGCCGCGGTGATCGCGGTGGCGCTGTGGCCGGCGACGCCGCTCTCGTTCTCGCTCCCGCTGTGGTGGTGGGCCGCGCCCGAGGGCTCCCAGGCGGCGTTCATCACGCTTGACAGCTGGCCGAAGGCGCTGACGCTGCCGTTCGTCCAGGGCGCCCTCTACCTGTTCGTCCTGCTCTGGCTGGTGCCGCGGTTCGTCCGCTGGCAGGCCCGGCTGGCGGAGGCACTGCTCAGCCCCACGACCCGCACGAGCCTCACCGAGCGGGTCGAGGAACTCACCGAGACCCGGGCCGGGGCGCTGGAGGCGCACGGCGCCGAGCTTCGCCGCATCGAACGGGACCTGCACGACGGGACGCAGGCCCAGCTCGTCGCCGCCATGCTGCGTCTCGGGCTCGCCGACCGCCGCTTCGAGGGCGACCCCGACGCGTCCCGGGCGCTGTTCCTGGAGGCCCGAGAGGGGATCGAGGAGGCGCTCACGCAACTGCGGACGGTGATCCGCGGGATCTACCCGCCGATCCTGTCGGACCGGGGCCTGGCAGGGGCGCTGCGCGCGCTCGCCGCCGGGCTGCCGATCCCCGTTGAAGCAGACGTCGGCATGAACGGGGCCGGGCGGGCGCCCGCCGCCGTCGAGGCCGCCGCGTACTTCGTCGTCGCCGAAGCCCTCACCAACATCGCCAAGCACAGCGGCGCCCGGCACGGATGGGTCACGGTCCGGCGCGAAGGAGCCCGCCTCACGATCACGGTGCGCGATGATGGCCGGGGCGGCGCCGACCCGGGGCGCGGCAGCGGCCTCGCCGGCATCCGCCGCCGGGTGGCGGCGCTCGACGGGACGACGCGCATCGACAGCCCCGACGGGGAAGGAACGACGCTCGAAGTGGACCTGCCGTGCGGATCGTGATCGCCGAGGACAACGTCCTGCTCCGCGAGGGGCTCGTCATGCTGCTGAACTCCGAGGGGCACGAGGTCGTCGCCGTCGCCGGCAGCGGGCCCGACGTGCTGCCCGCGCTGCTGGAGCACCGCCCGGACGCCGCCGTCCTCGACGTCCGGCTGCCGCCGGGTTTCCGCGACGAGGGGCTGCGCGCCGCCGTCGAGGCCCGCAAGCGGCTCCCCGGCCTGCCGCTGCTGGTCCTGTCGCAGTACGTCGAGGAGACCTACGCCGCCGAGCTGCTCGCGGGCGGCGCGGAAGGCGTCGGCTACCTGCTCAAGGACCGCGTCGGCCGCGTCGACGAGTTCCTGGACGCCTTGAACCGCGTCGCCGCCGGAGGCACCGCCCTCGACCCGGAGGTCGTGTCCCAGCTGATGACGTCCCGCCAGGACCCGCTGCAGGCGCTCACCCCCCGCGAACGGGAGGTGCTCGGCCTGATGGCGCAGGGCCTCGACAACGCCACGATCGCGGCCACCCTGGTCATCACCGAGCGCTCGGTCAGCAAGCACATCGGCGCCGTGCTCGCCAAGCTCGACCTGCCGCACACCGACAGCGGGCACCGCCGCGTCCTCGCGGTCCTGGCCTACCTGAACTCATGAGCGGGCCTGAACTCATGAGCGGGCCTGAACTCGTGAGCGGGCCTGAACTCGTGAGGGGCCTGAACTCGTGAGCGGGCCCGTGCGGGTGCGGCGCGCCGTCCGCGCCCTCCTGCTGGACGGTGACGCGCTCGTCCTGATCCGGCGCACCCGCGAAGGCCGTCCCGTCTACTGGACGACTCCGGGAGGCAAGGTCGAGCCCGCCGACGCCTCTCCCGAGGCCGCGCTGCGGCGCGAGCTGGACGAGGAACTCGGCGCCACCGCCGGTGCCGTCCGCCAGGTCTTCGCCTGCGGGGAGCAGGGCTCCGGCCTGTACCGCCTCAACACCTTCTACGTGTGCCGCCTGACCTCGATGGACCTGTCCCGCCGGCACGGCCCCGAGTTCGACGACCCGGCCAAGGGCCGCTACGACGTCGACCTCGTGCCCTGCACGCCCGCCGGCCTGGCGACGATCTCCCTGATCCCCGAGACGCTGGCCGCCTACCTCCACGACCACGCCGCCGACCTGCCCGGCCTGGCTCCTTGAGTTTCAGGGGTTGTCAGAGTCATCCGCGTGTGCGAATTTTGCGAAGCCTCTGTGATCTTTGCCGGGGCTCTGTGATCGAGGAGCCGCAATGCCGCGACCCCCCCTGCGCGTGGCCGAGACCCCCCTGCGCGTGGCCGGAACCGCCGTGCTCGCCGCCGCTGTCCTGGCACCGGTGACCGCCTCCGCCGGCGCCACGGAGCTGAGTGCCGAGCGCGGCATGTCGGCGACGATCCGGTACACCGAGTACGGCATCCCCCACATCACGGCCAAGGACTACGCCGGCCTCGGATACGGCACGGGCTACGCGGCGGCGAAGGACAACATCTGCCTGATGGCGCAGGGCGTCGTCACATTGAGCGGCGAACGGTCCAAGTACTTCGGTCCGGACGCCGCACCGGACGGGTCGCTTTCGTCGGCGTCCACCAATCTGGCCAGCGACGTGTTCTTCACGGCCGTCAACGACAGCGGCGTCATCGAGAAGCTGATCGCCGCGCCCGCCCCCTACGGCCCGGCCGCCGAGGTACGCGAGCTGAGCCGGGGCTGGGCGGCCGGATACAACCGGTTCCTGCGCGAAGGCACGATCACCGACCCGGCGTGCAAGGGCGCACCATGGCTGCGGCCCATCACCGAACTGGACGCCCAGCGCAGCGGCTACGCCCTCGCCATGCTCGGTGGGTCCGGAATGGTCACCGACCAGATCGTCGAGGCAGCGCCGCCCACGGAGAACGCGCCGCGGCGCAAGACGCAGTCGCCGCAGGAGACCGCCAGGGCCGCCCGGAACCTGCTGCCGGACGCCGGCATGGGCAGCAACGCGATCGCCGTGGGACGCCAGGCCACCGCGAACGGGCGCGGGATCCTCCTCGGCAACCCGCACTACCCGTGGCACAACGGGCGGCGCTTCTGGCAGATGCATCAGACGATCCCCGGCAAGTTCGACGTCAGCGGAGCAGGCCTTCTCGGCTCGCCCGTGGTCAACATCGGCCACAACTCCACCTTCTTGTGGAGCCACACCGTCGCCAAAGGCGTGCCCCTCTCCCTGAGCGAGCTGCGCCTGGTGCCCGGCGACCCGACGTCCTACTTCGTGGACGGCAAGAAGGAGAAGATGACCAAGCGGCGGGTCACCGTCCAGGTCAGACAAAAGGACGGCTCGCTCGAACCGGTCACGAAGACGCAGTGGCGCAGCCGCTACGGCCCGATCGTCACGTCCGTCTCGGCCGTCGACCTTCCGTGGACGACGTGGAACGCGTACGCGATCACCGACCCGAACGCCACCAACGTGCGCCTCGCCAACACCTCGCTCGCCTTGGGTCGGGCCAGCACGACCGGCGACGCCGTCCGCGCGCTCAAGCAGACGCAAGGCCTGCCTTGGGTCAACACCATCGCCGCCGACTCGCGGGGCAACGCGCTGTTCGCCCAGATCCAGGTGCTGCCCAACGTGACCGACGAGTTCGCGAACCGCTGCAACTCCCTCCTCGGCCACCTGACGTACCGCCAGGCCGGTCTGGCGATCCTGGACGGCACCCGATCGTCCTGCGCGCCGGGCAAGGCCCCCGGAACCGTCCAGCCGGGCATCCTCGACCCGGACCGCTATCCGGTGCTGAACCGCGCCGACTACGTCACCAACTCCAACGACAGCCACTGGCTGGCGAATCCGGAGAAGCCGCTGACCGGCTACGACCGCATCATCGGCAACGAGAACGCGGTCCGCAGCCTGCGCACCCGCAGCGGCCTCGTCGCCGTCCAGGACCAACTCGACGAGAGCGGGTTCACCCGGACCGACATGCAGGACCTCGTGTTCGCCAACCGCAGCCTCGCGGGCGAACTCGCCGCCGACGGCACCGTCGCCATGTGCCGCGACATGCGCCTCGGAGAGCCCTGCGACGTCCTCGCCGAGTGGGACGCAAAGGCCGACACCGGCAGCCGCGGCGCCCTCCTGTTCGACCGCTACTGGCGCAAGGCCACCGCCGCCTGGGATCTGTGGAGGACACCGTTCGACGCGTCCGACCCGGTCAACACGCCCCGCGACTTCAACACCGGCTCCTGGGCGGCCCGCAAGGCGCTGATCGACGCGGTCGACGAACTGCGCAAGTCGAACATCCCCCTCGACGCGCCCCTCGGCGACCACCAGTACGTCACCCGCAACGGCCGGCGGATCCCGATCGGCGGCGGCACGGAGGCGCAGGGCATCCTCAACAAGATCGAGGCCACGTGGACGCCCGGCAAGGGCTACACCGAGGTCAGGACGGGCTCCAGCTACCTCCAGGTCGTCTCCTTCGACGGCGACCGCTGCCCCGACACCCGGACCCTGATGACGTACTCGCAGTCCGCCGACCCGACCTCCCCGCACTACGCCGACCAGACCCGCCTCTTCTCCGGGAAACGCTGGGTCACCGAACGCTTCTGCTCTGACGAGATCACCAAGGCGCCCGCCCTGAAGGTCGTCGAACTCGCCGGGGGCTGACGGCCGCCCCCGGCCGGGCCCGCGGTGGAGCGGGCCCCGCCGGGGAGCCGGGCTGCTCAGTTGCCCGCGCCGAGGTTGTCCATGAACAGGGACGGGTACCGGTCGCCGCGCGCCGCGCCGAGCGGCACCGCCTTCTCGATCTCGGCGAGGTCACCGGCGGTGAGTTCCAGCTCGATCGCGGGCAGCGCCTCGGCCAGCCGCTCGCGGGTGCGGGCCCCGACCAGGGGCACGATCTCCTCGCCCTGCGCGGCCACCCAGGCGATGGCCAGCTGCGCCACGGTGCACCCCTTCGCCTCGGCGACCCGGCGGAGCGCGTCCACGAGCGCGAGGTTGTGCTCCACGTTCCCGCTGGAGAACCGCGGCATCATCGCGCCGCGGCCGTCGCCGGGGGCGCCGCTGCCGCCGGCGGACCAGTGCCCGGAGATGAGGCCGCGGCTGAGGACGCCGTACGCCGTCATCCCGATGCCGAGCTCCCGCAGCGTGGGCAGGACGTCGGACTCCACCGCCCGGGAGATCAGCGAGTACTCGATCTGCAGGTCGGCGACCGGGTGCACGGCGTGCGCCCGCCGGACCGTCGCCGCGTCGACCTCCGAGAGGCCGAGGTGCCGCACGTACCCGGCGTCGATCATCTCCTTGACCGCGCCCACCGTCTCCTCGATCGGCACCTCCGGGTCCAGCCGGGCGGGACGGTAGACGTCGATGTGATCCACGCCCAGCCGGGTCAGCGAATACGCGAGGAAGTTCTTCACCGCCTCGGGACGCCCGTCATGCCCGCCCATGCCGGGGCCGGGCCCCCGCATCATCCCGAACTTGACGCTCAGCTGGTAACCGTCCCTGTCCCGGCCGCGCAGCGCTTCGGCGAGCAGGAGCTCGTTGTGGCCCATGCCGTAGAAGTCGCCGGTGTCGATCAGGGTGACGCCGGCGTCCAGCGCCGCGTGCACGGTCGCGATGCTCTCCGCGCGGTCGGCCGGGCCGTAGGCGTCCGACATGCCCATCGCGCCCAGGCCCAGCGCGGAGACGGCCGGCCCGGTGCGGCTTAGGTTTCGTGTCTTCATGACGTTCTCCACTTCTCGATGTCGCCTTCTTCTCGACGCCGTTTTCCAGATGTCGCCTTCTCGATGTCGTCATCCACACTGCGCCGGGCCCGGGACACGCGAAAGCGGAGCGTTCATCGTGGGAGGGCCGCTCCCTGGATAAGGCGGCCCGCCGCGAGGGAGCATGGGGTCATGCAACGTGACGAGCTCGCCGACTTCCTGCGCCGCCGCCGCGAGGCGATCCGCCCGGCCGAGGTGGGCCTCGCGAACGGCCCCCGCCGCCGCACCTCGGGCCTGCGCCGGGAAGAGGTGGCGATGCTCGCCGGCATGTCGGTGGACTATGTCGTCCGCCTTGAGCAGGGCCGCAGCAGCCAGCCCTCGACACAACTGCTCGGCGCGCTGGCCCGGGCGCTGCGCCTGTCCGACGACGAGCGCGACCACCTTTTCCACCTGGCCGGCCACCGCCCGCCGCCCGCCGACGGCGTGGCACAACTCGCCCGCGCCGGCCTGATCCGCATGCTCGACCTCCTCCGCGACACCCCGGCCATGGTGGTGTCCGACCTGGGCGAGGTCCTCGCGCAGAACCGGGCGTCCATCCTGCTGGCGGGCGACCACACCGGCTTCTCCGGCGACCACCGCTACATCGTGTACCGGTGGTTCACCGACCCGGCCGCCCGCCTCTCCCCGCCCGGAGAGCAGGAGGAGCAGGCCCGCCAGCTCGTGGCCGACCTGCGCGCGGCCGCCGGCCGCCGCCCCGGCGACCCCGAGGTCGCCGGACTCGTCGACCGGCTCCGGGCCGAGAGCGCCGAGTTCCGCCGGCTCTGGGCCGAGCATGAGGTGGCGGTCCGCCGCGCCGACCGCAAGACTTTCGCGCATCCGCGGGTGGGCCACGTGCTGATGGACTGCGAAACCCTGGTCACCCCCGACCAGAGGCAGCAGTTGCTGGTGCTGACCCCCGCTGACGCCGAGGCCCGCGAGCGCCTGGAACTCCTGCTGGTCCTCGGCACCGAGGAGTTCCCCACGGGGGCCACGGACAGACCCGCCCGGTAGCCGCCGGCCGGGTCAGGGGCGGCGGGCCACACCGTCCAGGATGTAGTCCAGCCCCTGGACGAACGCGGAGTCCCACTCGGCGCCGCTGAGATGGCCGTGCGCGGCGAGGTTCGGATACCGGTCGCGATTGCGGGCGAGATGCTCCTCGGCGGCCTTCTCTGTGTCGGCCTGCTCTGTGTCGGCCTTGTCCGTGTCGGCCTTCTGGGTGTCGGCCTTGTCCGCGTCGGGCTCATCGCCGCGCTGGGCCCCGACCTCCATGAGCGCCGAGCCGATGACATAGTTCGCGACCGCGTACGCGGCGCCCGCGAGCCGCGTGCCGGTCAGCCCGGTCGTGGCCAGGGCGGCGTACAGGAAGTCGGTCCGGGCCAGGACCTCCGGGCCGAGGAGCGGGCGGCCACCGAGGATCGTCGCCGACCAGGGATGGCGCAGCATCGCGGCACGCCAGCCCGACATGAGCGCGACCACGTCGGCGCGCCACTCCGTCCCGCCCTCGGGAATCGGGACGTCACCGAAGACGGCGTCGAGCGCGAGCTCCAGCACGTCGTCCTTCGTCCTGACGTGCCAGTAGAGCGTCGTGGAACCCGTATCGAGCCGCTCGGCGAGCCGGCGCATCGTGAGACGCCCGGCGCCCTCCTCGTCCAGCAGCGCCACGGCCTCGGCGACGATCCGCTCCCGCGTCAGGGGCGGCGCCTCCCGCCGGGGACGGTTCTGACGCAGCCACACGCTCTCGGTCATGCGCCTCATGCTAGTACATTGGACGGGCACTAGATCATTGATCCAGTCACTCGAACGACGTACGAGGCGGTGCCATGGGACACATCGAGGTGAGCCGGCTGACATATGCGCTTCCCGACGGCCGGCTCCTCCTGGACGACGTCTCGTTCCGCGTCGGGGACGGCGTGAACGCGGGACTCGTCGGCCCCAACGGCGCCGGGAAGACAACGTTGTTGCGCCTGTTCGCGGGGGACATACAGCCTTCCTCCGGCGTCGTCACGGGCTCCGGCGGCATAGGCGTCATGCGCCAGTTCATCGGCAGCGTCCGCGACGGGCGGACCGTCCACGACCTCCTGCTCTCGGTGGCCCCGGGGACCGTCCAGGCCGTGGCGGAGCGGCTGGCGCGAGCCGAGCGGGAACTGGACGACGGCGAGCACAGCCAGATCGCCTACGCGCAGGCCATCACCGACTACACCGACGCGGGCGGCTACGACATCGAGGTCGTCTGGGACACCTGCACCACGGCGGCGCTAGGCCTGCCCTTCGACGAGGTGAAGGACCGCGGCGTGACCACACTGTCGGGCGGCGAACAGAAACGCCTCGTCCTGGAGGCCCTCCTGCGCGGCCCCGACGAGGTCCTCCTGCTGGACGAACCCGACAACTACCTAGATGTCCCCGGCAAGGATTGGCTGGCAGGAAGGCTGCGCGCCACGAGCAAGACCGTCCTGCTGGTCTCCCATGACCGGCGCCTGCTCGCCGACGTGGCCGACCGCATCGTCACGGTGGAGTCCCGGGACGTCTGGGTCCACGGCGGCGGGTTCGCGGGATACGCGCAAGCCCGCCGCGACCGTACCGAACGCCTCCACGAGCTGCGCCGCCGCTGGGACGAGGAGCAGAAGCGGCTCAAGCAACTCGTCCACACACTCCGCCAGCGCGCCGCCAACAACGACGCGGTCGCCTCCTCCTACCAGGCCGCCCGCACCCGCCTGCAACGCTTTGAGGAGGCAGGACCACCGCAGAGCGCCCCGAAGGAGCAGAACGTGCGCATGCGCCTGCGCGGCAGCCGCACCGGCAAACGCGCCCTGATCTGCGAGTCCCTCGAACTGGCCGGCATGACCCACCCGTTCGACACCGAGATCTGGTACGGCGAACGTGTGGCGGTACTCGGCTCCAACGGCTCAGGCAAATCGACGTTCATGCGCCTCTTGGCCGGACACGACATCCCGTACACCGGAGCTTTCCGCTTGGGTGCCCGCGTGGTCCCCGGCCTCTTCGTCCAGACGCACACACGCCCGGACCTGCACGGCCGTACCCCGGCGGAAATCGTCATGTCGGAGAACGCACTGACCCGCAACGACGCCATGGCCGCACTCGCCCGCTACGAACTGGCCCCCGCCGGCTCCCGTCCGTTCGAAACGCTCTCCGGCGGCCAGCAGGCCCGGCTGCAGATCCTGCTCCTCGAACTGTCCGGCGCGACGCTTCTCCTACTGGACGAGCCGACCGACAACCTGGACCTCGCCAGCGCCGAAGCGCTCCAAGAGGGACTGGCGTCCTACTCGGGCACCGTGCTGGCCGTGACCCACGACCGCTGGTTCGCGACCGACTTCGACCGCTACCTGATCTTCGCCTCCACCGGCGACGTCCACGAGTCACCAACGCCACTGTGGCAATGAACGCACCGGCGTCCCCGTACCGCTTTCACGCCCCCGCCGGGGTGGGGACGCAGGTCACCCGGCCCGGCGTGACTCAAGCCCCCTGTCGCAGGCATGGTCCGGGGTGTTGTTACCGGGCCTGGTGGCGTCGGTGGACCGTCCCTCCGACAAGAAGCGGCACGAGAAGCCCTGCCCACCGACGAACAGCGCCTGCGGACCCTGTTCCCCCAGCTCAGCCCCCGCGGCCAGGGTACTGGTGGTGGTCGACCAGCCCGCCTCGATCGGCCCGCTTTCCCCTGCCCCGCGTCGACACCGGCAGGAACTTTGGCCGAGCCGGAGGTCCTCGTCGGGTTCGACGACGACCTGGCCGGCGACTCGACCTGGCTGGCCAACCGGATCCGCGGGCTGCTGGTCACCATCCACCCCGCCTGGAGAAGGCCCTGGGACCACGGCTGCATCACCCCGCCGCCCTGGAGCTGCTGATCACCCACGGCGCCCCGGATGGCCTGCGCGCCGCCACCGCCGGCGAACTGCTGGCCACCGCCGGCGAACCCTGCTGCGTCCAGATGCCCGGGTGACGGGCGCTGATCCGGCATAGGCCTTGAGCGTCGCGGGCGTCGGCGAAGCGGGCCCGGTCGTCACCGATGTCGGTCGGCACGCGGGCACCGGTCAGGTCTGCCAGGCCGGAGAAGCTGACGATGATCGCGGCGTCGGGGTGCTGGTGAAAGGCCTGGCCGGTGGCCTCGGCGAGGTCGTCAGCGGCCTGGTAGGCGGCGTCGAGCTGCAGCAGGGCCTGGGCCTGGTGGCGAGCGCCGCCTCAACCTTGGGGAGCCGATGCAGGTGCTGGCGGAGGACGGCTTGGAGTTTGTTCGGCACGTGTGTCCAGGTTGCGTTGGCGTCCGGCGTGGGCCAGCGCCACCCGCAGCTGAGTCTCGGTGAACTTGGCGGCCTAGGTGGTGGGGGTGGGGGCCGCGGTGAGGACGCCGCGGGCCTCGGCAGAGGTCAGGCCAACTTCTGACCCGGAAGGCCGTGAGCGCGGCCGGGAAGAAGTCGCGGAGTGGTGAACGGAGCTGGTCGGCCCAGCTGCTGGCGGTTCCAGACCGCGTCCTGCCAGCGCTGGCCAGCATCGCGATGGACTGCACGAGTTCGGAGTCCTCCGGCAGTGGCCGGTGATGGGCGGCGTCGACGCGCAAGATGTTGGGAGATCGACCAGAGCCTGGCAGCCGGGGACGCCATCGTTGATGCGGCGGCGTGCGACGAGCTTGCCGTGGGAGTCCACCAGAGCGACATCATGGTGCCTCTCCGCCCAGTCGATCCCGCATGTCACCTTCAACGGCCGTGCTCCTATCGAGGGGTTTGGTGCAGCT
Organism: Actinomadura sp. 7K507; assembly: GCF_004348425.1. GTDB lineage: Bacteria > Actinomycetota > Actinomycetes > Streptosporangiales > Streptosporangiaceae > Spirillospora. The sequence goes on from NZ_SMKK01000064.1 coordinate 14,070, forward strand.
CAGAGCCGTGCGGGGGCACGCTGCGCCCTAATGAGGGAGCTCGACGGCTCGACTCTCAATGACCAGTGTCAAGCTCCACCCGGCGCAAGGTCCGGTTGTAGCGTTTCGGCCGCCGGAGGTTCCCGCTGACCCGGCCAGAGTCCTGCGGGACCGGGACCGGGACCAGGACCGGGACCGGGACCGGGACCGGGCCAGCGTAGGAGGCCAGCCTGCCAGGGGTGCCAAAGGCTCCCTGAGCGTCGCCGCCGGTCGCCACGAGGAAGTCGGCGCCGAGAATCGGGCCCATGCCGGGAAGGCTCTCCAGGATGGCGCCCTGGTGGTGGGTCCGGAACCGGGCGACGATCATCTTGGTGATGTCCTTGATCTCACGGTCCAGGTCGAGTAACCGGCGGGCCCCTGCGCTTGGCGAGCATCGCGGTGGTGGCCTCGCCTGGCAGGGCGAGGTCCTGCTGGCAAACGAGCGGTGGTCCCTGCGGTCGGCTCAGAAGCACGGTCGGCTCAGAAGCACGATCTTCCCGAGCCCGTCGATGCGGTGGGTGGTGATCGAGAGGCGCCGGGCCGTGCTGCCTACGGGGAGGACTGCACGTCCAGGGACACCCGAGACGTCTCCCGGCACCCTTCGATCACCACCCACCGTCACTCGTCCCCGACCGGCTCCGTCTGCTGGGAGAGGTCAAGCCTTGGGGTCCACGTAGGCATCGGTCGAGAATGAGCTACCGGGACCGAAGCCCTCGGGAGTCAATGGGGACACCCCCGTCTCCTCTGCGGCACGCGGCCGGTACCGCGCTGAATCGCGGCGGGTCGCGGCTGGGTAGGTCGTGACGGGTAGGTCGTGACGGGCAGGTCGTGACGGGCAGGTCGTGATGGAGCGGACGATCACGGCCCGACGGCGGGATGCGGCTGGGGGATCTCAGGGGCCGGCGGTTTGGCGGGGCCCCCGGGTGAGGGTGCCCTTTCGGGAAGTGCGGCGCCGGTACCGTGGCCGAGGGGCCGGGTCTGGTGCGCACGACCCGTTGGCTGTGGACGCGTTGGGTGCGGATGACTTGGGTGTAGGGGTCATGTGTTCCGGCTCCCAGGGATTCGGGACGCCGGAGGGTGCTTCCGGTGGTGGACGGCGCCGGCCGCAGGCGTCCCGGGGTGGTTGGAGCCGGTAGGTGTGGCGTCCGTCGGCGGTTCGGGCGATGTGGACCTGGTCAGGGTTGGCCGCCTTGAAGCGATTGTGAAATTTGCAGGTCAGAGCCAGATTGTCGATGTCGGTGGGGCTGTCGCCCAGGGCCCATCCGGACACGTGATCCACTTCGCACAGCGTCCCCGGAACTTCGCAACCGCCTACCACGCAGGTGGGGTACAGCGTCTCGAGAACTCGGCGCTGCCCCGGGCTGGCGAAACGGACGGTGCGGCCGAGGTAGAGCGGGACGTTGCCGCGTCCCAGGATGAGCGTGGACACTCCGGCGGCCAGGGCGATTCGGCGGGCCTGTTCGGCGGGGATGGGGGTACCGTCGGTCAGCCGTGCGGGGGTGGCGCCGCCGGTGAGGGTGTCCAGGTCGCAGATGACGGTGACCTTGGTGCCCCGGTGTCCGCCGGACAGGACGGTGGTCAGCGCGGCGGCGGTGCGTTCCGACAGGTCGCGGCGGTCGTCGGCCCCCGCCGGCTTGGCCAGAGGACCGAGGGTGCCGTCCCAGACGGCGGCGTCCTCGGCGGCGAGCCAGCCCCTGATGAACCGGCCGCCGTCCAGAGAGCGAGTGGAGTCGATCCAAGACTGCTCGTACCCGCGTCGAGTGTCGGGGCCGGGGTTCTCGGTGCCGTCGCGTTCGGCGATCAGGTCGGTGATCTTGTTGCCGAACGCGGCGACCTTCCCGGCGGAGAATCCCTGCCCGGCGAGGTCGAGAAGGATCTCCTCGGCCGCCGCGCAGTCCTCGTCGTCCAGGCGGACGACCGCACCGGCGATGGTGGCGGCGTACCCGTGGGACAACTCTCCTGCGGCCAGTCTCCGGGTGACGCCGGGGAGGCGGTCCCACTGACGAGCCAGGTTGATGCGCTCCTTGGCGCGTGCCTCGCGCATTCCCATATGAGTGCGCAGCCAAGCGCGGGTGGATGGCAGGCCCCAGCGGCGCATCTCCCCGGAGACGTCCACCCGTCCGATCAAGAGGGCGAGAGTGCTTTCGTGCAGATCGGTGGCGCGGGCCAGAGTCTCGGCGTCCTGCATGCAAACAGCCGCCGATGCGGGAGCCTCCCGCTGGGCGAGCTCGGCCGCGATCAACGCCGCCGCGTCCACCAGCTCACCGGTGGACATCGACGCCAAGTCGATCTCAGTCGAACACATGACTCCATGTTATCGAACAGTCGCACTCCGTATGGCAGATTTCTGGGTAAGATTATTGAGTCCCTCTGGATAGCCGACGTGGGAAATCGGCCCCAGGTCGTCAGGGTCGGGTGCGTTGACGGTCTTCCGTCGCGTACCGCGGGGTGATGGGGGGCCGCGTTCTTGCCCATGCTCGACTGGTACCACCAATGTGCGGGACGTCGATTCCTGGGCAAGGCTGATGTTTCGCCGAAATGGGGCACAGCGGGATCGAATACCCGGAGAAGTGAACACGGCCCGTCGCGGCGGGGGAGGACCTGCCAACCCGCCTGGGTGACTTCCGTCGAGAGCCTGTCGAGATGGGTCGCCACAGGGGAAGTGGGTTCTGACGCAGAGCAGCTTTGAGGTTCGTTCCATCGCATTACATTGGCCCCACGACTGTGCTGGCCGGCGGGTCGATTGGTGCGCGATTGAGTTCGAGGGTTAGTGCCCCGCGGAGTTCTTCTGCGCTGTTGCGTACAAGGGTCGGCTCTACGTCAGCCTCTGGTGCCTGCAGAGTGGCGGCCCAGTCGCCGAGCTCGCCGTCATAGCGTGTCGCGCGCCAGATCCGATGTCCTTTGAAGTCCTGGCGGAGCTGGGTCAACGCCTGATCGGCGGGTTGACGGACGTGTCCATGATGAGTCCAAGCGTTCGAGGTCGATTTCTCTCCGTTACCGCTTCCCAGCTTCCTGTAATCAGGTTATCTTCTGGAAGAGCAAGAAGCCCAAGCCATGAAACTCCCCCCGCGTGCGATTAGAAAAGCGCACCGCTTTCGGATCTTGGAGGCTCCCCATGCCCCGCCGTCCTCGTGACCCCGATGTCCCCTCCTCGCCGGTCGAGTACTTCGGCGTCGAGTTGCGCGCATACCGGGAAGCTGCCGGTATGTCCCGCCCGCAACTCGCAGAGAGGCTCGGATACACCCCTCAGTGGATCGGACAGCTCGAATCGGGCAAATATGGGCCCTCAGAGGATTTCGCCCGAGACTGCGATACCTGCTTTCAGACGAACGGGACATTCCACCGCCTATGGGAATGGATCCAGCGCTTCGGACGCCTCGCCGTCCTTCCCCCAGGCTTCCCCGACTTCATCGAACGGGAGGCGGAAGCAGCAGGGATGCACATCTTCGAAACGATGGTGATCACTGGCCTGTTCCAGACACCCGAGTACGCCTACGAGGTGCTCAGGGAGGGCAGGACCGCAGAGGAGGCGGAGCAACTCGTCGCGACTCGGATGGAGCGGCAGGCGATTCTCAAGCGCAAGAATCCACCCCACCTGGTAGTAATCCTCGATGAGGGTGCCATCCGTCGTCCGATTGGTGGGCGTGAGATGATGAAGGCACAGGTTCAACATCTGATCGACCTAGCGAGCCTGCACCACATCACGCTTCAGATCGTTCCAGCGGACCGGGGCTCCTATGCCGGCCTGCCTGGTGCCTTCATGGTCCTTAGCTTCGCTCAAGATCCTGACATCGTGCACGTCGGTGGGTATCTGGGCGCGCAGCTGATCGATCACATCGACGCTGTCCGGACCTTTGGGATACAGTTCGATTTGATCAGAGGTGCGGCGATGTCTGCCGGTGATTCCCTGAAGCTGCTCCGAACGATCTTGGAGAGCCAATGAAAGGGCCGATGTACTGGCCGTGCACTGGCGTAAGAGCAGCCACGGTGATTCTTCCAGGGCTCCTGTGTTGAAGTTGATTCGGTGGCACCCGTTGCCGCTGTGCAGTGGCGGAAGAGCAGCTACAGCGACTCATCGGGAGCCGAGTGCGTGGAGGTTGCTTCCGTGAACCCTGTGTCCATGCAGTGGCGCAAGAGCAGCAAGAGTGACAACACCGGTGGAGCGTGCGTCGAGGTGGCCGAATTGAGGTCGGCGTCGGCCGGGGTGGCGGTGCGGGACTCGAAGGACCCGGATGGGCCGAAGTTGGTGTTCGGGGCCGACGCGTGGCAGGCGTTCGCGGGTCGGGTGAAGGGCGGGACGCTCGACCTGGCCTGAGATCTCGACCTGGCCTGAGATTACGAGCAGAGCCCTCGAACCGTGAACGCACGGGCCGAGGGCTTTCACGTCCCGCCGCCGCATCCTCTCCCGTTGCCGCATCCTCTCCGCCGTTGCCCTTCCCGCTCACGTGCCCCCGGAAAGGGCCTGATCTGGCGCGATTGGTGCGCACCGTCCGGGACGGATCGCAGTCGGCGCGCCAGACCAGAATCGAACGGTCAGCGCCCGGCGGGCTCCCACCACGCCAGGTTGTCGGCCGCGTGGGCCGTCGGCTCGATGATCTCCCAGCCCTCGGTGACCAGGCCATCGTTGAGCCGCCAGATGTCGACGACCGTGATCTCCGGCCCGTCTGGCAGTCGCCGCCGCGAGTGCATCACGACGTGATCATCGTCGGCCAGCAGGTGGTGGACCTCGACCCGCATACCGGCCAGCGGGGTGAGTGCCGCATCCACGGCGGCGAGCCATTCTGCCTTGGTCGAGGAGGTCGAGTCCGGCCTGTGATGGACGAAGTCGTCGCTCAGCAACGGATCGAGCGCGTCGACGCTGCCCGCCTCGATCAGTTCCGCCAGTGCCCGTTGAACGATGCTCTTGTTGTCGCTCTTGTTGTCGGTGGTCATGGACGCAGTGTTTCCACGGTCGTGAGGAATGTCGATGAAATCCCATTTCATGGCGTCCGGCTCCACGATGAGTACCCTTGATGATCGTGCACACGGTCGGGGAGCTCTTGCGGCAGTGGCGGCAGCGCCGGCGGCTCAGCCAGCTCGATCTCGCGATCGCGGCCGACGTATCGGCTCGTCACGTCAGCCTGGTCGAGACGGGCAAGTCCAACCCGAGCGCCGACATGGTGCTGCGGCTCGCGGACCAGCTCGATGTGCCCTTGCGCGATCGCAACCGGCTGCTGCTCGCGGCGGGCTTCGCACCCCGGTACGCCGAGCGGCCGCTTGGGGACGAGTCGTTGTCGGCGGCCCGGGACGCGGTCGCGAGAGTGCTGCGCGCACATGAGCCGTACCCGGCGCTGGCCTTTGACCGCCGGTGGAACATCGTGACGACCAACCGCGCGGTCGAGCCGTTCTTCGCGGGCGTCGATCCCGACCTGCTGCGGCCGCCGGTGAACCTTGTGCGGCTGGGACTGGACCCGCGCGGGTTCGCTCCGCTGGTCGTCAACCTGGCGGACGTGCGTAGGGTGTTCCGCTCCCGGATCAGGCGTCAGCTCGCCGTGGCCCCAGACGCCGAGCTCACCGCGCTGTACGAGGAACTGCTGGCGCCCGATTCCCTGGTGCCCGATTCCGGGGACGCGTCGAGCCGGTCCGTCGAATCCGATGTCGTGATCCCGATGATCCTCCGCGTCGACGGGCGGGAGTTGCGGCTGTTCTCGACCATCACCACGTTCGGTACCCCGATGGACATCACGCTGGACGAGGTCGCGATCGAGTCCTACTACCCGGCGGACGCGGAGAGCGCCGCCTACTTCGAGAAGACCGGCGGTCACGGCCGATAACGGGCATGTGGTAGGGACGGGACTCATCGGTGTTCGAGCGTGATAAACGGGCGGGACGCGTCCCGGGAGTGGATGGTGTGCTGGTGGGGGACTGGCCGGGGAGTGGGTTGAGCGACGAGGAACTGGATGTCGCCTACAACGTGCGGAGGAAGGCGGGAGGAGACCTCTTCGCGCGGCACATGGCGCGGTACCGGGACGAATCCGAGCGGGCCGTCGATGGGCTCCCCGGCCGTCCCGGGATCGTCTATGACGAGGTGAGCGGGGAGCGGCTGGACGTCTGGGGCACCGGTGAGGGGCTGCGGCCCGTGTTCGTCTTCCTGCACGGTGGTTACTGGATGGCGCTGTCGCGGGACGTGTCGTCGTTCATGGCGCGGATGCTCCACGAGCAGGGCGTCGCGACCGTGGTGCCGGACTACACGCTTGCGCCGAAAGCGTCACTGGAAGAGATCGTCCGGCAGGTGCGCGCGGCGGTCGCGTGGGTGTACCGGCACGGGCGGGAGCACGGGCTCGATCCGGAGCGGATCGTGGTCGGGGGCAGTTCGGCGGGCGGGCATCTCACCGGGATGACCATGGTCGGGGGGTGGCAGGAACCGCTCCGGCTTCCGGGGGACGTGGTCAAGGCCGCGATGACGGTCAGCGGGTTGTTCGACATTCGTCCGATCACCCGCGTCTATGTGAACGAGTACGTCCAACTGGATCTTGACCGGGCGGCCGCATTGAGCCCTGCGCTGCTGCCGGCGGAATACCGCTGTCCGGCGGTTTTCGCGGTCGCGGAGAACGACGGGGGCGGGTTTCTGGAGCAGTCGCGGCTGTTCCAGCCGAGATGGGAACACGGCGAGCTGATGATCGTGCCCGGCCGCGACCATTTCGACGTCGTCCTCGACCTCGCCGACCCCGAGTCCCTGATCGGCAGGGCGCTTCTCGATCTCATCCCGCGGTGAGCTCGGCGGCCTCGTGCCGGAGGCGGTCGAGCATCAGCCGGGCGGACGGTGTCGGGGCCCGGTGCGCGGGCAGCGTGACGCCCACCTGGCGGCGGACGGTCTCCAGCGGAACGGGCAGCGGCGCGATGTCGGCGTCTGTGCGCGCCACCAGTTCCGGGAGTGCGGCGATCATGTCGGTGTCGCGGACCAGGGTGCGGACGGTCAGGACCGAGGTGCACTCCACCAGGTTCCCCGGCAGTACGAGGCCCGCGGCGCGGAACACCTGCTCCAGTTCGGTGCGCAGCGCGGTCTGCTCCAGCGGCAGCACCCACGGGTAGTCGAGCAGGTCGGCGAGGCCGAGGTCCGGCAGGGAGCGGGCAGGGTGGCCGCGGCGGGCGACGAGCTCGACAGGTTCCCCGTACAGGGTGGTCTGGCGTAGTCCGCGCAGGTCGCCGATGGGGTTGAGGCGGCCGAGGATCAGGTCGATCTCTCCGTCCAGCAACCGGGGGACCAGCGCGTCGAACGTCGCCTCCTGGACGATCACCGTGACGCCTGGGCGGTCCTTCTTCAGGGCGGCGATCGCACGGGGAAGCAGGACGTTCGAGCCGGCGAGGAGTGTGCCGATGGTGACCGTGCCGACCTCCCCGTCCGCGAGGCCGGTGATGCGTTCGCCCGCACGGCGGAGTTCGGCCAGGGCGGCGCGGGCGTGCTCGATGAACGCGTCCCCGAACAGGGTCGGTGTCACGCCGCGCGGGCCGCGGGTGAACAGCTCGACGCCGAGGATGTTCTCCACCTCGCGCAGGCTGCGCGTGACGGCGGGCTGCGCCAGCCGCAGGTGCTCGGCGGCACGCAGGACGCTGCCCTGGTCGGCGATGGCGACGACGAGCACCAGGTGGCGGAGCTTCAGCCGTCCGTTGAGCAGGTCGATCGGTCGCATGGGCACTTGCTATCACAATCTGGTGATAGCTCCGTGGTCGATTGGTATTTGCCAGGCATAGCTCGTGGAGCGGAGGATCGAAGAATGCGGAGGATCGAAGAATGAAGGCCGAACACTACGTCGGCGGAGTCTTCCGTTCGGACGGGACGTCCTTTCCGCTCATCGCACCCGCGGACGGCTCCGAGCTGGGCACCGTCCCGGAGGCCACGCGGGACGTCGTGGACGATGCCGTGAGCGCGGCGCGGGCCGCCCTGAAGGGGCCCTGGGGCGCGATGGGCGCACAGGAGCGGGTCGCCGCGCTGAGGTCCGTCGCCGACGGGATCGAGGCGCGGTTCGAGGAGTTCGTCGACGCCGAGGTCGCCGACACCGGCAGGTCCCGGGAGTTCGCCTCGACCGTCGACGTCCCGCGGGCCATCGGCAACTTCCGCGCCTACGCCGACCTGCTCTACGGGCGGCCGGAGCGGGCCTACACGACTCCGATCCCGGGGTGGAGCTCCGGGACGGGGGAGGCGCTCAACTACACGGTGCGGCGGCCGCTGGGCGTGGTGGCGATCATCTCGCCGTGGAATTTGCCGCTGCTCCTGTCGACGTGGAAGATCGCCCCCGCGCTGGCATGCGGCAACGCCGTCGTGCTCAAGCCGTCCGAGGAGACGCCGTCCACCGCGACGCTGCTCGCCCGGGTGATCGACGAAGCCGGGCTCGACGGCGGCGCGTTCAACCTGGTGCACGGGCACGGCGCGGGCGCGGCGGGCGAGTTCCTCACCGGGCATCCGGACGTGGACGCGATCGCGTTCACCGGGGAGTCCGCCACCGGCGCCGCGATCATGCGCAACGCCGCCGACCACGTCACGCCGCTGTCGTTCGAGCTCGGCGGCAAGAACCCCGCGCTCGTCTTCGCCGACGCCGACCTCGACGCCGCCGTGGACGGGACGGTCCGCTCGTCGTTCACCCATTCCGGGCAGATCTGCCTGTGCACCGAGCGCGTCTACGTCGAGCGGCCGGTCTTCGACGAGTTCGTCGCGCGGCTCGGCGAGCGCGCGAGGGCGCTCGGCGGCTACGGGCCGATGATCTCCGCCGAGCACCGCGACAAGGTCCTCTCGTACTACCGCCTCGCCCGCGAAGAGGGCGCAGAGTTCGTGGCGGGCGGCGGCGCACCGGAGTTCGGTGACGCCCGCGACGGCGGCTTCCACGTCCAGCCGACCGTCCTCACCGGCCTCCCGGAGACGGCCCGCACGGTCAAGGAGGAGATCTTCGGGCCGGTCTGCCACGTCGCTCCGTTCGACACCGAGGACGAGGCCCTCGCCCTCGCCAACGACAGCCCCTACGGGCTCGCCTCCACGATGTGGACGCGGGACCTGTCCAGGGCGCACCGGGTGGCGCCGCGGATCGAAACGGGAATCGTCTGGGTGAACTGCTGGAACCTGCGCGACCTCCGCACCCCGTTCGGCGGGGTGAAAGCGTCCGGGATCGGGCGTGAAGGGGGAGAGTACTCCCTGGACTTCTTCTCCGAGCCCGTCAACGTGTGCATACAAATCTGAAGCAGATCCGAAAGCCGAGAGCGAGCCCAGTGACCACCGACCCAGTGACCACCGACATCGACGCCGCCGCCGAGCGGATCCTCGGCGCCTACGAGTCAGGCACGCCGTGCGAACCCGTCCGCGACCTGATCGGCACCGCCGACGACGCCTACGCGGTCCAGGACCGGCTGACCGAGCGCTGGATCGGCGAAGGCCGCCGCCTCGCCGGCCGCAAGATCGGCCTGACGTCGCGGGCGGTGCAGGCGCAGATCGGCGTGGACAGCCCCGACTTCGGGATGCTGTTCGCCGACATGGCCGTCCCCGACGGGGAGGAGATCCCCGCGGGCGCCGTCATCCAGCCGCGCGCCGAGGCCGAGGTCGCGCTCGTGCTGGAGCACGACCTGACCCACGAGCGGCACACCGTCGCCGACGTCATCCGCGCGACCGCGTTCGCGCTGCCCGCGATCGAGGTCGTCGGCAGCCGGGTCCGCGACTGGGACATCACGCTCGCCGACACCGTCGCCGACAACGCCTCGTCCGGCATGTACGCGCTGGGCAACCGCCCCGTCCTCCTCAAGGACGTCGACCTGCGCCTGTGCGGGATGGTCATGGAGCGGCGCGGCGAGCAGGTCTCCACCGGCAACGGCGCGGCCTGCCTCGGGCATCCGCTGAACGCGGCGCTGTGGCTCGCCGACACGCTCGCCCGCGTCGGGCGCCCGCTGCGCGCCGGCGACACGGTGCTGACCGGCGCGCTCGGGCCCGTGGCCGAGGCCGCCCCCGGTGACGTGTTCGAGGCCCGCATCGACGGGCTCGGTGACGTGCGCGTCGCGTTCGGCAGGGCTGCTTCGGGCAGGGCCGCTTCGGGCAGGGCCGCTTCGGGCAGGGCCGCTTCGGGCAGGGAGGAATCCTGATGGTGGACGTGAACGGGCTCGCGGCGACGCTGGACGAGGCCGCACGGGACGTCCGGGCGATCCCCAAGCTGACCGACGGGACGCCGTTCGACGTGGCGACCGCGTACGCGGTCCAGCGCGCCGGGATCGAGCGGCGGCGCAGGAGGGGCGAGCGGCTCGCCGGGGTGAAGATGGGCTTCACCAGCCGGGCCAAGATGGTGCAGATGGGCGTGGACGACGTCATCTGGGGCCTGCTCACCGACCGGATGCTCGCCGAGTCGTCCGTGGACGTCGCACGCCTCATCCACCCGCGGATCGAGCCCGAGATCGCCTTCCTGATCGGCCGTGAGGTCCGTTCGGCGGCGGAGGTCGAGACGGCCGTGGCGGGTGTCGCGGTCGGGTTCGAAGTGCTCGACTCCCGGTACGCGGACTTCAGCTTCACGCTCCCGGACGTGATCGCCGACAACGCGTCCGCCGCGCGGTTCGGGTTCGGCGCCTGGCACGCGCCCCGCGACGTGTCGAACGCGGGCCTGCTGGTGGAGATCGACGGGCGCCCGGTCCAGACGGGCTCGTCCGCCGCGATCCTCGGGGATCCGGCGCGGTCGCTGCGGGCGGCGGCCCGGCTCGCGCTCGGCGCGGGGATGAAGCTCGAACCCGGCTGGATCGTCCTGGCGGGCGCCGCGACGGCCGCCGTCCCCCTCCCGAAGGACGCGCACGTCCGCGTCACGGGCGCCGGCCTCGGCAGCGTGGAGGTGACCACCACATGACGGGTGGTGCGGCGGCGGGCAGTGCGGCGACAGGTGGTGCGGCGGCGGGCGAGGCGATCCTCGTCGAGGGCAAGGCCGCGCCGCGCGGGAGGTTCCCGCACGTCAAGCGGGCCGGCGACTTCGTGTTCGTGTCCGGGACGAGCTCGCGCCGCCCCGACGGGACATTCGCCGGGGCGAGCGCGGACGCGATGGGCGTCACCGACCTCGACATCCGGGCGCAGACCCGCGCCGTCATCGACAACATCGGCGACCTTCTCGGCGCGGCCGGGGGAGGGCTGCCCGACGTCGTCAACGTCACCACGTACCTGGTGAACATGAACGACTTCGGTGGATACAACGAGGTCTACGGCGAGTACTTCGACGAGACCGGCCCTGCCCGCACCACCGTCGCCGTCCACCAGCTCCCGCACCCGCACCTGCTCATCGAGATCTCGTGCGTGGCGCACATTCCCGAGGACCGCGCGCCCGGTGAGCGCAAGCCCGGTAAGGAGGCCGGATCATGACACTGCCGCAGCTCTCGTTCGGAACGCCGTTCAACTTCGAGGCCTGGATCGACGAGCACCGCGACCTGCTCAAGCCGCCGGTCGGCAACGTCCAGGTGTTCCAGGACGCCGGTCTGATCATCATGGTGGTCGGCGGCCCCAACCAGCGGACCGACTTCCACGACGACCCGACCGAGGAGTTCTTCTACCAGCTCAAGGGCAACATGGTGCTGCGCGTCATGGAGGAGGAGGGCAGCCCGCCGACCGACCTGCAGATCAACGAGGGCGACGTCTTCCTGCTGCCGCCGCACGTGCGCCACTCGCCGCAGCGGCCCGAGGCGGGGTCGATCGGCCTCGTCGTCGAGGTCCCGAGGCCGGAGGGGCTGCGGGAGGCGTTCGAGTGGTACTGCCCCGAGTGCCACCACCTCGTCCACCGCGCCGAGCTGCAGGTCCGCTCGATCGTCGACGACCTGCCGCCCGCCTTCGAGGGCTTCTACGGCAGCGACCGCAAGTGCCCGAACTGCGGCGCCGTCCACCCGGGCAGGACCTGGCCCCAGACCATGACCCCGACCACCGCCCCCCGTGTCTGACCGGCCCGTGTCCGACCTGCCGGTGTCTGACCTGCCGGTGTCTGACCTGCCCGTGCCTGACCTGCCTGTGCCTGACCTGCCCGTGTCCGACCGCCCGGGGACGGTCATCGACGTCCATACCCACGTCTTCCCGCGGATCGGCCGGGACGAGGGGCGCGTCCTCGCCGACGAGGAGGAGCCGTGGCTGCGCGTCGACGGCGGCGGTACCGGCATGATGATGTGCGGGGACGAGGAGTACCGGCCCGTCGGTGCGGCGCTCTGGGAGCCCGCCAGGCGGCTGGCGGACATGGACGCCGCGGGCGTGGACGTCCAGGCGGTCTCGTCCACTCCGCTGATGTTCGGGTACGCGGCCGAGCCGTCCCGCGCCGCCGACTGGTGCGAACTGGTGAACGAGCGCATCCTCGCGTTCTGCGCGGACGCGCCGGACCGGCTGCTGCCGCTGTGCCAGGTCCCGCTGCAGGAACCGGCGCTGGCCTGCGACGTCGCGACGCGGGCGGCGGCGGCCGGGCACCGCGGCGTGCACATCGGCAACCACGTCGGCGACCGCGATCTCGACGACGAGGGGATCACCGCGTTCCTCGCGCACTGCGCCCGGATCGGGCTGCCGGTCCTGGCTCACCCGTGGGACATGCTCGGCGCGGACCGGATGCGCGGCCACATGCTGCCGTGGCTCTCCGGGATGCCCGCCGAGACGCAGCTGAGCATCCTCGGGCTGATGCTGTCCGGCGCGTTCGAGCGGATCCCGGCGTCGCTGCGGCTGTGCTTCTGCCACGGCGGCGGAAGCTTCGCGTTCCTGCTCGGGCGGGCCGACAACGCCTGGCGCCGGCGCGACGTCGTCCGCGCCGACTCGCCGCGCCCGCCGTCGGAGTACGTCGACCGGTTCCACGTCGACTCCGCCGTGTTCGACCCGCGCGCGCTCCGGCTGCTCGTCGACGTGATGGGCGCGGAGCGGGTGATGCTCGGCAGCGACTACCCGTTCCCGCTGGGGGAGGAGGAGCCCGGCGCGACCATCCGGGCCTGCCCCGGGCTGGACGACGGTGAACGCGCCATGCTCCTCGGCGGCAACGCGCAAGCGTTCTTCGGCCGAGCCCGAGCCCCCGGCCGGGTGCCGGCGGGCCCGGCCGCCGCCGGGACGGCACCGTCCGGAACGTCACCGGCCGGAACGTCGCTGTCCGGAACGTCACTGTCCGGAACGTCACTGTCCGGAACGGCACCGATCGGAACGTCACCGTCCGAGACGGCACCGGCCGAGACGGCACTATGAGGAAGGACGCCGTGACCGCCGAGGAAGAGGCCCGGCGCCTCGACGAGAACGATCCGCTGCCCGCGCTGCGCGGCGAGTTCCTGGTCCCGCCCGCCCCGGGCGGGACGTTCGAGGAGGCCGCGTACTTCGCCGGCAACTCCCTCGGGCTCCAGCCGAGGAGCGTCGCCGGGCGCCTGCGCGAAGAGCTCGACGACTGGGCCAGGCTCGCCGTGGACGCCCACACCGAGGCCCGCCGCCCCTGGGTGGACTACCACGAGCTGCTCCGCGAGCCCGCGGCCCGCCTCGTGGGCGCGCTGCCGCACGAGGTCGTCGCGATGAACTCGCTCACCGTCAACCTGCACCTGATGATGGCGAGCTTCTACCGGCCCGCCGGGGCCCGCACGCGCATCGTCATCGAGGACTCGGCGTTCCCGTCCGACTCCTACGCGGTCGCCGGCCAGGCCGTCCACCACGGGCTCGACCCGGCCGCGGCGGTCGTGCGGCTGAAGCCCCGGCCCGGCGAGGACACCCTGCGCACCGAGGACGTCGTCGCCTTCCTCGAACGCGAGGGCGGCACGGTCGCGCTCCTCATGCTCGGCGGGGTCAACTACCTGACCGGCCAGCTCATGGACATGGCCGCGATCACCAAGGCGGGACGCGCGGCCGGGGCCGCCGTCGGCTGGGACCTCGCGCACGCCGCCGGGAACGTCCCGCTGCGCCTGCACGACTGGGACGTCGACTTCGCCGCCTGGTGCACCTACAAGTACCTGAACTCCGGTCCGGGCGCGGTCGCGGGCTGCTTCGTCCACGAGCGGCACGTCCGGGACACCTCGATGCCGAGGCTGTCGGGCTGGTGGGGCACCGACCCGTCCGTCCGGTTCCGGATGGACCCAGACATCGCGCCGCCCGCCTCCGCCGACGCGTGGCAGGTGTCCAACCCGCCCATCCTGGCGCTCGCCCCGGTCCTGGCCTCCCTGGAGATCTTCGACCGGGTCGGCATGGACGCGCTGCGCGCCAGGAGCGAGCGGCTCACCGGCTACCTGGCCTCCCGGCTCGCCGGGGCGGGCGCCTGGATCATCACCCCGGCCGATCCGGCGGCGCGCGGCACCCAGCTGTCGCTGCGGGTGGACGACGCGGGCGGGCTGGTCCGGCGGCTCGCGGAGCGGCACGGCGTGATCGCGGACGCCCGCGAGCCCGACGTCGTCCGGCTCGCTCCCGTCCCGCTCTACTGCACGTTCCACGACTGCCACCGCGCCGCCGCGGCATTGGAAGATCTACTTTAGGAGTGTCCGTTGCATGGGGCGGGGCGCAATCGGGTAGGTTCGTGGTCGTTGCACGATGGCACCCGGCCCGGCCGGCCGGACGCCAGGCAGTCTCGAAGCGTTTTCTCCGGGTGACCGGCGGACGTGAGATGAGTCCGCTTTGCAGCCCGGTCCGCCGCCCGGCGGCCCGGTGAGTTACACCCAGAGGAGAAGAAAGACCATGGCCGAAGGCACCGTGAAGTGGTTCAACGCCGAGAAGGGCTTCGGGTTCATCGCGCCCGACGGCGGCGGCCCGGACGTGTTCGTCCACTACTCGGCGATCGCCAGCAGCGGCTACCGCAGCCTGGACGAGAACCAGCGCGTCACGTTCGAGATCACGCAGGGCCAGAAGGGCCCGCAGGCCGAGGGCGTCTCCCCGCTCTGACCCCTGCTCTGCGGGATCGACACGAGCGCACCACGTGTCAGGCCGGGGACGTTCACCGTCCCCGGCCTTTCCTGTGCCCCGGCTCCTGTGCCCCGGCTCCTGCGCACGGGGAGTCTCCTACTCCCGGGGGAGCCGCTCGCCGGTCCGCAGCCGGTCGAGGCCGAGCCAGATGAACTCCATGGCCATCTGCTCGGCGCGGTCGCGCGGGGTGTCGGGATGCTCCAGCCACCACGACACCATCGACAGCATCGACCCGTACATCAGGGGGACGAGCAGCCGCGCGCGCCGCTCGTTGACCGCCAGCGCGGCCGGGGAGATCGCCGGGTCGGCGCGGCGGCGGCGCAGCAGCAGGTCGGCGAACGCGCCGCCGAGCCGGTCGCGGAGCTCGCGCAGCCCCAGCCCGATGTCATCGGGCTTGTCGAGGTGCCGTATCACCAGCGCCCACGCGTCCGGCTCGGCCGTGGCGTAGTCGAACAGCACCCGGATCATGGCGCGGATGCCGTCCGGCGAGCCGTGCGTGGCGAGCACCGACTCGTTCAGCCGGGCGGTCAGCTCGGCGACGATCGCCTCCGTGACCTCGGCGAACAGCTCCTCCTTCGAGGTGAAGTGCTGGTACAGCAGCGCCTTGGACACCTGCGCCGCCGCGGCCACGTGCTCCATCTGCGTCAGGTGGTAGCCGCGGCGGCCGAACTCCTCCAGCGCCACCTGGAGCAGCTGCTCGCGCCGCCGGGCGTACGGCATCCGCCGCCGCGCCCCCGGTGCGGCCCCGCCCGGTGCGGCACCGCCGGACACGGCTCCGCCGGACACCGGGCCGTCCGGCGCCGCCGGGCCGGACACCGCCTCGTCCGCCCCGGCCTCCCCCGTGCCGTCGGTCATGCGGTGCTGTACTTGCCCAGCTCGGCGCGGGCGACGGAGCGGACGTGGACCTCGTCGGGGCCGTCGGCGAGCCGCAGCGTGCGCAGGCCCGCCCACATCGCGGCGAGCGGGGTGTCGTCGCTGACGCCGGCGCCGCCGTGCATCTGGATCGCCGTGTCGACGACGTCCAGCGCGACCCGCGGCGCGATCACCTTGATGGCCGCGACCTCGGACCGGGCCGCCTGCACGCCCTGCTTGTCGATCAGCCAGGCGGTCTTCAGCGTGAGCAGCCGGGCCTGCTCGATCGCCATCCGCGCCTCGGCGATCTGCTGGCGGACCACGCCCTGCTTGGCCAGCGGCCCGCCGAACGCCTCACGGGACAGGGCGCGCTCGCACATCATCTCAAGTGCCCGCTCGGCCGCGCCGATGGCCCGCATGCAGTGGTGGATGCGGCCGGGCCCGAGGCGCGCCTGCGCGATGGCGAAGCCGCCGCCCTCCTCGCCGACGAGGTTCTCCACGGGCACGCGGACGTCGGTGAAACGGATCTCGCAGTGGCCGTGCTGGTCCTGGTAGCCGAACACGGGCAGGGGCCGGACGATCTCCACGCCGGGCGTGTCGAACGGCACCAGCACCATCGACTGCTGCCGGTACGGGTGGCCGTCCGGGTCGGTCTTGCCCATCAGGATCATGATCTTGCAGCGCGGGTCGGCGGCGCCGGTGATCCACCACTTGCGGCCGTTGATCACGTAGTGGTCGCCGTCCCGCTCGATGCGGGTGGAGATGTTGCGGGCGTCGGAGCTGGCCACGTCCGGCTCGGTCATGGCGAACGCGCTGCGGATCTCCCCGTTCAGCAGCGGGGTCAGCCACTGGGCCTTCTGCTCGGGCGTGCCGAACAGGTGCAGGACCTCCATGTTGCCGGTGTCGGGCGCCGCGCAGTTGGTGGCCTCGGGCGCGAGTGCGATCGAACGGCCCGTGATCTCGGCGAGCGAGGCGTAGTCGGTGACCGAGAGGCCGTGCGCCGGGTCCTCGCTGTCGGGCAGGAAGAGGTTCCAGAGGCCGCGCTTGCGGGCCTCGACCTTGAGGTCCTCCACGATCTGGGGGAGGTGGTGCTCCCGCCCCGCGGCGCGCAGTTCCGCCCGCTGGGCCGCGTACACCGGCTCCGCCGGGTATACGTGGGAGTCCATGAATTCCTGGAGGCGGCCGAGGTGTTCCTGGGCGCGCTCGCTCAAACCGAAGTCCATTCCGCTAGAGTAACTGACGAGTCAGTTACTTCGGGAGGGAGCCCCCATGGCAGCGTTCGACGGCACC
Source organism: Actinomadura sp. 7K507 (assembly GCF_004348425.1). GTDB lineage: Bacteria > Actinomycetota > Actinomycetes > Streptosporangiales > Streptosporangiaceae > Spirillospora. The sequence goes on from NZ_SMKK01000064.1 coordinate 31,096, forward strand.
GGCTTCGACGGCACCGGCAAGGTCGCGCTGATCACGGGCGGGTCGAACGGCATCGGGGCCGCGGTCGCGCGCCGGCTGGCCCGTGAGGGCGCCCGGGTCGTCCTCGCCGACGTCGACACGGAAGCCGGTACCGCGCTCGCCAAGGAGCTGGACGGCGCCTTCGTCCGCTGCGACGTGCGGGAGCCGGCCGAGAGCGAGGCCGCCGTCGCGGCCGCCGTCGAGCGTTTCGGCGGGCTCGACGTCGCGTTCCTCAACGCCGGCGTCGCCGGTGGCGGCGGCGTGGGCGACGACTTCGACCTGGCCGCCTACCGGCGGGCCATCGGCATCAACCTCGACGGCGTCTTCTTCGGCGTGCACGCCGCGCTGCCCGCGATCCGCGCCCGCGGCGGCGGCGACATCGTCGCCACCGCCAGCATGGCCGCGCTGACCGCGACGCCGTTCGACCCCGTCTACGGCGCGAACAAGGCGGCCGTGGTCGGGCTCGTCCGCGCGCTGGGCCCGACGCTGGCGGGGGAGGGGATCCGGGTGAACGCGCTGTGCCCCTCGTTCGCCGACACCGACATCCTCACCCCGATGAAGGGGCAACTCCAGGAAAGCGGCTTCCCGATCCTGCCGGTGGACGACGTCGTCGAGGCGTTCATGCGCATCCTCGGCGCTGACGGCGCCGGGGAGGCCTGGTACGTGGTGCCGGGCCGCCCGTCCGAGCCGTTCAAGTTCCGCGGCGTCCCCGGCCCCCGCTGAACACCCGCACGCTGAACACCCGCACGCTGAACACCCGCACACCGGCCGCCCGTACGGGCACGGCAGGCCCCAGACCCGACAGGAGAGTCATGCGAGCGATCCAGATCACCGAGTTCGGCGGGCCCGAGGTGCTGAACGCCACCGAACTGCCCGACCCGGTGGCCGGGCCGGGGCACCTGGTCGTCGACGTCTCGCGGGCGGGGGTCAACTACGCCGACACCCACCAGGCCGAGAACAGCTACCTGTCGGAGACCACGCTGCCGGTGGTGCCGGGCGGCGAGGTCGTCGGTACCACCGCGGACGGCCGCCGCGTCGTCGCCCTCGTCGGCACCGGCGGCTACGCGGAGAAAGCCGTCGCGTCCGAGGCCCTGGCGTGGGACGTCCCGGACGGCATCGACGACGTCACCGCCCTCGGCATGGTCATCCAGGGCGCGTCGGCGTGGCTGCTGCTGCGCCGCAGCGTCCATCTCGCGCCCGGCGAGTCCGTCGTCGTGCACGCCGCCGCGGGCGGCGTCGGGACCCTCGCCGTCCAGCTCGCCAAGGCCTGGGGCGCCGGGCGCGTCATCGCGACCGCCTCGTCGCCGGACAAGCGCGACCTCGCCCTCGAACTCGGCGCCGACGCCGCGATCGACGCGGGCGAGCCCGACCTCAAGGGCGCGCTGATCGACGCCAACGGCGGCAAGCGAGTGGACACCGTCCTGGAGATGACGGGAGGCACGGTCACCGACCAGAGCCTGCGCGCCCTCGCCCCGTTCGGGCGGCTCGCCTTCTACGGCATGGCGTCGCGGCAGGAGCCCTCGCCCGTCCGCCCCGCCACCCTGATGGCGCACTCCACCACGATCGCGGGCATGTGGCTGGCGCACGTCTTCCAGCTCCCCGGCGACGTGATGCGCGGGGCCCTCGGCGAGCTGTTCGGCCTCGTCGCGGACGGCCGGCTCCGTGTGGTCGGCGGCGGCGAGTACGCGCTCACCGACGCCAGGCGCGCCCACGAGGACCTGCGCGCCCGCCGCACCACCGGCAAGCTCGTCCTCGACCCCTCCCGCTAGCCGACGCCCCCTCCCGCTAGCCGACGAGCCCGTTCTCGTAGGCGAAGACGACGGCCTGGGTGCGGTCGCGCAGGGCGAGCTTGGTCAGCACGTGCCCGACGTGCGTCTTGACCGTCTGCTCCGCCAGCACCAGCTCCGCGGCGATCTCGGCGTTGGACAGCCCGCGCGCGATGAGCCGCAGCACGTCCAGCTCGCGCGGCGTCAGGCCCGCGGTCGCCTTCGGGCTCGGCCGCTGGTGGCGCCGCCGCCGCGCGAAGTCGCCGATCAGCCGCCGGGTGATGGACGGGGCGAGCAGCGCGTCGCCCGCCGCCACGACCCGCACGCCGTTCACCAGGTCCGCCGCCGACGCGTCCTTCAGCAGGAACCCGCTGGCCCCCGCGCCGAGCGCCTCGTAGACGTACTCGTCCAGGTCGAACGTGGTCAGGACGAGCACCTTGGGACGTATCCCGGCCGGGTCGGCGTCCGGGGCCGGGTCGCCGATCAGCTCGGCGGTGGCGGCGAGGCCGTCCATCTCCGGCATCCGGATGTCCATCACGATCACGTCGGGGTCGAGCCGGCCGGCCATCTCCACCGCCTCGCGGCCGTTGCCCGCCTGCCCGATCACCTCGATCCCCGGATCGGAGGACAGCAGCGCCGCGAGCCCGTCGCGGATCATGACCTGGTCGTCGGCGATCAGCACCCGAATCGTCACAGGCCAACCTTACGGGGCCGGAGGATCAGTCCGGGTCGCCGTAGGGCAGCTCGGCGGCGACCGACCAGCCGGCGTCCTCCCGCGGGCCGGTGTTCAGGCGGCCGCCGAGCATCGTCACGCGCTCCCGCATCCCGACGAGCCCGTGCCCGCCGCCGTGCGACTCCTCCGGCGTGCTGCGGGCGCCGTCGTCGGAGACCGACACCCCCAGAGTCTCGGAGCCGTACTTGACCTCGATGTTGACCTGCGAGCCCGGCGCGTACCGCGACGCGTTGCTGAGCGACTCCTGGACGATCCGGTACGCCGACAGGTCGACCCCCGCGTTCAGCGGGCGCGGCATCCCGGCGACGACGACCGCGACCGACAGCCCGGCGCCGCGGGCCGCGCCGACGAGCTCGTCCAGCCGGTCCAGGCCCGGCTGCGGGGCGCGTTCGGCGTCGTCGTCGTCGGAGCGCAGCAGCCCCACCACGCGCCGCGTCTCGGTGAGGGCCTCGCGCGCCGAGTCCCGCACCACCCCGAACGTCTGCCGCGCCGCGTCCGGCAGGTCCGGGATCTTGAAGGGGGCGGCCTCCGCCTGCATCGCGATCACCGACATGTGGTGCGCCACCACGTCGTGCAGCTCGCGGGCGATGCGGGCGCGCTCCTCCAGCACCGCCTGCCGGGCGAGGTCCTGCCGGTGCTGCTCCTCGCGCCAGCGCAGCTCCTCCACGGCCGAGTGCCGCCCGCCGACCGCGTCGCCGAAGGTCAGCACCAGCGCCGCGATCCCGGCGAGGATCATGCCGAACCAGCCGGGCATGCCGAGCACCACGGCGGGCGTCAGCACCCCGGCGATGGTGACCGCGCCGACGCCGAGGGTGGTCTGCCGGTCGGCGCCGACCCCGGTGAAGAACAGGATGACGACCAGGGCGAGGATGCCGGTGACCGGCCAGGGCATGAAGCCGTCGCCCTGCCGGACGAAGACCATCAGGAGCATGCCGGTCGCGGCGAGCCGCCACGCGGCCAGCGGCCAGCGCGCCGCGAAGATCAGCGGTGTCGCCTGCAGCACGCCGAGCGGCCAGGCGAGCCCGGGACGGACGCCGTCCACCACGATCGGGGTCGCGATCGCCCCGCCCGTGAAGCCGATCGTCAGCGCGAGCAGGACCGCGAGGATCGGCAGGCGCAGCGACTTGCGCTCGGGCAGCAGGGTGACGGCCCGGTCGTCGCCGCCGGGCATGAGGGCGGAGCGGACGCCGGCGAGGAGCCGGGGCCGGACGCCGGCCCCGATGCGGTCTGTTTCGTTCATTTCACCGGAAGCCTAGGACGCCGCAGGCTCGGCAGGCGTGCCCCCGGCGGGGGAGAAGTGATCCGCACCCTTGGTATCACCCCTGCGCAAGGCCCTCACACACCACCGGCCCGTATCACCGGCCCGTATCACCGGCCCGCACCACCGGCCCGCACCACCGGCCCGTACCACCGGCGCGGTGATCGCGATCTTGCGGTGATCGCCCGGGGCGGCGGACACTGCGGGGATGACCGACCTGAACCATCCGATCTTCGCCCGGTTCTACCCGCGGCTGGACGCCGCCTCCGCCAAGGCCGGCGGCGACGCGCACCGCGCCGAGTTGCTCACCGGGGCGTCCGGCCGCGTCCTGGAGGTGGGCGCCGGATACGGGGCCAACTTCGCGCACTACCCGCCGGAGGTCACCGAGGTCGTCGCCGTCGAACCCGAGCCGCGGCTGCGGGCCAAGGCCGGCCGGCTGGCCGGCCGCGCGCCCGTCCCCGTCACGGTACGGCCCGGCGTCGCCGAGGACCTCGATCTCGACGACGCCTCGTTCGACGTGGCCGTGGCGTCCCTCGTGCTGTGCTCGGTGCGCGACCCCGTCCGCGTCCTGGCCGAGCTGAGGCGGGTCCTCAGACCCGGCGGCGAGCTCCGCTACTACGAGCACGTCCGCGGGCGCACACCGGGAAAGGTGCGGTTCCAGCGCTACGCCGACGTCGTGTGGCCGTTCTTCGCCGCAGGATGCCACGTGTCCCGCCCCACCGACGAGTGGATCGCCCGCTCGGGTTTCACCGTGCGGGACGAGCGGCGTTTCGAGTTCCCCGCATCGGGCGGCAACCCGGCCTCACCGCACGTCATCGGAATCGCGATACGTGACTGACCGGAGGCAAAGGCGACGCGGCGCGCCCGCATAAGGTTCCTCCCCACGGGAAGATCGGGCTCCATGAGCTCACCCGGCGGCGACGCGCGGTCCCCAGGCGGCAAGCGGGAGGACGGGCCCGCCAACCCGGCGGTCATCGCCTTCCTCCTCGCGACCGCCGCCGCGGTCGGCGGATTCCTGTTCGGCTTCGACTCCTCGGTGATCAACGGGGCGGTCGACGCGATCGAGTCGGAGTGGGACCTCGGCTCCTTCGTCGTCGGGTTCGTCGTGTCGTCGGCGCTGCTCGGCTGCGCCGCCGGCGCCTGGTTCGCGGGCCCGCTGGGGGACCGCATCGGCCGGGTGCGGGTGATGCTGATCGTGTCGGTGCTGTTCGTGCTCAGCGGGCTCGGCTCGGCGCTGGCCTTCGGCCCGGTCGACCTGATCGTCTGGCGGCTGACCGGTGGCCTGGCCATCGGCGCGGCCTCGGTGATCGCGCCCGCCTACATCGCCGAGATAGCGCCCGCCAGGATGCGGGGCCGGCTCGGCTCGCTCCAGCAGATGGCGATCGTCCTCGGCATCTTCACCGCACTCGTCGCGGACTACTTCATCGCCCGCGTGTCCGACGGCGGCGCGTCCGGGGAGTTCCCGCTGGGCGGCACCGCCTGGCGGTGGATGTTCGCCAGCGAGCTCGTGCCCGCCGTCCTGTACGGGGTGATCGCCCTGATGATTCCCGAGTCGCCCCGCTACCTGATGAAGAAGCGCCGGACGTCCGAGGCTCGGCGGGTGCTCAAGCGCGTCATGGACCCCGCCGAGGTGGACGCGAAGATCGACGACATCGCGCGCTCGCTCGCGGAGGACCGGCCGGTCAGGCTCAGCGACCTGCGCGGTCCCAGGCTCGGCCTGCTGCCGATCGTGTGGGTCGGCATCCTGCTGTCGGTGTTCCAGCAGTTCGTCGGCATCAACGTGATCTTCTACTACTCGACCTCGCTGTGGCAGTCGGTCGGGTTCTCCGAGGGCGACGCGATGCTCACCTCGGTGATCAACTCGCTGGTCAACGTCGTGTTCACGCTGGTCGCGATCGCGCTCATCGACCGGATCGGGCGGCGCCGGCTGCTGCTCGGCGGCGCCGTGGGCATGGCGGTGTCCCTCACCGTGCTCGCCGTCTGCTTCGGCACGGCCCCCGTGGTGGACGGTGAGCCCGCCCTCGGCGACGTGGCCGGGCCGCTCGCGCTTGTGGCCGCCAACACGTTCGTCGCCTCGTTCGCCGCGACGTGGGGACCGGTCGTCTGGGTGCTGCTCGGCGAGATGTTCAACAACTTCATCCGCGCCGCCGCCCTCGCCGTCGGCGCCGCCACGCAGTGGATCGCCAACTTCGTGATCACCACCACGTTCCCCGCCATCTCGGGCGTCTCCCTCGGCGCCGCCTACGGCCTCTACGCGCTGTTCGCCGTCCTGGCGCTCGTGTTCGTCGTCCGCGCCGTCCCCGAGACCAAGGGACGCGAGCTGGAGGACATGGACGAGCTCGCGTCGCCGAGAGCCCGCGCGTAGGCCCGCGAACAGGACCCCGAACAGGCCCGCGAACAGGTCCGCGAACACTCCGGCGAACAGGCCCGCGGATAATCCGTGCGGCGCTCGTGCCCGCCGGATACCATGGGGGCATGCCGCATGTGTCCGAGACGACGACGCCGGGTCGATCCCGGCGCGACTGCGGCATGTCCTGACATTGCACGCGGCAGGGCCCCGGGAGCGATCCCGGGGCCCTGCCGCGTTTCCGGGCCGCGCCTCCGGGGTCGTCCCGCGCCCTCCACGACGAGAGGAGCGGCCGATGGAACCGGATGCGTCCGGGGCACACCCCGAGTCGATAGCATCGGAACCCGCTGGCCCCGAGCCACCACGTCCTGACCCGATACCGCGAGGAGTACCCGTGTCCACCGTGTCTGAGCTGCGCATCACCCTCGACGGGAGCGAGCGGGCGGTGCCGGCCGGCACCACCGCGGGCCAGGCACTGGACGCCGACGGCCGCACCGTGATCGCCGCCAGGGTGAACGGCGAGCTGCGCGACCTCGCCGGCGAGCTGCGCGACGGGGACGCCGTCGAACCCGTCGAGATCGGCTCCGGCGACGGCCGGGCGATCATGCGGCACTCCGCCGCGCACGTGATGGCGCAGGCCGTCCAGGAGCTGTTCCCGGAAGCGAAGCTGGGCATCGGCCCGCCGGTGGAGAACGGCTTCTACTACGACTTCGACGTCGCCGAGCCGTTCACCCCCGACGACCTCAAGCGCATCGAGAAGCGGATGCGCGAGATCGTCAAGCAGGGGCAGCGGTTCTCCCGGCGCGCCGTCTCCGACGACGAGGCACGCGACGAGCTGGCCGCCGAGCCCTACAAGCTGGAGCTGATCGGCCTCAAGGGCGCGGGCCCGTCCGAGGGGGCCGTCGGGGACGCCGCCGACGGCGCGGACGTCGAGGTGGGCGCCGGCGAGCTGACCATCTACGACAACCTCGACGCCAAGTCCGGCGACCTGCGCTGGAAGGACCTGTGCCGCGGCCCGCACCTGCCGTCCACCCGCGTCATCCCCGCGTTCAAGCTGATGCGGTCCGGCGGCGCCTACTGGCGGGGCAGCGAGAAGAACCCGCAGCTCCAGCGGATCTACGGCACCGCGTGGGAGTCCAGGGACCGGCAGGACGAGTACCTGAGGTTCCTGGAGGAGGCCGAGAAGCGCGACCACCGCAGGCTCGGCGCGGAACTCGACCTGTTCTCCTTCCCCGCCGAGATCGGCAGCGGCCTCGCCGTCTTCCACCCGAAGGGCGGCGTCGTCCGCCGCGTGATGGAGGACTACTCGCGCAGGCGGCACGAGGAGGGCGGCTACGAGTTCGTCAACACCCCGCACATCACCAAGGGCGACCTGTTCGACGTCTCCGGGCACCTCGGCTGGTACAAGGACGACATGTTCCCGCCGATGGAGGTCGACGGCGGCGAGTACTACCTCAAGCCGATGAACTGCCCCATGCACAACCTGATCTTCAAGGCGCGCGGGCGTTCCTACCGCGAGCTGCCGCTGCGGCTGTTCGAGTTCGGCTCGGTGTACCGGTTCGAGAAGTCGGGCGTCGTGCACGGGCTCACCCGCGTCCGCGGCATGACCCAGGACGACGCGCACATCTACTGCACCAAGGAGCAGATGGGCGGCGAGCTGAAGGACCTGCTCACCTTCGTCCTCGACCTGCTGCGCGACTACGGCCTCGACGAGTTCTACCTGGAGCTGTCCACCCGCGACGACTCGCCCAAGTTCATCGGGGACGCCGCCGACTGGGAGGAGGCGACCGAGGCGCTGCGCAAGGCCGCCGACGACTCCGGGCTCGACCTCGTCGCCGACCCGGGCGGCGCGGCGTTCTACGGGCCGAAGATCTCCGTGCAGGCCAAGGACGCCATCGGCCGGACCTGGCAGCTGTCCACCATCCAGGTCGACTTCAACCAGCCGAAGCGGTTCGGCCTGGAGTACCAGGCGGCGGACGGCACCCGGCAGCAGCCCGTCATGATCCACCGGGCGCTGTTCGGGTCGATCGAGCGGTTCTTCGGCGTGCTGCTGGAGCACTACGCGGGCGCGATGCCGCCGTGGCTGGCGCCGGTGCAGGCCGTCGGCATCCCCATCGCCGACGCCCACGTCCCGCACCTGGACAAGGTCGCGGAGAAGCTGCGCGAGCGCGGCGTCCGGGTGGAGATCGACACCTCCGCCGACCGGATGCAGAAGAAGATCCGCAACGCGCAGAAGCAGAAGATCCCGTACATGCTGCTGGCGGGCGACGACGACGTGGACAAGGACGCCGTGTCGTTCCGGTACCGCAGCGGCGAGCAGCGCAACGGGGTCCCGATCGCCGAAGCGGTCGAGGAGATCGCCAAGGCGGTCGAGGCCCGCATCCAGATCTGACCGGGACCCGAGCCGGGCCGTGCCCGCCCCCTCGGGGCAGGGCCCGGCCCGGTCCCGTTCAGTCCGTGGACAGGACGAGCGGCTTCGAGTAGTCCCGGAAGCCCACAGCCCGCACGGTGCTCGTACCGGGGATGCGGGTGAGCCCCTGGATCGCGCCCTTCACGTCCGGCACGGGCTCCTCCACCCGCCAGGAGCCGCTCGTGTAGCGGAGGACGCGGGGGGTGCCTTGCAGGCCGGGCATCGAGGGCACGGCCCAGAGTCCGCCCGCGCCGTCGTCGACGAGGCCGCTGGCGGAGTAGGAGGCGTTGGCGGAGTTGGGGCCCTGCCCGTAGTGCATGCCGTCCCCGAAGGCGGCGCACTGCGGGAGAACGTCCTCTCGCCAGGTGGACCCGTTCCAGTGGTAGGAGGCGTGCTTGCGGCCGCCGTCCCCATCGGCGTAGCCGGTGATCCACACATCGTCGGCGGCCAGGGGCAGGACGGAGACGAGACGGCCCCTCTTGCCCTCCACCTGCGGTGGGGTCATGGTGTGCCAGGTGGTGCCGTCGTAGCGCGCGGCGTAGGCGTGCCCGCCGTCATTCGTCCTGCCCACGGCCCAGACGTCGTCCGGAGTCCGCTGCTCGATGCCCTGGATGGTCGCCCCCAGCGTGTGGGGGATCCACGCACCGGACTCGTGCCGGTAGACCGACGGGTCGCCCGCCGCGGCCGGCAGGCCCGAGACCCACGCGCCCGCCTCGTCGGCATCGAGAGCCTCGACGGCCCGGAGGGTGGACGGAGCCGCGACCTCGCTCCAAGTCCCTGCGGTGGCGCGGGCCAGGTACGGCATTCCCTCGACGGTGCCGGCGGGCACGTCCCGCGAGCCCGCCGCCCAGGCTCCGGTCGCCGACGTCGCGTCCACGAACCGGATCTGCCCGTCCCCGGCCAGGCCTGGCGTGCTCGTCCAGGACCAGCCGCCGCCGGTCCAGCGCTGCAGGGTCGGGTTCTGGTGCTGCCTGACGATGCACGGCCCGCTCCCCGCGCAGACGAGCGTGATGCTGCTGTGCCACTGGTAGCCGCCGGCCCACACCGAGTCGGGGCCGGTCGCCGAGACTCCCAGCAGCCGGCTTGTGCCGATGGTGAAGGGAGCCGGCTGCACCGTCCATGCGGTGTCGGCGGACGCGGCGGGCGCGGGTCCCGCGGTGACCGCCAGGGCGACCGCGGCCGGCACCGCCACCGCGGCGGACGCGCCGCGCAGGCTTGGTGAAATACGTATGATCTTCACCTGGGGCACTATCCGGCAGGTGTCCCGGGGTTCTCTTGTCCCGCCGGGCACAACTTCCGGGGCGATGCCGTGTCGCGTGATGGGCGAAACCGCGGGAACCGTCAACCGGGTGCCCCGCGTGAGCGGCTCCTCGACGCCGCCTACGCCCTCGTGGAGGACGGCGACTGGGAGTCGCTGCGCCTCGCGCAGGTCGCCCGGCTCGCCGGGGCCAGCCGCCAGACCGCCTACAACGAGTTCGGCTCCAAGGTCGGGCTCGGCCGCGCCCTCGTCGAACGCGAGATCGGCCTTCTGGTGGGCGGAGTGCAGGAGCGCATGGACCGGCACCTCGACGACCTCCCCGCGGCGGTGGAGGCCGCGGTGGGTTTCGTCATCGACGAGGGGCGGCGCCGGACGCTGCTGCGAAGCATCCTCGGTGCCTCGCGGTACCCGGACGACGAGCTGATCGCGCTGGCCACCCGGGGTCAGGAACCGGTCCTCACCGAGGTGATCGCGGCCCTGCGCGGCTACGCGGACTCGACCTGGCCCGCCGTGCCCGCCGGAGTGAAGGACCTGCTGGTGGAGTCGCTGGTGCGGCTGACGGTCAGCCATGTCGTGGCGCCGCTGGGCGAGCCGGCGGCGGCCGCCCGCGACCTCGGGTCCCTGACCCGGCTGCTCGCCGCCCCCGCCCCCGGCCGCGCCGACGGGTGAGTGGGCGCACCCCTGAATTGGTAGCCTCGTCGCTCACACGCGACCGGGGAGAAGGCGGAGATGAAGTCCAGGAGACCGGTGCGCCGGACCCGGTCGGTCCTGTTCCGGATCGCCGGCTACGCCGGCACCACCGCGCTGGTGGCGGCCGCCGTGGTGGTGCTCCTCCTGCCGCTGCTCGACGACGGGAAGGGCGGCACCGCCGGCGCCCAGGGC
>NZ_SMKK01000065.1 GCF_004348425.1 Actinomadura sp. 7K507
GTCGGGGGTTCTCCGGCGCCTCGCAGGCCGTAGGGGGCGGCGGGGTCCGGGTTCTCCAGGATGTCCAGGCGCATCGGTGGCATGTCGAGGATCGTCGGGATCAGGTAGTCGGTGAAGGACGGGTTCCTGACGAGGCCGTCCGTCACGACGATCTCCTCCATCAGGGCGAGGCCCAGGCCCTGGGCCGAGCCGCCGTGGATCTGGCCCTCCACCCCGGTCCGGTTGATGATCTTCCCTACGTCCTGGACGGCGGCCATTTCGACGACCTTGACCAGGCCCAGGTCGACGTCCACGTCCACTACGGCGCGGTGGACGCAGAGGGCCAGCTGGGTGTGGCTGTCGCCCTGGCCTGTGATCGGGTCCAGGGCGGTCGTGGGGCGGTGGCGGTATTCGCGGGTCTCCTCGATGACGGTGTCGCCGAGGACGTCCTCGATGGTGCCGAGCACCCCGTCCGCGCGAGAGACGATCTTGCCGCCGGCGGTGGAGAGGTCGTGGCGGGCCAGGCGGCGCGCGGCCAGGGCGAGCAGCTCGGCGCGCACCGCCTCGCAGGCCGTCTTGACCGCGCCGCCCGACATGTAGGACTGGCGGGACGCGCTGGACGAACCCGCGTCGCCGGCCCGGTCGTCCGCCGGGGCGATGACGACCTTCTGCACGCCCAGCTCGGTCCGGGCGATCTGCGCCTGGATCGTGACGAGCCCCTGCCCGACCTCGGCCGCGGCGGTGTGCACGAGGACGGTCGCCTCGCCGCCGATGACCTCCAGCCGGACGCGGGCGGTGGAGTAGTCGTCGAACCCCTCGGAGAAGCAGATGTTCTTGATCCCGACGCCGTACCCGACGCCCCGCACGACGCCCTCGCCGCGGGTCGTCTGCGATACGCCGCCCGGCAGGTTCCTGAGGTCGGACGGGTCGAGCGGCGGCGGCATCGGCATCGCCTCCAGCCGGTCCAGCATCCCGGCGAGCGGCGCCGGCGAGTCGATGACCTGACCGGTCGCAAGCCTGGAGCCCTGCGAGACGGCGTTGCGGCGGCGGATCTCGACCGGGCCGAGCCCGGTGGCCGCGCCGAGCCTGTCCATCATCGACTCGTAGGCGAAGCACGCCTGCACCGCGCCGAACCCGCGCATCGCGCCGCACGGCGGGTTGTTGGTGTAGACGCCGTACGCGTCGATCCTGATGTTGGGGATCTCGTAGGGGCCGACGCCGAGGGACGCCGCGTTCCCGGTGACGTTCATCGTGGACGAGGTGTACGCGCCGCCGTCCAGGACGATCTCGACGTCGGCGTACAGGAGCCGCCCGTCCGCCGTGGCGCCGTACTCGTAGCGCATCTGGGCGGGATGCCGGTGGACGTGCCCGAAGAACGACTCGTACCGGTTGTACGACATCTTGACGGGCCTGCCGGTGTGCAGGGCGAGCATCCCCGCGTGGATCTGCATCGACAGGTCCTCGCGCCCGCCGAACGCGCCGCCGACGCCCGCGAGCGTCATGTGGATCTGGTCCTCGGCGAGGCCGAGGCAGGGCGCGATCTGCTTGAGGTCGTTGTGGATCCACTGGGTCGAGACGTAGAGGTCGACGCCGCCGTCCTCGGCGGGGACCGCCAGGCCCGCCTCGGGGCCGAGGAACGCCTGGTCCTGGATGCCGACCTCGTACTCTCCCGACACGACGAAGTCCGCCTCCGCCCTGGCGGCGCCGACGTCTCCGGCGCGGACCGGCTGGTGGCGGGTGATGCCGCCGCGGTCCTGGACCTTCCGCCCCTCCGGGTCGGCGAGCACGGCGCGCGGGTCGGTGACCGGCGTCAGGACGTCGTAGCCGACCGCGATCCTGTCCATCGCGCGCCGGGCGGTCTCCGGATGGTCGGCGGCGACGAGCGCGACCGGCTCGCCCTCGTGGCGGACCTGGTCGACGGCCAGGACGGGCTGGTCCTCGGTGAGGTCGATGCCGAACACCTTGCGTCCCGGCACGTCCTCGTGGGTGAGGACGGCGCGGACGCCGGGCACCGCGAGCGCCGCCGCGATGTCGATCGACCTGATCAGCGCGCGGGGGTGGGGGCTGCGCAGCGTCGCGCCCCACAGCATCCCGTCCATCCACAGGTCGGACGCGTAGGCGAACTCGCCCGCGACCTTGAGCGTGCCGTCGGGTCGCAGCGGGCTCTCGCCGACGCCGCCCAGCCCCGGCGCGGCGACGTGTCCGGGGGTTCTCACCGGTGCCGCCATCAGAGCACCTCCTGCGCGAGCCTCATCAGCCGGCGGTGCGCGTCGGCGCCGCGGCGCCCGGCCTCGTCCTGGGGGACGGTGACGAGCGTGTCGTCGTCGACGACGGTGCGGCCGCCGACGAGGAGCCGCCGCAGCGGCGGGGTCTTCCCGAACGAGAAGGCGACGACCGGGTCGGCGACCGCGGCGTGGAAGCCGTCCACCCGCCACAGCGCGATGTCGGCGAGCTTGCCCGGTTCGAGCGTGCCGATGTCGTCCTCGCGGCCGAGGCAGCGGGCGCCGCCGAGCGTCGCCATCTCCAGGGCCTGCCGGGACGTCAGCGCGGTCGGCCCGTACCGGGCGCGCTGCATGTAGATCGCCTGCCGGATCTCCCCGGCGAGGGGGACGAGTTCCGCCGACGCCGACCCGTCCACGCCGAGGCCGACGGCCGCGCCCTCCTCCAGCAGGCGGGACACGCGGGCGATCCCGGCGCCGAGGCGGGCGTTGGAACTGGGGCAGTGCGCGGTGCCCGTGCGGGTCTCGGCGAGCCGCTTGATGTCGGTGTCGTGCAGGTGGACGCAGTGCGCGAACCACACGTCGGGGCCGAGCCAGCCGAGCGAGTCCATGTACTCGGTCGGGGTCATGCCGAACTGCTCCGCCGTGTGCTCCTCCTCGTCCAGCGTCTCGGCGAGGTGGGTGTGCAGCCGGACGCCCTTCGCCCGCGCCAGCTCGGCCGACCCGACCAGCAGGTCCCGGGTGACGGTGAACGGCGAGCAGGGCGCGACGGCGACGCGGAGCATGGAACCGGGCGACGGGTCGTGGTACCGGTCGATCGCGGCCTCGGTCTCGGCGAGGATCGTGTCGAGGTCTTCGACGACCTCGTCGGGCGGCAGCCCGCCCTGCGACTCGCCCCGGTCCATCGACCCGCGGCACGGATGGAACCGGACGCCCACCTCCCGGGCGGCGTCGATCTCCGCCGCGAACAGGTCGCCGCGTCCCTTCGGGAACAGGTAGTGGTGGTCGGAAGCGGTGGTGCAGCCCGACTTGGCGAGCCATCCGAGGGCCGCGCTCGCCGCGCCGGCCACGACCTCGGCGTCCATCTTCGACCACGGCCTGTAGAGCGTCGTCAGCCACTCGAACAGCGTGCTGTCGACGGCGAGGCCCTGGCTGGCCCACTGGTAGAGGTGGTGGTGCGTGTTGACCAGGCCGGGGGTCGCGAGGCATCCGGTCCCGTCGATCCTCTCGGTGCCTCCGGCCGGTGCGGCGGGGGCCGGGCCGGGGCCGACGGCGGTGATGCGGTCTCCGTCGATCACGATGTGGCCGCCCGGGTGCTCGCCGCCGGAGACGGTGACGACGTGGGCGTTCTCGATGACGATCGTCATTGCGCGGCGGCCTTCCGCTCGGCGGCCCTTCGTTCGGCGGCGAGCCGCACCGCGTCCAGGATCTTCTCGTAGCCGGTGCACCGGCACAGGTTGCCGGCGAGCGCCTCGCGGATCTCGGCGTCGGTCGGCGCGGGGTTCCGCTCGATCAGGTCGTGCGACTGGACGATCAGGCCGGGCGTGCAGAACCCGCACTGGACGGCGCCGGTCTCGGCGAACGCCTCCTGGACGGGGTCGAGCCGCTCCTCGCCGGGCCCGCCCCCGGCGAGGCCCTCGACCGTGCGGACGTCCCGTCCCTCCGCCTGGCCGGCCGCGACCAGGCACGCGCACGCCGGGACACCGTCCAGGTAGACGGTGCAGGAGCCGCATTCGCCCTGTTCGCAGGCGTTCTTCGAGCCGGGGAGCCCCATCCGCTCCCGCAGCATGTAGAGCAGGCTCTCGCCCTCCCACACATCGTCCACGGCCTCCGCCGAGCCGTTCACCGTGACGTTGACGCGCATCAGCGGTCCTCCCTTCCGGCGGTCCGGTGGTCGTTCCAGGCCCAGGTCAGCGTGCGGCGCGCCATCACCGACAGGGCGTGCCCCCGGTAGCCGCCCGTCCCCCGGACGTCGTCGATCGGCGACGCCGCCCCGGTCACCAGTTCCCCGAAGCGCCGCGCCGCCGATTCGGCGAGCGGGCCCCGGCCGTCCCAGTCCAGCTCGCCGGAGGCGAACGCCTCGGCGGCGGGGGCGCGGCGCGGCGTCGGGGCGGCCGACCCGAGGCCGGTCCCGACGCGCCGCTCCGCCGGGTGCAGCGCGACCGCGAACGAGCAGACCGCGATCACCATGGCGTTCCTGGTGCCGATCTTGGAGAAGTACTGCGGGGCGGGCGCGGGGGCCGTCCAGAACGCGCGGATCAGCTCGTCCGGCTCCAGCGCGTTGCGCTTCACCCCGGTGAAGAAGTCCGCCGCCGGGATCATCCGGACGCCGCGGGCCGCCGACTCGGCCTCGATCACCGCGCCGCCCGCCAGCAGCGGCGGGTGGCCGTCCCCGGCGGGCGAGGCCGCGCCGAGGTTGCCGCCGACCGTGCCACGGTTGCGGATCTGCGGCGACCCGACCGTCCGGGACGCCTGCGCGAGGCCGGGCAGCCGGTCCCCCAGCTCCTCGATCAGCCGGGTGTAGGTGACGCCGGCGCCGACGCGGAGCCGCCCGTCCACCGTGTCCCATCCGGCCAGGTCGCGGATCCGGGTCAGGTCGAGCAGCGCCTCCGGCCGGCGCGCATCGAAGTTGATCTCGACCATGACGTCGGTGCCGCCCTGGAGGGGCAGCGCGCCCGGCCGCCCGGCCTTCGCGGCGAGGGCGTCCTCCCAGGTCACCGGTCGCAAAAAGTCCATGTCCGGAGTTCCTAGCTCCCTCGGTAGGTCGAGTAGGCGAACGGGCTGATCAGCAGCGGCACGTGCAGGTGCCGTCCGGGATCGGTGACGGTGAACGCCACCGTGACCTCGGGGTAGAAGTCCGACAGGCCCGCCGTGTCGAACGTGAGGCGGTGCACGCCGCTCTCCAGCGCGGCCCCCCATTCCTTGATCCGGCCGTCGGTGTCGGTGCGGGCCTCGGCCAGGGCCGTCCAGCCGCCGTCCGCCGAACGCCGGTCCAGCCGGACGGCCAGGCCCGCCGCCGGCAGGCCCTTCGCGGCGTCCAGCACGTGCGTCGACAGGCTCAAGGCTCCTCCTCCGTCAGCTTCGCCAACCGCAGATCGACGATCTTGGCCAGCTCCCTCCGCACGACCGCCCGCTCGGTACCGGTATCGTTCCCCAGCCGTTCCCGGAGGTCACCGAGCATCTCGCCGGCGCCGCGGCCGGAAGCGCAGACCAGGAACACATGCCCGAAACGCTCCTCATATGCACGGTTCCCCGCGACCAGGGCGGCACGCACCTCCGCCTCCGCGGCGTCCATGCCCGACTGCTCGCCCCGCGACCAGGTGCCCTTCTTTACCCGCTCCCCGATACGCGGGTGATCGGCGAGCGCCTCCTGCACGTCGGCCCACTCAAGCCCGTCCAGGGCGCTCGCCCCGGCCGCCCGCAGCTCCGCCGCATCGCGGTAGGGCCGCCCGGCGACCGCCGCGACCCACCGGCGCGACGCGCAGCACGCCGACAGCTCCGTCTCGGTGAACAGCACCCGCTCCTCCCCTCACCGCCTGCAGTACACACAGGCTCCCGCAGGCCGGTCGAGGCACAGGACGTCCGAACTGTGCCGCCCCGGACACGCGGGCGTTTGTAGGTTGCTACATATGAGGCTGCGTTCCCTGCTCGGGATGCCCGCGTTGCGGCTGGAGATCCTCACCGGGGAGGAGGAGCTGGACCGGACGATCAGATGGGTCGTCACGACCGACCTCCTCAACCCCGGCCGCTACCTGCGCGGACGGGAACTGGTGCTGACCGGGCTCGTCTGGCGGTCGCGGCCGGCCGACTCGGAGGCCTTCGTGCGGGCCCTCGCCGGCGCGGGCGTCTCGGGCCTCGCCGCCTGGGACCTCGCGCTGGGGACCGTCCCGGACGACCTCGTCGAGGCCTGCCGGCGGCACCGGCTCCCGCTGTTCAAGGTGCCCGAGGACGTCGCGTTCGCGACGGTCACCGAGGAGGTCGTCCGCCATCTCTCCGGCGCCCGCGCCGCCGACCTGACCGCCGTCCTGGACCGGCACCGGCGGCTCGTCGAGGGCACCGGGCTCGGCGCCGTCCTCGATCTGGTCGGACGCGACCTCGGCATGCGCTGCCACGTGCTCACCCCGACCGGACGCGCCGTCGCCGGCCCGCGGCCGGACGAGCCCGCCGCCCTGGCCCGGGCCTTCCTCACCGCACCGCGCCTGCCATGCCATGTCCCCGCGCTGGACACGTCGATCTTCGCGGTCGCGGCGGACACCACGTCCCGCGTGGCCGACTGGTTCGTCGCCTGCGAGGGCGACTTCGCCGACTGGCCGGCCGAGCGCCGCGCCATCGCCACCGAACTCGCCGCGATCGTCGCCCTGGAACGGGCCCGCCGGCACACCGAGCACCGCGTCGCGCAGGAGGCCGTGACGGCCGCCGCCACCGGCACCGGGATCGTCCCGCTGCTGGAGCGGGCGGGCATGGCCCCCTCCGCCGAGTTCGTGGCCGTCGCGGCGTCCGCCCACGGCACCCTGCGTCCCGGCGAGCTGCGCACCGTCCTCGCCGAGATCCTGCCGGACACCGGACCCCTCGTCGGCCTCCTGGACGACGAGGCGCTCGCCCTCGCCCCGGCGACCGGGCGCGACATCGCCGCCGCGGTCCAGGAGGCCCTTCACACGCTGGCGTCCGGCCTTTCCGCCGACGGCATCGCCGTGGGCGTCAGCGGCATCGCGCCGGCGACCGGGCTGCGCGGCGCCGTCGAAGAGGCCCGCTACGCGCGCCGCCTGGCCGCGACCCGGATCCGCATCTCCCGGACGCCGGAGTCGCACTCTCCCGTCCGCGTCGTGCGTCACGACGAGCTGGCCACCCACGTCCTGCTGCTCGCCAGCGTCCCCGACGACGTCCGCCAGATGTTCAGGGTCCGGCTCCTCGACCCGCTGCACGCCTACGACGAGACCCACGGGGCCGACCTCGTCCACACCCTTGAGGCCTTCCTCCAGAACTCCGGCTCATGGACGCGCTGCGCCGAGCAGCTGCACCTCCACGTCAACTCCGTCCGCTACCGCATCCAGCGCATCCAGGACCTCACCGGCCGCGACCTCTCCCGCCTGGAAGACCGAGTCGACTTCTTCCTGGCCCTCCGCCTGATGCCCGATTAGTTCCGTCAGGAGGTGTGGCGGAGGATTGCGGGGACGACCGTGTCCCAGGTGCGGCGTGGGAGTTCGTTGCCGGTCCCGGGGAGGGTGATCAGTTCGGCGCCGGGGATCTCGGTGGCGAGGGCCTGGCCGTTTCCGAGCGGGAAGAACGGGTCGTCCTCGCCGTGGATCACCATGGTCGGCGCGGTGATGTCACCCAGGCGTTCGCGCCAGCGGGGGCCGCTGTCGAGAGCGGCGAAGGCGGTCGCCATCTGGTTGGCGCGGTGCGCCTTGCCGGGGTCGGCGGCGGCGGGCGTGCGGTCGTGGATCCGCTCGATGTCCTCGCGCGCCTCGGCCTCGTCGAATGCGGGGCCGGCGACGTGGCGGGCGCCCTCCAGCATGGCGGCGACGATGGACGCGCGGTCCGTCCAGTCGACTTCGGGCCCGTTCATGAAGTGCTCCATCAGCTCCGGTGCGTGGTCGGGCAGGTCGGAGTCGCTGGGGCCGGGTGCGGTCGGCCGTGTGGCGATCAGGGTCAGGGTCGTGACGCGGGCGGGGTGGTCGAGGGCGAGGAGCTGGGCGATCCAGCCGCCGGCGCCGAAGCCGGCGATGTGCGCGGCGGGCAGGCCGAAGGCGTCCAGGACGCCGGCGGCGTCGGCGACCAGATCGCGCAGGGTGTACTCGGGGGCCTCGGGGTCGGCGGCCGTGGACCGTCCGGTGTCGCGCAGGTCGTAGCGGATGACGTGGCGGCGCAGGGTCGCCAGGCGTGTGCAGAGGTCGTCGGGCCAGGTGAGCATCGTGTTGCCCACCAGCAGGATCGGTGTGTCAGCCGGGTCGCCGAACGTCTCGGTGCACAGTTCCATCCCGTTGGCCTTGATGAGATTCTCCATGGCGGGTCAGACCAGCCGGAAGCTCGAAACTCATCCCTGCTGCGCGGCGATGGCGGTCAGAGCGCTGGTGATCTGCGTCTCGGCCTTCGCCTTGCCGATGCCGAGATCCGACAGGACGCCCGTGCCGTCCTCGAATTCGAGGAGGGCCAGCAGCATGTGCTCCGTGCCGATGTAGTTGTGGCCGAGGCGCAGTGCCTCCCGGAAGGTGAGTTCCAGGGCCTTCTTGCTGTCCGCGTCGTAGGGGATGAGGTCGGGGACGTTCTCGGACTCCGGCGGCAGCGCGGCCGTCGCGGCCTGGCGCACCGAGTCGAGCAGGACGTCCTGCGCCGTGATCGCCTTCGCGGCGAGCGCCTCGGGTTCGGACAGCAGGCCGAGGACGAGGTGCACGGGACGGATCTGGTCGTTGCCCGCCGCGCGTGCCTCGTTCATCGACGCCATGACGACGTTGCGGGCGCGCGGGGTGAACCGGGAGAAGGCCTCCTGCGGGTCGAGGTCGGATGCCTGGCCCTTGGGGACGAAGCGTTTCTGGGCGGCCTGCTTGCTGACCCCCATGCTCGTGCCGATGTCGGTCCAGGACGCCCCGGAGCGGCGGGCCTGGTCGACGAAGTGGCCGATGAGGTGGTCGGCGACGTCGCCGAGGTGCTCGGCGGCGATCACCGCGCTGCTGAGCTGTTCGAGTGTGTCGGTGTGGACCTTCTTGATGCCGTCGATCAGGTCGTCGAGGCGGATCCGGCCGATGGGCTGCGTGGGTTCGGTCATACGTCAACCCTAGGTTGACGATCGAGGAACGTCAACCCAAGGTTGACGACTACCAGCCGGCGGCGCCGGTGAAGGTCGTCTCGTGCGGGTCGTAGCCGAGGTCCGCGCGGGCGGCGGTGATGTCGAGGGTGCGCTCGACGGCCAGATGGCTGATGGCGTAACGGGTGAGGCGCGGCGGTTCGGGGCGGCCGGCCAGAAGGAACGCGCCCTCGGCCACGGCGGCCAGGGGGCGGGCGAGGGACGCCGGGACGTAGACGGGCCTCGCCCGTATCCCCCGCTCGCGGAGGATCTCCCGGAACGCGTCGTCGATCGTCACCGGGGCGGCGTCCGCGATGTTGAAGACGCCCGAGGTCACCGGGCCGGTCGCGGCCAGGAGGCACGCCTGGACGAGGTTGGCGATCGAGGTGAGGCTGATGCGCTGGCGTCCCGTCCCGGCGGCGGGCAGGACCGGGCCGCGCACGGCGGACAGGACGCGCGGCAGCAGGGTCGTGTCGCCGGGGCCGTAGACCGCGTGCGGGCGCAGGACGATCGCGTCACGGCCGGCGGACAGGACCGCGCGCTCGGCGGCGGCCTTCGAGGCGCCGTAGGCGTTCATGTAGCGCCCGACCGGCGCCTCGTCCTCGGTGGCCATGGCGCTCGGGCGGAACGGGTCGTACACGCTGGCGGTGCTGACGTGCACGAACCGGGCTCCGGGGAAGGCCGCGAGGGCGGTGCGGGTACCGGTGAGGTTGGCGGCGAACAGGCCGGCGGCAGGTCCCCAGTCGGTGGCGCTGCCCGCGCAGTGGACGACCGCGTCGACACCGGGCGCGTCCGCGAGCGGGCCGTGCGTGAGGTCCCACGACCGGTAGGCCGCGCCGCCCAGATGCGGCGCGGCCACGGAGGGACGGCGGCCGTAGGCGTACGTCGTGATGCCCTCGGAGGCGAGCGCCCGGCACACCGCGCCGCCGACGAACCCCGACGCCCCCGTCACCGCGACCCTCACGCGGTCACCAGCTCGCGGAGGCGGTCGCGGTCGAGCTTGCGCGTCCTGCCGGAACGGGGCAGTGCGTC
This sequence comes from Actinomadura sp. 7K507, assembly GCF_004348425.1. Lineage (GTDB taxonomy): Bacteria > Actinomycetota > Actinomycetes > Streptosporangiales > Streptosporangiaceae > Spirillospora. Next base: position 10,012 of record NZ_SMKK01000065.1, read on the forward strand.
CAGGACGACGATCCGGTCGGGCAGGGCGTCGTGGTCGATGACGTCCGGGAGGCTGCGCCGCAGCCGGGCGGGCAGGTCGCCGGGGCCGACCACGGCCAGGACGACCTCCTCGTCCCCGGTTCCGGGATCGGGCACGCCCACGATGGCTGCTTCGGCCACACCGGGGAGCGCGGCGATCGACGGCTCGTACAGGCCCGGGTAGAGGTTGAACTTGCCGCGGATCAGCATGTCCTTCTTGCGTCCCGTGAGCACGAGGCGGCCGCCGTCCAGGCGCGCGAGGTCGCCGGTCGGCAGTTCGGTGAGGGGGTCCCCGCCGAGGTAGCCGCGGCACAGGCTGGGGCCGGACAGCAGCAGCTCGCCGTCGTCCGCGAGCCGCGCGCCGACACCGGGCAGCGGCGCTCCCAGGAGGTCGCCCGATCCGGTGTGGGCGAGTTTCTCCCGCGCCGACGCGATCGCCACCGGCAGGACCTCGGTCATCGCGTAGACGGACAGGACCTCGGCGGACGGCGCCGCCGCGACGGCCCGCCGCAGGATCGCCGCGGGCGCGGGCGCCGCCCCCAGCAGCACGTACCGGAGGGACGGCGGCAGCTCGGGAGCCGCGTCCAGTACCTCGGCCAGGTGCACGGGGACGCAGAACGTGTGCGTGGCCTCCCGCTCCCGCATCAGCCGGGCGAAGTCGGCGGGCGCGCAGAACAGCGGCGGCATCGACCAGCGCGCCCCCGCGATCAGCGTCGGGAGCCCGAGCATGAGCTGGTCGGTGTGGACGACGTCGCCGGGCCCCAGCGGCAGCCGGGCCCGGAAGAGATCGAGGGCCGCGGCGAGGGACGCCTGGGTGTGGACGACGGCGCGCGGATCGGCCGTCGTCCCCGAGGTGAAGATCACGGCGGCGGGCGCGTCCGGGTCGCCGCCGGTGCCGGGTTCGGGTGCGGCTCCCCCGGTCAGGCGCTCGAACGACAGCGCGCCGCGCGGGACGCCTGGAAGGCGGCGGCCGACGTGGATGTGCCGCATCGGGCCCTCGCCCGGGATCCGCAGGTCGGCGAGGTTCGGCAGGAGCAGCCCGCGGCGCCGCGCGTACGCCCGGACGGGACGCAGCCGGCTCCCCGCGTACAGGACCGACTCGGCCGCCGACCAGCGCGGGCGCGCCAGCCGCAGCCGCGCGGTGAACATCTCCGGTCCGGCTCCCGGATCGGCGAACACGACCACTCCCCCGGCCGCGACCACGCCCAGCGCGAGGACGAGCGACTCGGGCGACGGCCGGACGGAGAACAGCACCCCGTCGCCCGCCGCGAGCCCGCGCGACAGCAGGCCGTGCCGGACGGCCAGCACCTGCCGCCGCAGGTCGCCGTAGGTGAGGTGCGTGCCGTCCCCGGCGACGAGCGCGACCTCGCCGGGCGTCCGGGCGGCCTGGTCGAGCAGCCGCGGGACCAGGGTCATCGCGTGTCCCGTTCCGCGCGGACGGCCAGGTACCGGTACGTGGGGATCAGCACGCCGCGCGCCGCCGACCGTCGCGTGATCTTGAGCGGGCCGGCGTCGAGGAGCGCGCGGGCGACGAGCCGGATCTGTGCCATGGCCAGCGGATAGCCGATGCAGAAGTGCGGTCCCGCGCCGAACCAGAGCCGCCGCAGCTCGGGCGGGTGGGGGCGGTCGAGGTCGAACGGGCCGAGCGCGCGGCAGCAGTTGTGCGTGGCGATCAGGACCCGGTCGCCGGGACGGATCGCGACGCCGCCGACCGTGGCGGGACGGTGCACGCTGCGCAGCATGACCGGCGTCGGGGTCGTCACCCGCATGGCCTCCTCGATGGCAGGGTCGAGCAGCGCCCCGTCAGCGGCGACCCGGGCGAGCTGCCCGTGGTCGGCGAGGAGGGCGACCAGCCGGGGCAGCAGCGTGGCCACCGTCTCCGTGCCGGTCAGGAAGAACGCGCCGGCGGCGCCTCTCGCCTCGTCCTCGGAGAGGCCGAGGGCCCGCATCCGCCCCATCACGGTCGACTCGTCCCCCGTCAGGTACGACTTGGCCGCGATGTCCCCGAGCGGGTCGAGCACGGTGCGGGCCCGCCGCACCTGGGACGGGGAGAGCCGCCGGGTCCGCAGCGAGATCATGGAGACGATGCGCTCGCCCTGCTCGAACAGGTCCCGGTAGGCCGCCTCGGTCCTGGCGTCCAGGCCGATGACCTCGCCGATCACCGCGCCGGCCATGACCCGCGCGGCGTCCACCAGGTCGACGGTCGCGCCGCGTCCGAGACGGCCGGTGAGCCGGTCGAGGGGCTCGGCCAGGACGCGGGCGCACAGGGCCTCGGTATAGGACGGGACGAACAGGTCGGTGAGGCGGCGGCGCAGGGCCCGGTGCGCCTCCCCCTCCATGTTGAGCAGGACCGACGGCCCCAGGACCGGCGTCCACAGCTCGCCCGGCGAGCCTGGGCCGTCCTTGCGGAACGTCTCGCCGTCCATGAGGACCTCGCGGGCCGCCGAGGCGTCGTTCACGACCACGCCGACCCCCGGCACCCGGACGGCCGGGCCGCGCCGCGCGACCCCGCGCAGCAGCGGGTACGCGAACGGATGCGCGGTCAGGTAGAGACGCCGTTCCCAGTTCATCTGCTGTCCACGTTCATCTGATGTCGACGACGGGTGGCGTGTAGCGGTGGTCGGCGTACCAGCCGAGCGTCCGGACGAGGCCGAACGCCCGCAGCCGCCGTACCGAGCCGTACATCACGACGTCCTTGCGCAGCCCGTAGGCGTCGGTCACGCGGCGGACGCGGTTGACCAGCTCGCGGTCCTCGTGGACGTCCTCGATGCGGGTGCGCGGGAAGCCGCCGGCCCGCTCGTACAGGTCGGCGGTGATGGCCAGGTTGCAGCCCGGCATCATCACGTAGGGGCCGAGGTAGAGAGGGTCCTGGTTGCCGGGGCGGAAGCGTCCGAAGAGGGCGGCGAGGTCGATGACGGCCGGGAGCAGGCGCCGCTCCCAGAACTTCAGCGGGAACTCGTCGGTCCGGGGCAGCAGCGGCCCGCTGACCATCTCCAGCCCCTCGCCGAACGCGCGCCGCACGGCGGCGACCCAGCCGAGATGGGGCAGGCAGTCGGCGTCGGTGCGGGCGACGTGCGTGGCGCCGGCGCTGATGGCGTGCCGGACGCCGGTGTCGGCGGCGGCCCCGGTCCCCTTCTCCGGCTCGTGGACGATCCGGACGTCGAACGCCGTGTTCCCGGCGGCGAACTCCTTGACGACCTGGGCCGTCCCGTCCGTGCTGCCGTTGTCGACGACGACGAGCGTGAAGCCGGTGTCGGTCTGCCGGGCGAGCCGGCGCAGCGTCGCGCCGATCGAACGCTCCTCGTCATAGGCGGGGACGACGACCCACAGATTCATGATCAGAGCTCCGCGAACATGACGCCGAGGCTGACGCCGCCGGCGAGGCCGATGAGCGCGACGCGGTCGCCGGGTCCGCAGCGCCCCCCGTCGAGGGCGGTGGCGATCTGCAGCGGGAGGCTCGCGGACGCGACGTTGCCATGGCCGGGAAGGGTGACGACGAGCCGCTCGGACGGGATGCCGAGGATCGACCGGAGCACCTCCAGATACGGCAGCGTCACCTGGTGGACGGCGATGACGGCGAAGTCGTCCCACGTCAGGCCGGTCTTCTGCAGGGCGGTCGTGAAGATCTCCGCGCCGTTGGCCACGAACGCGTCCTTGAGCCGCCGCCCGTCGCCGCTGAAGTAGGTGCGGTCGGGGTCGCGGGGGTGCATCGACCCGCCGGCCGGGAGCGTCCCGATCCGCCACGCGCTGGAGACGGCGGCGAAGCCGCGGTAGAAGATCCCGCCGTCGGGGGCCGCCTCGACGAGCATCGCGGCGCCGCCGTCGGAGAGAGTGTAGCCGGCGAAGGCGTCCACGAACTGGGCGCGGTCGCGGACCCTCCAGCGGATCGCGCGCGACGGGCTCTCCCCCGTGCAGACCAGCACCCGCTCGTGCTGCCCGGTGCGGATCAGCGCGTCCGCCGTCTGCAGGCCGTTCAGGAAGCTGTTGCAGGCGTTCTTGACGTCGAAGACCGGGCACGTGGCGCCGAGCTTGGCGGCGACGATGTGCGCGGTGGCCGGCTCGATCAGGTCCTGCGAGGCCGACCCGAACACCAGCAGGTCGATGCCCGCCGCCTGGACGCCGCGCCGGGCGAGGACGTCGCGGGCGGCGGCGACGGCAAGGTCGGACGCCTGCTCGTCGTCGCGCATGACGTGCCGGGTGCGGATCCCGGTCATCCGCTCGACGATCGTGGGATGCGGCCGGTACCCGCCGTCCGCGGTGGCGCTCTCGGCCGCGACCCGTGCCTCGACCTCGGCGCTGGTGACCGTCCGCTCGGGCAGATGCGCCGCGACGGCGGTGATGCGGGCTCTCATGGGCTGGGGTTCCCCCGGTTCCTCGTGCTCCGTGGACGATCAGACTCGCCGACCCCGGACGCTCCCGGACAGAGCGACCCTACGGAACAGGGGTGGGCGTTGTACCCCGGTTCGCCGTGAGTACCGCCACTCATCCGGATTGAGTACTACCGCGTTTCCCCCCGGCTCCGCCACCCGGCAGAATCTGCGGCGTGACCAGCACAGAGTTCCCCGGCGAGACCGGCGCGGCGTCCCCCGGCGAGACCGGCGCGGAGATCGGCGCGGCCGCGCGCCACGAGGCGCGGCTGCTGTGGGCGGCGAACCCCGGGCTGTTCGCGCTGCTGGAGGCGGCGCGCCACACCGGCCCCATCGCGCGGGTGCCGAAGCTCGGCTGGGTGGTGACGGACCCGGTCATCGCCCGCCGCGTCCTCAACGACCACGACCGGTTCGGCATGAACGGCGAGGGCGGCGTCGGCCACCTGTGGACACAGTTGTTCGGGGACGGGATGGCGCGGTTCTTCGGCGGCGCCGGGCACGCCGAGGTCCGCGCCCGTGCCCGCGACCTGTTCACCGAGGATTCCGCGCGTGCGCTGGTGGAACGTTCCCAAGGCGCGTCCCACGCCGTGCTGGCCCGCCGTCTCGCCGCCGGCCGGACCGTCGACGTCGCCGACGCCGCCCGCGTCCTGGCCGGGCGGATGGTCGCCGACCTGCTCGGGCTGCCCGCCGGGCGGGCGGACGGCCGCTACCGGGAGATCTTCGCGGCCGGGGAGCGGCTGGCCGGGCTGGCGATGGGCACGACCGCCTCCACCGAACTCGACCCGGCGGTCCTCGCCGGCGCCCGCGCGATCGTGGACGAGATCACCGCCGGCGTCCCGCACGCCTACCGGACGGCCGGGCCGGACACGCTCCTCGGCCGCTGCCGCGAGATGGGCCTCGGGCTGCCGCTCGCCCGCGGGCTGGCGACCCTGCTGGTGATCGCCGGCACCGAGACGGGCGCGTCCGGGACGGTCCGCACGGCGGCGCTGCTGCACGACACCGGGCGGCAGCGTGCCCTGCTCGCCGCCCCTTCGCTCCTGCACAACGCGGTGCGCGAGGGCCTGCGCGTCTCCACCCCCGCGCCGGTGATCGGGCGGCACGTGGCCCGGGACGCGACCGTCGCGGGACGCAGGCTCCGCGCGGGCGACCGGGTCCTGCTGCTGGCCTACCGCGCGACCAACGGCGCCGGGCCGTTCGACGTCCACCGCGCGTACGTGCCCGAGACCCGCCAGCTGTGGTTCGGCGGCGGCCGCCACCTCTGCCTCGGCGCCGCCGTGGCCCGCACGCAGGTGGCCCGGATGCTGGAGACGCTGCTGTCCGGCGGCCGCCCGTACCGGGTGGTCTCCCGCCGCGCCGCCCGCCGCGTCCTCGTCCCCGCGTACGCCGAACTGCGGGTGCGGCTCTCTTAGACCAGGGCCTGGCCCCCGGGGACCTGGATCTCGGGCTCAGACCTCGGGAATGCTGCTCGGGAGCTCGGTGGAGGGCGCCGGGGCCGGCGCCTCAGGCTCCGGAGGCGGGGCCTCGGGGGCCGTCGGGACGATCTGGTAGCCGGGCTCGGGTTCCGCGGGCGGCTTGTTCCACCACCAGAGGGCGAACGAGATCGCGAACAGCACGGCGATGATGCCGAGCAGCTGGACCACGGCCTTGCGGTGGCTCGGGTCGCCGGCGCGGCGGCGGCGCCGCAGGAGGGGGGTGCGGCCGGCCCGCCGGGCGCGCTTGGCGGCGCGGCGTGTCCGCCGCTGCTCGCGCCTGCTCGGCGGCTGGAGCCGTTCCCGGGCGCTCGGCTCGGTGAACGTGGCGCCCCTGATGAAGTCGTCGTCGAACACGGGCTCGTCGAAGTCTGCGGCCATGAGGTTCTCTCCGGCGCCGGGGGCGGTCCGCAACCCAGGCTAGTCGACACCTCGCGCGATCAGCCCGTCCGAGCCGGGCGTCCTACTCCGTGGGACGGTCCTTCCAGGAAATCTAGAACCGGTTACAGTTGAATGCGAATCGCGTTCTAGAAGGAGACCATATGGGTACCCCGGTGATCGTCGAGGCGGTGCGCACGCCGCTCGGAAAGCGCAACGGCTGGCTCGCGGGCCTCAAGGCCCAGGCCGTCCTGGCGCACGCGCTGGACGCCGCCGTCGGGCGCTCCGGAATCGACGCAGCCGAGGTCGAACAGGTCTTCGCGGGCTGCGTGACCCAGGCCGGCGAGCAGGGCGGGCACGTCGGCCGCTACGCCTGGCTGTACGCGGGCCTGCCCTGGCAGACCGGGGTCACCACGATCGACGCCCAGTGCGGGTCGGCGCAGCAGGCCGTCCACCTCGCCGCGTCGCAGATCGCCGCCGGCGTCGTGGACGTCGCGATCGGCTGCGGCGTCGAGGTGATGAGCCGCGCGCCGCTCGGCAGCAACGTCCTGCCGGCGAACCCGCGGCCGGACGACTGGTCGATCGACATGCCGAACCAGTTCGAGGCCGCCGAGCGGATCGCCGCCCGCCGCGGGATCACCCGCGGCGACCTGGACGCGTTCGGCGCCCGCTCGCAGCAGCTCGGCGCCAAGGCCTGGGCCGACGGCCGCTTCGACCGCGAGATCGCCCCGATCACGGCGCCCGTCCTGGACGCCGAGGGCAACGTCACCGGCGAGACCCGCGAGGTCACCCGCGACCAGGGCCTGCGCGAGACCACCGCCGACGGCCTCGCCAAGCTCAAGCCCGTCCTCGGCCCGGAAGGGCGGCACACGGCGGGCACCTCGTCGCAGATCTCCGACGGCGCCGCCGCCGTCCTGCTGATGTCGGAGGAGAAGGCGAAGGCCCTGGGCCTGCGTCCCCGCGCCCGCGTCAAGACCCAGGCGCTGGTCGGCTCGGAGCCGTACTACCATCTGGACGGCCCGGTCCAGTCGACCGAGCGCGTCCTCCAGAAGTCCGGCATGGCGATGGGCGACATCGACATCACCGAGATCAACGAGGCGTTCGCGTCGATCGTGCTGTCCTGGGCGTCGGTCCACAAGCCCGACATGGACAGGGTCAACGTCAACGGCGGCGCGATCGCGATCGGCCACCCGGTCGGCGCGACCGGGGCGCGGCTGATCACGACGGCGCTGCACGAGCTGGAACGCCGCGACGCCGGAACGGCCCTGGTGACCATGTGCTGCGGCGGCGCCCTGTCCACGGCGACCATCCTCGAACGGATCTGAACGGATCTCCATCACGGGCCCCGGCCTCGACGGCCGGGGCCCTCACAGGCGCGAAAGGCGGTTCTCCTTTGCAGCCGGAACCCGAAGACCTGGGCGCGGGAGTCTGGAGCGTTCCAGTCCCGATCCCGGACAATCCGCTCGCCTACACGCTCGTGTACGCGCTGGAGAGTCCCCAGGGTCCCGTCCTGATCGATGCGGGCTGGCAGCACGAGGACGCCTGGGCGGCCCTCCGCGACGGCCTCGGCACGTTCGGGATCGACGTCGCCGACGTCCACGGCGTGGTCGTCACGCACTTCCACCCCGACCACGCGGGGCTGGCCGGGCGCGTCCGCGACACGTCCGGCGCCTGGATCGCGATGCACCACGCGGACGCGGAGTTCGTCCGGATGTTCCACACCACCGACCGGGCCCACCGGCGCACCATCGAGCTGGACTCGCTGCGCCGCGCCGGAGCGGCGGACTCGGAGCTGACCGATCCGCCCCAGGGCGGCCAGGTCGACCCGCCCGCCATCCCGGACCGCGAGCTGTCCGACCGCGAGCTCGTCGACCTGCCGGGCCGCAGCCTGCGGACCATCTGGACGCCGGGACACTCCCCGGGGCACATCTGCCTGCACCTTGAGGACGGCGACCGCATCTTCACCGGCGACCACGTGCTCCCCCGCATCACCCCGCACGTCGGCCTCTACCCCTACGACATCCCGGACGTCGACCCCCTCGGCCAGTTCCTCGGCTCGCTCGACAAGGTCTCCGCGATGTCGGTGGACCAGGTCCTGCCGGCCCACCAGTACCGCTTCAACGGCCTGTCCGGCCGCGCTCGGGAGATCATCGAGCACCACGAGGAGCGGCTGACCGAGGTGACCGCCCTGCTGTCGTCGCGTCCGACCACCCTGTGGGACCTCACGGCGGGACTGACCTGGCGCCACGCCTGGGCCGACATGGCGCAGGGCTCCCGCCGCATGGCCGCGGCCGAGGCCGCCGCCCACATCCGGACCCTGGAGACCAGGGGGGTCGCCCGCCGCGAAGGGACGGACGACCCCATCCGCTACGTGCTCCGCTGAGCCGCGTTCCCGCTGGGCGGGCGCGCGGGGGCGAGCGCCAGGCGGGGCCAGGCGGCGGTGTCGCGCTGGAGCTGCCGATCATGCGTCGCCAGGACCACGGCCGCCGCCGTGGCGTGCAGGGCGTCGGTCAGCTCGTCCACCAGGGCGATCGACAGGTGGTTGGTCGGCTCGTCCAGCAGCAGCACGTGCGGGCGCGCCGCCAGCGCCATCGCCAGGTCGAGGCGGCGCTGCTGCCCCATCGACAGCTCGCCCACCGGCTTGCCCAGGTCGGCCGGCGGCAGCAGGCCGAGGGCGGAGAGGGAGACCGCCTCGTCCTCGCCGAGGACGCCCGAGGTGATCAGGCGTCCGGTATGCGCGGAGAACACGTCGTGGGCGCGCCTGCCGTCGGCATGCGGCGATTCCTGGGCGAGCAGCCGCACGCGCGCTTCGCGCGCCCGCCGCACCGTCCCGCTCGTCGGGGGCAGGTGTCCCGCGAGCACCGCCAGGAGCGTCGACTTCCCGGCCCCGTTCGGGCCTGTGACGACGAGGCGTGACCCCGGCTCCAGGGACACGGACACCTCCTGGTGCAGCCGGGAGTCCACGCGCACGCCGTCGGCGCTCAGCAGCGAGACGCCGGGACGGGCCGGCAGGTCCGGCATCCTGAAGCGCCGCGGCGGCACCGGAGCGGTCACCGCGTGCCTCTCCAGGTCGTCGCGGCGCCGGTGCACGGCCCGGACGACGCCGGGGGCGCGGGTGGCGCGCTGGTGCTTCCCCGTCCCCTTGTCCGGACGCCAGCCGGTGACAAGCCGGTTCTGCGCCTCCGACAGGTCGCGGGTCAGCCGCGCGTGCTCGGCCCGCTGCTGCTCGTACTCGTCCTCCCAGCGCCGGAGTTCCGCCTCGCGGCCCTCCCGGTAGCCGGCGAACCCGTCCCCGTAGACGTTCGGCCGCCCGTCCCGGCTCGGATCGAGGTCGAGGACCGTCGTCGCGACGTCCGAGAGCAGCGCCCGGTCGTGGCTGACCAGCACGACGCCGCCGGGATGGGCCCGCAGCCTCGCGGTGAGGAACTCCAGGCCCGCCGCGTCCAGGTGGTTCGTCGGCTCGTCCAGGAGCAGGAAGTCGTGCTCGGCGCCGAGCAGGCACGCGAGCCGGACCCGGTAGCGCTGCCCGACCGACAGTTCTGCCAGCCGCCTGCTCCGGTCGGTGACCGCGCCCAGGTTCTCCAGGGCGAGGTCGACGCGCCGGTCGGCGTCCCAGGCGTCGAGCGCCTCCGCCGCGTCCAGCGCGGTGGCGTAGTCCTGCTCCGCGCCGGGCCGTCCCTCGGCCAGGGCTTGCGCGGCGCCGTCGAACGCCTTCAGGGCCGCGCGGGCGTCCGCGAGCTCCATGTCGATGGCCTCGCCGACCGTGGCGCCGGTTCCAGCGGCCAGCCGGTCGTAGGACAGGGCCTGCTCGGCGATCCCGTAGGTCCCAACGAGCTGGACGTCGCCCTCGTCGGGGACCAGCGCCCCGCTGAGGACGTGAAGCAGGGTCGTCTTTCCCCGGCCGTTCTCGCCGACGACGCCCCAGCGCGCTTGCGGGGAGACCGTCAGGTTCACGCCGTCCAGGACGGTTCGCCCGCCACGGACGACGCGGATGTTCTCGGCTGTGAGCTGTGCCCGGGCGCGCGCGGGCAGGGTGATGGAGATGGTCATTCTTCCTCCGGACGGAGGCGCGCACGTGGAGACACGTGTAGAGAGGCGCGCCTTCGAGCTGACTCAGGGCAGCATCAGACCGCCCGTGGCTCGCTCGGGGCGAGGGACGGGCCGTCCGGAGAGGGATCAGAGGAAGAACAGGCGTTGCACGGGATCGACGCTACCAACCGTGCCCAGGTGCCTCACAACCCGTTTTCCGAGCCGGGGCCGCAGGGGTGCGGCGGCGCCGACGGCATCGCCCGGTTCCTGCGTCTGCTGGACGAGCGCGGCCTGAACGCGGTGCCGGGCGGGGTGACGGTGCGGTGCGATGCGCGTCACTCCTAGAGGCTGGACTCTTGATGAGACTGGAGTCTCATGTTAGAACCTGTTCTAAGTCTGCGGCCGGGCAAGCGCCCGGTCGCACGGCCCGTCCCACGCCGTCGAGTCGAGTTCCCCACTCCGCATGAAGGGTCTTGCCCATGGCACTTGAGACGTCCATCGCATCGGCCACTCGGCCGTTCCGCGCCCCCGAGATCGACATCATCGACCCCGGGGTGTACGAGCGCGGAGGCATCCCGCACCAGCAGTTCGCGTGGCTGCGCGACAACGACCCCGTCCACTGGCACCAGGACCCGAACGACGGGGTGCCGGGGTTCTGGGCGGTGACTCGGCACGAGGACGTCGTACAGGTGTCCCGGCGCGCCGACCCGTACTCGTCCCAGGCCCGTTCGGCGATGTTCGAGGAGTTCAGCGACGAGGACATCGCCCTCTACGGGCAGATGATGCTGTTCCAGGATCCCCCGGACCACACGAAGCTCCGCTCCATGGTGAACAAGGGCTTCACACCGCGCATGATCGGGGGGCTGCAGGACCACATCCGGGAAATCTGCCACCAGCTGATCGACAAGGCGGCTCCCATGGGCGAGTGTGACTTCGTGGAGTACTTCGCCGCGCCGCTGCCCCTCTACACGATCTGCGAGCTGCTCGGCGCACCGCTGGAGGACCGGGAGAAGATCTTCAACTGGTCCAACAAGCTGGTCGCGTTCAACGACCCCGAGTTCTGCGGCGACCGGGACGAGTCGGCGCAGTTCGCCGCCGAGTTCGCCGGCTGGGCCGGGGAGCTGGCGCGCAGCCGGGAGTCGACACCGCGCGACGACATCGTGACCAAGCTGCTCACCCCCGACGCCGACGGGTCGCGGATCAGCGAGGAGGAGTTCCAGCTCTTCGTGATCATGCTGTCGATCGCCGGGAACGAGACGACGCGGACGGCGACGGCGGGCGGCATGCAGGCGTTCTTCGAGCGGCCCGACCAGTGGGAGCGGCTGAAGGCCGACCGCAGCCTGCTGCCGACCGCGGTAGAGGAGATCGTCCGCTGGGTCAGCCCGATCAACCAGTTCCGCCGGACCGCCCTCAGCGACGTCGAACTGGGCGGCAAGGAGATCAAGGCGGGCGACAAGGTCGTCCTGTTCTACGGATCGGCGAACCGCGACGAGCGGGTGTTCGACGACCCGTTCGCGTTCGATGTGGGCCGCGACCCCAACCCGCACATCGGGTTCGGGGGCGGCGGCCCGCACTTCTGCCTCGGCACCCACCTGGCCCGGATGAACCTGAAGATCATCTTCGAGACCATCCTGGACAGGATGCCCGACATCGCGCCGGCCGGCGAACCGCGCCGGCTCCGGTCGAACTTCGTCAACGGGCTCAAGGACCTGCCGGTGCGCTTCACCCCGTCCTGACCCGAGGAGGTTCCGGTGACCGCCACCTACGACACGAACACCCCCGACGCCGCCCCCGACATCGAGCTGGTCGACCCGGGCGCGTACGAGCACGGCGGCGTCCCGCACGGGCAGCTGGCGTGGCTGCGCGAGCACGATCCGGTGCACCGGCACCACGGCGACCCGGACCGGGAGTTCCCGCCCTTCTGGGCGGTCACCCGGCACGAGGACGTGGTCCACGTGTCACGGCATCCGGAGGTGTTCTCGTCGTGGCGGCGGCTCGCGCTGTTCGAGGAACCGGAGGAGGAGCATCTCGTCCTGCAGCGGATGATGATGCTCAACCAGGACCCGCCGGAGCACTCGCGCAAGCGGAGCATCGTCAACCGGGGCTTCACCCCGCGCGCCATAGGCGCGCTGGAGGAGCACATCAGGGAGATCTGCCGGAAACTGGTCGCCGAGACGGCGGAGCGGGGGGACGAGGCCGACTTCGTCCGGGACCTGGCGGCTCCGCTGCCGCTGTACGTGATCTGCGAGCTGCTGGGCGCCCCGCCGGAGGACCGGGAGAAGATCTTCAACTGGTCGAACACGCTGATCGGCGGGGACGACCCGGAGTTCCAGCGGACGCCGGAGGAGGGCCAGGCCGCCGCGACGGAGCTGTACGCGTACGCGAACGTCCTGGCCGCCGACCGGCGCGAGAACCCGCGCGAGGACATCGTCACCAGGCTGCTCCAGCCGGGCAACGACGGGGAGGTGCTGAGCGGGGACGAGTTCGAACTGTTCGTGATGCTGCTGTCGGTCGCGGGCAACGAGACGACCCGCAACGCGGCGAGCGGCGGCATGCTGGCGCTGCTGGAGCATCCGGAGCAGTGGGAGCGGCTCAGGGCCGACCGGTCCCTGGTCCGGACGGCGGCGGACGAGATCGTCCGCTGGGTCACCCCGGTCAACCTGTTCAAGCGGACGGCCGCCCGGGACACCGAGCTCGGCGGCCGCAGGATCGCCGAGGGCGACAAGGTCGTGGTCTTCTACGCCTCCGCGAACCGCGACGAGTCGGTGTTCGCCGACCCGTACGCCTTCGACGTGGGACGCGACCCCAACCCGCACATCGGGTTCGGCGGCGGAGGGCCGCACTTCTGCCTCGGTGCCCACCTCGCCCGACTCGAGCTCAGTGTGCTCTTCGAAACACTTTTGGACGCCATGCCCAATATTGAACTCAACGGTAACGTAAGGAGGCTAAGGTCTAGTTTCATCAACGGCATCAAGGAGATGCCGGTGCGTGTGCGGCCGGTGTGACCCTTCGTGGCGGGACCCATCGTGGTGTGGCCCTTCGTGGTGTGAAGCGGTTCGCGAGAGTGACGGGAGTGGTGCGTGGGCAGGGGATGGCGTGGGTGAGGCAGGCGGGCCGGACGTTCCGTCCCGCCCGGACGGTCCGTTGCGTGTCGCTCTGCTCTCGTACCGGAGCAAACCGCACTGCGGCGGCCAGGGCGTCTACCTCCGGCATCTGAGCCGGGAACTGGCCGATCTCGGGCACACCGTCGAGGTGCTGTCCGGGCAGCCGTATCCGGAGCTGGACCGCGAGGAGATCGCCCTCACGAAGATCCCGAGCCTGGACCTGTACCGGGACGAGGACCCGTTCCGCTACCCGGCGCTGAAGGAGTTCCGCGACTGGGTGGACGTCCTCGAGTTCGCGCACATGAAGACGGGCGGCTTCCCCGAGCCGCTGACCTTCAGCCTGCGCGCCCTGCGGCTGCTGAAGGGGCGCGGCCGCGACTTCGACGTCGTGCACGACAACCAGGTCCTCGGTCTCGGCAACCTCGGCATCGCCCGGCTCGGCCTGCCGCTGGTGACCAGCATCCACCACCCGATCAGCGTCGACCGGCGGATCGAGCTGGAGGCGGCGCGCGGCATCAAGCAGAAGCTCGGCAAGTTCCGCTGGTACGGGTTCGTCGGGATGCAGTCGCAGGTGTCGCGGCGGATCGGCCCGGTGCTCACGGTCTCGGAGTCGTCCAAGGTCGACATCGTCAAGGACTTCAAGGTCGACCCGCGCGACATCGACATCCTGCCGCTCGGCGTCGACACCCGCATCTTCCACCCGCGCGGCGAGCGCGTCCCCGGCCGGATCGTCGCGATGGCCAGCGCGGACGCGCCGATCAAGGGCGTGGACGTGCTGCTGCGCGCGGTCGCCAAGCTCGCCACCGAGCGGGACGTGCACGTCATCGTCGTCAGCAAGCCGCAGAAGGACGGCCCGACCGACAAGCTCGTGCGGGAACTGGCCCTCGGCGACCGGGTGCGGTTCGTCAGCGGCATCAGCGACGACGAGCTGGGCGACCTGCTCGCGTCCGCGGAGATCGCCGTCGTCCCGTCCCGCTACGAGGGCTTCTCGCTGCCCGCCGTGGAGCACATGGCGTCCGGGACGCCGCTGGTCGCCAGCCGCGCCGGCGCGCTGCCCGAGGTCGTCGGCGACGCGGGCGTCCTCGTCGCGCCCGGGGACGTGGAGGAGCTGGCCGCGACCTTGCACCGGCTGCACGACTCCGCCGAGGAGCGCGCGCGGGCCGGCGACGCCGGCCTGGCCCGCGTCCAGCAACGTTTCGCCTGGCCCGCGGTGGCCAAGGCCACGGTCGAGCACTACCGGGCCGCCATCACCCAGCAGAACTACCTGCGGCTCGCCGCGGGCAAGGGCAAGGGCTGAAGGGCGCCCATCCGGGCGTCCCTCGCATGAAAGGAGCACGACCCTGCTGACCGTGGATTTCCAGCGGTTCCGCGTCGACCCCGGAGACCGCGTCCTCGACATGGGATGCGGCGCCGGACGGCACGCCTTCGAGCTGTACCGGCGGGGTGCGCACGTCGTGGCCTTCGACCAGGACGCCGAGGAGCTGTCCAGCGTCGAGAAGATGTTCGGGGCGATGAGCCTCGACGGCGACGTTCCCGAGGACGCGACCGCAGAGACCGTGCAGGGTGACGCGCTCGACCTGCCGTTCCCCGACGACCACTTCGACGCGATCGTCGCGTCGGAGGTCCTGGAGCACATCCCCGACGACATGAAGGCGATGCGGGAGCTGCTGCGCGTCCTCAGGCCGGGCGGGAAGCTCGCGGTGACGGTGCCGAGCTGGCTGCCCGAGCGGGTGTGCTGGGCCCTGTCGGAGGACTACCACACGGCGCCCGGCGGGCACGTGCGGATCTACACGCGCGCCGAGCTGGAGGCCAAGCTGAAGTCGATCGGCTTCCGGGTCGGCGGCCACCACCACGCGCACGGGCTGCACGCGCCGTACTGGTGGATCAAGTGCGCGGTCGGCGTGGACAACGACGGCAACCCGCTCGCCAAGGCCTACCACCAGATCCTCGTGTGGGACATCATGAAGCGCCCGCTCGCCACCCGGGTGGCCGAGCGCGTGATGAACCCGCTGATCGGCAAGAGCGTCGTCGTCTACTTCGCGAAGCCCGCCAAGCCCGGCACGCCTGCCGCCCCGGCGAAGGAGACGGCGGATGCGGTCTGAGACCCGCCCGCCCTCAGTGACCGGAGTCCTGTCGCCCGACGACGTCGCCGCGACCGCACGCAGCATCGCCGCGCAGCAGGAGGAGTCCGGCGCGATCCCCTGGTTCTCCCCCACGGGCGGCGTCCCCGGCCATGTGGACGCCTGGAACCACGTCGAGGCCGCGATGGCGCTGAGCGTCGCCGGGCTCGGCGAGGAGGCCAGGCGGGCCTACGAGTGGCTGCGCGACGTCCAGCGGCCGGACGGGTCGTGGCCCGCCAAATGGGTGCTGGGCGAGGTCACCGAGCCGGGCGGCGAGTCCAACCAGGCCGCCTACGTCGCGGTGGGCGTGTGGCACGAGCTGCTGATGACCGGCGACGAGGAGTTCGCGCGGCGGATGTGGCCCGCGGTCCGGCGGGCGGTCGAGTTCACCCTCGGCCTGCAGACCCGCCGCGGGGAGATCATCTGGATGCGGCACGAGAACGGCGAGGCGTCCGACCACGCCCTGCTGACCGGCTGTTCGTCGATCCACCAGTCGCTGCGGTGCGCGGTCGCGCTGGCCGAGCATCTCGGCGAGCACCAGCCGGAGTGGGAGCTCGCCGCCGACCAGCTCGGGCACGTGGTGGCCGCGCATCCGGAGGCGTTCGCCGACAAGGGCCGCTGGTCGATGGACTGGTACTACCCGGTGCTCGGCGGCCCCGTGCGCGGCGAGGCCGCGGCGCGCCGGTTCGCGGAGGGCTGGGACACGTTCGTCGTGCCGGGCCTCGGCTGCCGCTGCGTGTCCGACCAGCCGTGGGTGACGGCGGCGGAGAGCTGCGAGCTGGTGCTGGCGCTGGACGCGGCCGGCGACCGCGACCGGGCGCTGGAGCTGTTCACGACCATCCAGCATCTGCGGCACGAGGACGGCTCGTACTGGACGGGCTGGCAGTTCGAGAACCGGCGGCACTTCCCCGGGGACCGCTCCACCTACACGGCGGCCGCGGTGGTCCTGGCGGCGGACGCGCTGGCGGACGCCTCCCCCGGCGCGCGGCTGTTCAAGGAGATCGCGGGACGGCCGCTGGGCCCGTCCGAGGCGTCCGACCCGCTGGCGTGCGGCTGCGCGCTGGTCTCGGCGGCCCGCTAGCGCCGGTCCGCGGCGTGCCGCCCCTGTCCGGGCTTCAGGGCGGCACGCGGCGGGTCAGCGCACCGGGTCGGTGTCGTTGGTGCGTTCCAGGATGCGGAGCGAGCCTTCCGCGCGCCGCTCCTCGAACGCGCCGCTCTCCATTGCGCGCAGGTAAAGGTGGTAGGGGGCCTGCCCGCCGTCCTCGGGGTCTGAGAAGACGTCGTGGATCACGAGGGCTCCGCCGACGGCGACATGGGGCGTCCAGCCCTCGTAGTCGGCTTGCGCGTGCTCCTCGGCATGGCCGCCGTCGATGAAGAGCAGCGCCAGCGGTGCCCGCCAGAGGGCCGACACTGTGCGGGACTGCCCGACGACGGCGACGACCTCGTCTTCCAGCCCGGCGGCGGCGATCGTCTTCCGGAACTTGGGAAGCGTGTCCATCCGCCCGGTGCTCGGGTCGACGAGGGACGGGTCATGATGCTCCCAGCCTGCCTGGTTCTCCTCCGAGCCGTGGTGGTGGTCGACGGTGACGACGATCGTCCCCGCAGCCCTGGCCGCGGCCCCCAGATAGACGGCGGACTTGCCGCAGTACGTGCCGACCTCCAGGATCGGTCCGGTGGCGGCCAGGCGCGTCCCGTAGTCGAGGGCCGTCTCGTAGAGCGCCAGGCCCTCGCCGTCCGGCATGAAGCCCTTCGCGTTGCGGGCGGCACGCAGCAGTTCCGCGGGCATCGAGGGGGCGGGGTCGCCGGTCGTCCCGGGGCCGGTGGACGCCTTGCTGTTGGTCATCGATCTCCTCCGTCCGGGCACCCTATACCGGGATCCGCCCGGCGATACCCGCGCCCGCCGCCGTATATTGGAACACGTTCTACTTTCGGGGCGGAGGCCACCGCTCCGAACCTGATTCGGTAGGTTGGCGGGCGAGAGTGGAACCGCCCCCTGCACGCTCACGTTGGGAAACGGAGAAGGCGATGAGAGTACGAGTCGACCCGCTGGTGTGCGAGGCGAACGCCGTGTGCGTCGGGCTCGCTCCCGAGGTCTTCGACCTCAACGACGACGACGAACTGGAGATCCTCAAGCCGGACGTCCCGCAGGACGAGCAGGACCGTGTCCGGCACGCGGTCCGGTCATGCCCCAAGGCAGCGCTGAGCCTGGAGGAGTAGGGCCGCGCGCCCGGTCACAAAGCGGGGCACGCCGCACCCGGAGGCGCGCGTATCATCCTTGTCGTCCGGTCGGACTCCCCTAGACGATCATGGAGCGCGGTGGTGCACGGTCTCCGGAGGCTGCTTGCCGCGGCCGTCCTCGTCGCGCCGCTGGCCGCGCCGGTGGCCATGGCCGGCGCCGCCCACGCGGCGGCGCCGGCGGTGCGCATCCGCGACATCCAGGGGACCGCGCACATCTCGCCGCTGAACGGGTCCGCGGTCGCCCGGGTCCCCGGCGTCGTGACCGCGCTGACCGGCAACGGGTTCTGGATGCAGGACCCCCGCCCCGACAAGGACGACGCGACGGCCGAGGGCGTGTTCGTCTTCACCCGCACGCGGCCCGACGTGGCGGTCGGCGACTCCGTCCGGGTGGACGGCGAGGTCGCCGAGTTCCGTCCCGGCGGGGGCTCCTCCGGCGGGCTGACCCGCACGGAGATCGGCGCCGGCCGGATCACCGTCGAAGCGCACGGCGCGCCGCTGCCGGCGCCGGTCGTGGTCGGCGCGGGCGGCCGCCGGGCGCCGGGGCAGGTGATCGACCGGGCGCACGGGAACGTCGAGAGGGGCGGCGCGTTCGATCCCCGCCGCGACGGCATCGACTTCTACGAGTCCCTCGAAGGGATGCGGATCGAGATCCGCGACGCCGTCGCGGTCGGCCCGTCCCGCCACGGCGAGATCCCGGTGCTGCCCGCCGGCGGCGCGGGCGCCGGGCCCCGGACGGAGCGCGGCGGCATCCTGCTCCGCCCCGGCGACTGGCGACGCGTCGGCGACGCCAACCCCGAGCGGGTCATCCTCGACGACGCCCTCGCCCCGCTGCCGGGGATGAACGTCGGCGACCGGCTGCCCGGCGCGAACCACGGCGTCCTCGACTACGGGTACGGCGCCTACCACCTGCTGCTCACCGCGACCCCGCGCCGCGAGGCGGGCGAGCTGGCCCGGGAGGCCACCCGCCCGCAGAGGCGCGGCGAACTCGCCGTCGCCACCGCCCGGCTCGACGGGCTGAACCCCGCCACGCCGCCCGCGCGGTTCACCGACCTCGCCGGCGACATCGTGACCGGGCTGCGCTCCCCCGACCTCATCACGATCAGCGGCCTCGGCGACAACAGCGGGCCCGACGACGACGGCACCGTCACCGCCGACCAGACCGTCGCCCAGCTGATCACCTCGATCAGCGCGGCGGGCGGCCCCGCCTACGACTGGCGATCGGTGACCCCGCGCGACAACGCCGACGGCGGCGAGGAGGGCGACAACCGGCGGAACGGGTTCCTGTTCCGCACCGACCGCGGGCTCGCGTTCGTCGACCGCCCCTCCCTCACCGACCCGCTCCCGGAAGACCCGCCCGAGGGCCCGGACCCGGCCGTGACGGCGGTCGAGCCCGTCCGGCGCGGCGGGACCGCGGGCCTGTCGCTCAGCCCCGGCCGGATCGCGCCCGGCGACGCCGCGTGGGCGGGCACCCGCAAGCCCGTCGCCGGGGAGCTCACCTGGCAGGGCCACCGCATCATCGTGATCGCGAACCAGTGGTTCCCCCGCACCACCCAGGACCAGCCGTTCTTCGGCCGGAACCAGCCGCCGTCCAGGCCCACCCTGTGGCGCCGCGACGCCCAGGCCCGCGTGGTGGCCGGATTCGTGCGGTCGGTCCAGAAGGTGGACCGGAACGCCAAGGTGATCGTCGCGGGCGAGCTGAACGATCCCGAGACCTCCGCCCCCGTCCGCACCCTCTCCGAGGGCACCGGGCTCAAGGCCCTCGCGGCGGGGCTGCCCCCGGGCGACCGCTACACGGCGATCTCGGACGGCAACTCCGAGGTCCTCGACCACATCCTGCTCAGCCCGTCCCTGCGGCGGAACAAGCACGAGTTCGACGTGGTGCACCGCAACGCCGAGTTCGCCGGCCACCCCGACGACCGCGACCCCGCCGTCGTCCGCATCGCGATGCCCCGGAAGTAGGCGCTCCCCCAATTAGGGAGGTGCCAAAAAGATCGTCAGGGGACGGCCCTGAATACCGCCGGTGTTTTCTCCCCGTCCGGCAGGGCAGCGAGCGATCGTCACACCCCCACGGGAGGAGACGCCCTACATGGCGACCCGATACCGGCCGCACATCAGCCTGGTCGGCCTCATCTACATCATCATCGGCGTGTTCATCGCCTGGGACCGCGGCTATATCAACGAGGGCCTGGTCGAGCGTGTCATCAGCGCGCTGCTGGCCGTCTTCCTCTGGGTCCTCGTCCTGCTCGGCGTCGACTTCCACATCGATTTCTGAGCCCCCCGGCCGGGTACGGGCCGTCCCGAGTTTCCCCGCCGCGGGACGGCCCGTGCCCTCCACGGCCGATGCACCCCTCACGACAGATGTACATCGCGCCCACGGTCATAGACCGCATAGTGGAGCGGAGGTTACTTTCCGCTCATGACGACAAAGAACTGCAGTTGCGGACATGGCGGCGGATGCTCGTGCCCGAAGGGATGCTCCTGCGGCTGTAACGGCTGACACCCGCACCCCTGTTACTCCGGCACGGTGTTATTCAGGCACGGTGGCCTTCCACAGGAGAGGGGTCTCCGAGTACGCGTCGACGATCGTGCCGGTGGCCAGGACGGCGGGGCCCATGGCGGTCATCGCGGTGAGCCGCCGCTCGCCCTTCCCGGCCAGGCCGGGGACCTCCAGCCGCCGCCAGGTGACGCCGTCCGCGGACGCCAGGACGGCCCCGTCCTGCCGCGAGGTGACCGCGGCCGCCACGAAGCCGTCCGCCGCCGCCGTGATCGCGGTGGCGTTGAGGTCGCCGCCGAGGCCGTGCGCGGCCCAGGTCTTCCCGCCGTCGGCGGAGACCAGCGCGGCGCCGTCCGCGCCGATCGCCACCAGGACGTTCCCGCGGGCGGCGACCTGGGCGAGCGGCCCGGCGGGGAGGCCGGCCGGCAGCTCGGCGGCCGTCCACTCCGCGCCGTCCGGGGACGTCCACACGGCCGGTGCCGTCCCCCGGCCGCCGACCGCCACGTACTTCCCGGCCGCCGCCGTCACATCGGACGGGGCGCCGTCGAGATCGGTGCGCTTCCACGTCTTGAGGTCGGCCGACCGCCAGATCGCGCCCGTCCCGGCCGCGACGTAGCCGGACGGGCCGGTGGCGGCGGCCACGGGCGGTGGGCCGCCGGGGAACGCGGCCTTCTGCCAGGTCACCCCGTCCTGCGAGGTCATCGCCAGGGGGGCCGGAGACTCGCCGGACGTGCGGCCCACCGCGAGCCAGCCCTTGCCGCCGTGGACGACGTCCGAGAGCCGCCCGCCGGCGCCGGGGAACCGGGCCCGCTGCCAGGCGCGGCCGTCCACCGCCGTCCAGATCGCCGCGCCGCCGTTGGTGCTGCCCGCCGCGACCGAGCGTCCCGGAGAGGCCGCGAGCGACCTGACGGCGCGTTCCGGGCGGACGGCCCCCGGCACGGTCCGCAGATCCACGCCGTGCAGGTAGGCGTCGTCTCCCTGGCTCCCGGAGATCGCTACCGCGCCTCCTGAGGCGACCGTCAGCCCGCTGCTCTCGACCGGCGCGGCGACCGTGCCGCCGGCCTTCCAGGAGCGGCCGTCAGCGGTGCTCAGGATGCCGTGGGTGCCGTTCGCGCCCTGCACGAGGACCGCCAGGCCCTGGGGAGTCCCGCCGAAGCGCTCGATGCCGTAGCCCTTGAAGCGGCTCGCCGCCCGCCAGGTCCGCCCGTCCGCCGAGGTGAACAGGACCCCGAACCGCGTCGTCCTGCGGCGGTTCTTGCGGCCGGACGTGTGCTTGCCCTCGCGGACGGTCGCGAACCCGCCGGGGCCGAACGCCAGGCCCTTGGTGGACCCGTACGACCCCTGCCCCTGCGGGATGCTCACGCGGCCCCACGTCCGCCCGCCGTCCGTGGAGCGCCAGACGCCGTGGCTCGGCACGGTACGGGTGACCTTCCTCCTGCCGCGCTTCTGGGTGATCTTCCTGGGGTAGGTGCCGTGGGCCACCAGGACGCTCCCGGACGACACCACGCGGTCGAAGCCCGTGATCCCCTCGATGCCCGCGATGCGCTGCCACCTCTGCCCGTCCGGCGAGATCCAGGCGACGGCCCGGCCGCCTCCGCCGCCCACCGCGACGAACCCGGCGCCGACGCGGGCCACGTCCTCCACCTCGTCGGACGGCTTGAACACGGCGCCCAGGGCATGCCGCGTCCAGGTCTGCGCGTTCTCGCTCGTCCACGCCACCGTGCCGCCGCCGGACGCACCGCCGAGCGCCACCCACCGGCCGCTTCCGCCGGTGACCATGTCCGGGCTGTCGCCGAGCGGGGCCACCGAGCCGTCCGGGGTGCGGACCCGCGCCACCGACCAGGCCCGGCCCGCGTCGACGGAGAACAGGAACCGGGACCGCTCCCGTCCCGGGACGCCCCCGCCCTCGGTGCCCAGGGCGACGAGCGTCCCGCCCGCGGAGGCGACGGTGCCGAGCTCCTGGACGAGCCCGTCGGTCCGGGCCGCCGGGTCGGCGGCGAACAGCGCGCCCGCCGCCACCGCGCCCGCGAGGCGCGGCTCGTCCGAGTCGCTCTCCCCCTGGGACACCGCGACGATCGCGCCACCGGCGACCAGCACGAGCCCGGCCGCGACCGCCAGGCGGGAACGCAGCCGGCGCACCGGTTGCGGGGAGGACGCCGCCGCCTTCTTCGGCGCGGGCATGCTGGGCCCCGCCACCAGCACATCGTCCGGGTCGGCAGCTGCCTTCCTGGACGCAGGCTTCTTGGACGCAGGCTTCTTGGACGCAGGCTTCTTGGACGCAGGCTTCTTGGACGCGGGCTTCTCAGGTGCGGGCTTCTTGGACGCGGCCTTCTCGGGGGCGGGCACGGGCTTCTCGGAGACGGGATCAGCGGATTCGGCGGGCTCGGCCTTCGCCGCTTCCCCGTCCGTCCCGTCCCGCTCGGCCGCAGCGTCCACCGCTTCCCGGCGGACCTTGTTCACGCTCGCGGTGCCGAGGCCGGGCCCCTCCCGGGGCGGAGCGCCGTGGCCCCAGCTCAGCCCGACGGACCGCCACGCCTCGTAAGCGCGCTGCCAGGGCGACAGCGACGCCCGCATGTCGGCGAGATCGCCGGCGACACCGAACGTCAGCCGCCGCCGGACCTGCCGGGAGCCGGCGGCCTCCTCGTCGGCCGCCCGCCGGGCCTCGTCCTGCTCCGGGGTCCTCGCCGTCACTCGCGCTCCTTCACGGTCCTGTAGGACCACCATCAAATCGCGCCACGTCGATGTCTGTACGGACATCCACGTGAACGGCGGCCAATGGGGCCGCGGGAGCGTTCTATCACTTCAGCAGCGGCGTATCCGATCTTTCGCCTCGATCGTTCCCTTGTAGGCATATCCCCGGACATGAACGACCGGCGCGTCGGCGGGCGGGACGCCGTGAACCTCGGCGGAGACGCCCACACCCTCCGCCTCCACGCGGACACCAGGAGGCACGATGACCTCCACCGAGGACTTGTAGGCCAGGACCCTCAGCGTGGTGACGGGCCCGTGCAGTTCGGCGGCCCGCAGGTCGAGCAGCCCGGTCCCCTTGTAGACGACGGTGGTGAACCGTTCGGGCGGCCGCCAGCGTCCGGCGCGCGTCACCGAGCTCTTGTAGGCGACCTGGAACCGTCCCGCGGGCCCGGGGCACTCCGGAACCGCCTTGCCCCCTTCACGGGGCAGGTCGGCGGCCACGGCGCCGAGTTCCCCGTGGGTGCGCGCGGCCAGGACGAGGTCTATGCGCTCATCGAGTTCGGCCTCGCTCAGCCGCCCCTCGGCGAAGGCCTTGTGCAGCCGGACGAGCATCTCGTCACGGTCGCGGTCCGAGGCGCGCAGCGCGGGCATGGTCTGGGGAAACTGCTCGACGCTCATCGCATCTCTCCTTCGGGACGGTCTGCCTCCACTGGCCGGGAGCCGCAGACTGGTCCCTCCCCCGGGTGGAGGGTCAAGTCCAAGACGAGATGTATCTTAACCCTCCGCCCCTCGGTTTTCGAGACATTGGCCGCATCCCGACGCGCGATCATGCCTGCGCCGCCACCGCGCCTGCGTCCGCTAAATTCAAGGAAGCCGAGGTGAGGGGGATGATCCATGGGCGGAACGCTCGGCCGCGCGCACGGTCCGTACACGCTGTACGACCTGGACGCGCTGCCCGAGGAGGGCCGCCGCTACGAGCTGGCGGACGGCTGGCTGAACGAGCTGCCGGGCGATCTGTGGCACGACCACGCCGCCGAACAGCTCAAGGGCGTCCTCAAGGACGCCGCCCGCCAGGCGGACGCCGACGTCCACGTCGCCGGGGCCCCGCAGGACGTGACGACCCCCGCCGGCATCCGCAAGCCGGACGTCTTCGCCGTGACCCGGGACGTCGCCCGCACCGCCCTGGAACGCCAGACCCGCACCTACTACGGCCCCGACCTCATCCTGGTCGCCGAGGTCGTCACCCCACGCACCGTCAACGAGCAGATCGACCGCGTCCGCAAGGTGGACGAGTACGCCGTGACCGGCATCCCCAACTACTGGCTGGTCGACCTGGAGCCCCGTCCCACCATCACCATGATGGAACTCCGGGACGGCCGCTACGAGGTCGCCGCCAAGGCCCGCTCCGGCGAGACCGTCACCCTCAAACGCCCGTACCCCATCACCTTCGACCCGGCCCGGCTCTCCGAAATGGACTGATCCGCCGTCACGGCCGGCCGGATCCTTCTCTAGGCTCGACGTGTGCTGCTGCTCACGACTCTCGATGCCTGGCAGGCCCAGCCCGGCCCACGGTTCGTCCTGTCCGAGGCGGGCGCCGTGTGGGCGCCCGACGACACCGCCGCGCTCGCCGTCGCCGACGACGTGTTCAAGGAGGGGCAGGTCGTCGCCGTCACGCTCGACCCCGCGCCCGGTGCGGTACCGGGGCGCGGGGTGATCGACCGGACGACGGCGGTCCGCGTCCGATACGCGCGGCGCGGGCCGGATGGACGGCATGTCGCGATCCTGGACCGGCCCGCGACGGCGGAGGCGCTCGGTCTGCTGCCGCATCCCGAGGGCGGGTGGTTCCGGGAGACGTGGCGGTCGGACGTGGCGTTCGCGCCGGACGGCTACCTGGGCGAGCGGGCCAGCGCCACCGCGATCTACTTCCTGCTGCCGCCCGGCGAGGAGTCGATGTGGCATGTCGTCCGGTCCGCCGAAGTATGGCTGTGGCACCGGGGAGGCCCGCTGACGCTCTACCTCGGCGGGGACGGGGAACGGCCGTCCGAGACGCAGGAACCGGTCACGCTCGGCCCCGACGTGACCGACGGCCAGGTCCCCCAGGCCGTCGTCCCAGCGGGCGTGTGGCAGGCGGCCCATCCGTCCGGCGACGAGGAGGTCCTGGTCAGCTGCGTCGTCTCCCCCGGCTTCGACTTCACCGACTTCCGCACCCTCCCCTGACCCGCCGGGCTCAGCGCACCGGCTTGCGGCGCGGGCGCACCTTCTGCTCTGCCCAGAACGGGTCCATGACCCGGCCGATCGCCCGGACGACGACGCGCGGTTCGTCGTCCGACAGCGGCCCGAACACGTCCGCCCCCACCTCGTCGGCGAGGGTGCGGGCGCGCCGGTGCAGTTCGCGCCCCTTCTCGGTGATGCGAACGCGATGGCGCCGCCGGTCGCGCGGGTCGCGGGTGCGCTCGCAGAGGCCGTCCGCCTCCAGGTCGTCGAAGAGACCGACCATCAGCGTGGGGTCGAGCAGCAGGTAGCCGGCCATCTCCGGCTGCGACAGCGTCTCGGACGTGCTGAGCGTGCTCAGCGAGGGACGGCTGATCTTCGGCACGGCCGCCGGATACCTGGAGCCGGAGTGGTGGACCGGCTCGTCGTCGTCCCGCCCATGGGTGTGGCGGCGTCCGAGCTGGAGCGCTTCGTCGAAGAGCACGCACCCGGCAGGCTCGGTGCCCGGTCCGCCCGGTGAAGGTACGGCGTGCCGCCCGGTGCGTGGCCCCACCGGGCGGCACGCCGCAGGTCACTCGGAGGAGAAGGCGGAGTCGAAGGAGGCCGTGGGGAGTTCCATGGCGTT
Organism: Actinomadura sp. 7K507; assembly: GCF_004348425.1. Taxonomy (GTDB): domain Bacteria; phylum Actinomycetota; class Actinomycetes; order Streptosporangiales; family Streptosporangiaceae; genus Spirillospora. Next base: position 35,756 of record NZ_SMKK01000065.1, read on the forward strand.
GAGGGCGCGGACGAACTCCAGTGCCTCCGGGGCTCCCTGGAGGCGGTCCATGCCGGCGTCCTCCCACTCGATCGAGATCGGGCCGTCGTAGCCGATCGAGTTGAGGGCGCGGAAGCAGTCCTCCCAGGGGACGTCGCCGCGGCCGGTGGAGATGAAGTCCCAGCCGCGCCGCAGGTCCGCCCACGGCAGGTGGGACGAGAGGCGCCCGCGGCGGCCGTCGCCCGTCCTGACCTTGGTGTCCTTGCAGTCGACGTGGTAGATCCGGTCGCGGAAGTCGAACAGGAAGCCGACCGGGTCGAGTTCCTGCCAGACGAAGTGCGACGGGTCGAAGTTGAGGCCGAACGCGGGACGGTGCCCGATCGCCTCCAGCGTCCGGACGGTCGTCCAGTAGTCGTAGGCGATCTCGCTGGGGTGGACCTCGTGCGCGAACCGGACGCCGGCCTCGTCGAAGACGTCCAGGATCGGGTTCCAGCGTTCGGCGAAGTCGGCGTAGCCGCGCTCGACCATCGAGTCGGGGGTCGGGGGGAACATCGCGACCGTGTGCCAGATCGAGGAGCCGGTGAAGCCGATGACGGTGTCGACGCCGAGTTTCGCGGCGGCGCGGGCGGTGTCCTCGATCTCGGCGGCGGCGCGCCGCCGGACGCCCTCGGCCTCGCCGTCGCCCCAGATCCGCTCGGGCAGGATCGCCTGGTGGCGCTCGTCCGGGATGTCGCAGACGGCCTGGCCCACGAGGTGGTTGGAGATGGCCCAGACCTTGAGGTCGTGCTTGGCGAGGGTCTCCAGCTTGCGCGGGATGTAGGCGTCGTCGGCGAGGGCCTTGTCGACCTCGAAGTGGTCGCCCCAGCAGGCGATCTCCAGGCCCTCGTAGCCCCAGCCCGACGCCAGCCGGCAGACCTCCTCGAACGGCAGGTCCGCCCACTGGCCGGTGAACAGGGTGATCGGTCGTGCCATGTCAGTCGCTCCCTTCGACGTCGACCCAGCTCCGGGACGCCGCGCTGTCGGCGACGGCGGCGAGGACGCGCTGGATCTGGAGGCCGTCGGCGAACGAGGGGCGGGGGTCGGTGCCGTCCGCGATCGCCGTGAGCAGGTCGGCCATCTGGTGGGTGAAGGTGTGCTCGTAGCCGAGCATGTGGCCGGGCGGCCACCACCGCCCCATGTAGGGGTGGTCGGGTTCGGTGACGACGATGCGCCGGAAGCCCGCGGTCGCCGCGTCCTCGGCCACGTCGTGGAACCACAGTTCGTTCAGGGACTCCAGGTCGAAGTACAGGGCGCCGGACGAGCCGCTGACCTCGATCCGCAGCGCGTTCTTGCGTCCGGTGGCGGCGCGGGTGGCCTCGAACGAGGCGAGCGCGCCGGCGTCGGTGCGCCCGATGAACAGGGCGGCGTCGTCCACGGTCACCTGGGCGGTGCCGCCCCCGGGCGCCGGGCGTTCCGGGACGAAGGTCTCCAGCGTCGCCGACACTTCGGTCAGCGTGTGCCCGGTGATGAACTGCGCGGTGTCGACGATGTGCGAGGCGATGTCGCCGAGCGCGCCCGACCCGGCCCTGTCACGGTCCATCCTCCAGTTGAACTGGGCCTCCGGGTCGGCAAGCCAGTCCTGGAGGTACTGGGCCCGGATGTGCCGGACGGTCCCGATCCGCCCCTCGGCGACCAGCCGCCGGGCGAGGGTGACCGCCGGGACGCGCCGGTAGTTGAACCCGACCATCGACCGGACGCCGCGCTCCCGGGCGCGGTCCGCGGCGGCCGCCATCGCCTCGGCCTCCGCGACGGAGTTGGCCAGGGGCTTCTCGCACAGCACGTGCTTGCCCGCGTCGAGCGCGGCGACCGCGATCTCGGCGTGGCCGTCGCCCGGCGTGCAGATGTCGACGAGCTGGACGTCGTCGCGGCGGAGCAGCTCCTTCCAGTCGGTCTCCACCGACGCCCAGCCGAGCGACGCGGCGGCGGCGCCGGCGCGCTCGGCGGAGCGGCCGGCCAGCGCGGTCATGACCGGGGTCAGCGGCGGCCCGAAGAACGGCCCGACGCTGCGCCACGCCTGGGAGTGGGCGCGTCCCATGAACGCGTGCCCGACCATCCCGACTCCGACGGTCGTCATGTTCTGCTCACCTCTCTGTCTGGCCGGCGCGCCCGCCCGCGCGGGGCGGGCGCGCCGGCGCCCCCGTCGCTCAGGACTCGAAGCCGAGCGGCATGTAGCGGTCGACGTTGTCCTTGGTGATCGTCTCGGACGCCAGTGTGATCGACTGCGGGACCTGCAGCTCGACCAGGTCGGTCATGCCCTTGCCCTGCGCGATCAGCCGGGCCAGCTTGATCGCGGACGCGGCCATCGACGGCGAGTAGGTGACGGTCGCCTCCAGCACGCCGCCGCCCTTGATCTCGCGCATCGCGTTGGCGGACCCCGCGCCGCCGACCATGAAGAACTCGTCGCGCCCGGACTGCTTGATCGCGGCGAGCACGCCGACGCCCTGGTCGTCGTCGTGGTTCCACATGGCGTCGATCTTGTTGTGCGCCTGGAGCAGGTTCGAGGCGACCTGGTTGCCGGACTCGACGGTGAACTTCGCGTCCTGCTTGGCCGTGACGGAGAAGCCGTGGGACTTCAGCGCGTCCTCGAAGCCCTTGCTGCGGTCCTGCGTCAGCGGCAGCGTCGCGATGCCCTGGATCTCGACGATCACCGGGTCGGCGACGCCCTTGTCCTTGAGCTTCTTGCCGATGTAGTTGCCGGCGGAGACGCCCATGCCGTAGTTGTCGCCGCCGATCCACGTCCGGTACGACAGGTTGTCGGGGAAGACGCGGTCGAGGTTGACGACGGGGATGCCGGCGTCCATCGCCTTGCGGCCGACCTGGTTGAGCTGCTCGCCGTCGTTGGGCAGGATCACCAGCACGTTGACCTTCGCGCTGATCAGCGACTCGACGGCGGAGATCTGCTGGTTGATGTCGTTGGTCGGCTCCACCGGCTTGAACGTCACGTCGGAGTACTTCTTGGCCTGCTCCTCGGCGTTCTTGGCGATCGCCGCGATCCAGCCGTGGTCCGCGGCGGGCGCGGAGAACCCGAGGGTGACCTGCTTGCCCGCCTTGTCGTTGTCACCGGCGAGCGTGCCGCCCCCGGCGGCGGGCTCCGGGTCGTCCTCGGTGTTGCTGGTGCAGGCCGCGGCGAGGCTGCCGGCCGCGACGACGGCGCCGCCGAGCAGGATGCCTCTGCGGGTGGGACGGGGGCCCTGCTGATTCGGGCGCTGTTCACGCATGACGTGCTCCTGGTTGAGGGGGTGGCTGGCACGGAACAGGTGGACTGGCGGGGTCGGGTGGGCGAGCGGGGTCAGGTGGGCGAGCGGAGCCCGCGGCGCTGCAGCAGCACGGCGACGACGATGATCGCGCCCTTGGCGATCAGCTGGTCGCTGGTCTGCAGGCCGTTCAGGATGAACAGGTTGGTGATGAGGGTGAACGCCAGGACGCCGAGGATCGACCCGACGATGGTGCCGCGCCCTCCGGTGAGCAGCGTGCCGCCGATGATCACGGCGGCGATCGCGTCCAGCTCGTACAGGTCGCCGTGGGTGCTGGAGCCCGTGGTGGTGCGCGCCATGATGATGAGCGCGGCGATGCCGCAGCAGAACCCCGACAGCGCGTACAGCATCAGGGTGTGCCGGCGGACGTCGATGCCGGCCAGCCGCGCCGCCTCGGCGTTGCCGCCGACCGCGAACGTCCGGCGGCCGAACGTGGTGCGGTTGAGCAGCAGCCAGCCGGCGAGCGCGACGGCCGCGAAGAGGTACACGACGAGCGGCAGCCCGAGCACCTTGGTCGTGGACAGCGCCACGATGGAGTCGTTCTCCGCGCTGACGAGCTGGGTCTTGCGGTCCGACATCCGCTGCGCGAGGCCGCGTGCGGCGACGAGCATCGCGAGCGTGGCGATGAACGGGACGAGCCGCCCGTAGGAGATCAGCAGCCCGGTCACGACGCCCGTGCCGGTCCCGACGAGGATCGCGCACATCGCCATCACCACCGGGCCGTACGACTGCGTCGCCACGGTCGTCGCCCACACCGAGGCCAGCGCCATCACCGACCCGACGGACAGGTCGATCCCGCCACCGATGATCACGAAGGTCTGGCCGACGGTGATGACGCCGATGGTGGCGGCGAGCACCAGGATGGCGACCAGGTTCCCGGAGGTGGCGAAGTTGTCCGGCTCGGTCACCAGGCCGACGCCCGCGAGCAGCAGCAGCGCGACGACCAGCCCGAGGTGCCGGATCTCCCCCGGCCCCCGCGCGGTGGCGCCGCCCTTGCCGAACGGCCGCCACGGCCCGCCGCCGTCCGCCTTCCCCAGCGAGACGTGCTTGGTCAGCGACCCTGTCACAGGGCACTCCCTTCCATGATCATGTTGAGCACGGCCTCCTCGTCGAGGTCGCCGGCGCCGGCGGTGTGCACGATCCGTCCCTCGCGGACGACCAGGACCCGGTCCGCGAGCCCGAGCACCTCGGGGACCTCGCTGGACACCAGCAGCACCCCGATCCCGCGCCCGGCCAGCTCGCGGATCACCGCGTACAGCTCGGCGCGGGCGCCGACGTCCACGCCGCGGGTGGGCTCGTCCAGGATCAGCAGCCGCAGGCCGGCGGCGCCGGCCAGCCAGCGCGCCAGCACCACCTTCTGCTGGTTGCCGCCCGACAGCGTCGCGACCGGGCGTCCCGGATCGGGCGGGCGGATGTCGAGCGCCTTGATCTGGTCGAGCACGTCGGCGAGCTCCCGGCGGCGGCTGAGCCAGCCGAACGAGGCGTACCGGGACAGGCCCGCGACGCTGACGTTCCCGGCGACGGTCTCGTTCATCAGCAGCGCCTGGCTCTTGCGCTCCTCCGGCGCCATGCCCATGCCGCGCCGCACCGCCGCGCCGGTGTCTCCGGGACGGACGGGGCGGCCGTCGACGAGCACCCGTCCCCGCGCGGGACGCCGCGCCCCGTAGACGGTCTCCAGGATCTCCGAGCGGCCGGAGCCGACCAGCCCGGCCAGCCCGACGATCTCCCCGGCGCGGACGGTGAGCGACACGTCCTCGAAGGCGCCGGGGAGCGTCAGGTTCTCGACGCGGAGCACCTCGGGCCGGTCGTCGTCCGGTGCGGGCCCGGGGCGTTCGGGGAAGACGTACTCGACGTCCCGCCCGGTCATCAGCGACACGATCCTGCCGGTCGGCGTGGTCCGGGCGGGCAGCCCGACGGCGACGGCCCTGCCGTCCTTGAGGACGGTCACCCGGTCGCCGATCTCGCGGATCTCCTCCAGGCGGTGCGAGATGTAGACGACCGCGACGCCGGCGGCGGTCAGCTCCCGGATGATGCGGAAGAGGTTGTCCACCTCGTCGTGGGCGAGTGCGGCGGACGGCTCGTCCATCACCAGGAGGCGCGCCTCGTGCGACAGGGCGCGGGCCATGCTGACGACCTGCTTGCCCGCCGCCGGGAGCCGCCCCACCTCGCGGCGCGGCGGGATCTCGGCGTGCCCGAGGCGGCCGAGCAGCTCGCGCGCCGCCCGCTCGTCGTCGCCGCGCCGGGTGAAGCCGAACGTGGCCTTCTCGTGGCCGAGGAAGATGTTCTCCGCGACCGACAGCCCGTCGACGAGGTCGAGTTCCTGGTAGATGGTCGCGATGCCGGCCCGCATCGCGGCGGTGGGCCCGGCGAGCCGGACGGGCTCCCCGGCGAACACGATCTCGCCCTGGTCCGGCTGGTGCGCGCCGGCGAGAACCTTGATCAGCGTCGACTTCCCGGCGCCGTTCTGCCCGAGCAGGCAGTGCACCTCGCCCGGACGCACGTCGAGGTCGACGCCGTCCAGCGCGCGGACGCCGGGGAACTGCTTGACGATGCCGCGCATCTCCAGCAGCGGTTCGGTTTCGGACGAGCCCATCGGGCCTCCTCGGTGGGGGGTGCCCACAGGGGGCGGACGCGGCGAACGGGGTGGACGTGGAGGGTGGTCGCTGAGAGGTCGGGACGGGGAG
>NZ_SMKK01000066.1 GCF_004348425.1 Actinomadura sp. 7K507
GTCTTGGACGACAGCGCCACCTCGGGGTTGCTCTTGAACGTCTCGCCGAGCTGCGGGAGCGTGGTGCTCTTGAAGCTCTCCAGCAGGTCGCCGCCCATGAGCTTCTGGGCCTTGTCCATCTGCGTCTGGTAGTTCTGCGCGTTGTAGTTGAGCGCGACGTCGCCGTAGGCGGAGGCGACCTTGCTCACGGCGTCCCGGTCGCCCTGGTCGGACGACAGGCCGCTCGCGGTGCGCCACTGCCAGATCGCCGCGGTCGCCAGCAGCGCCACCAGGACGACCACCACGGTGGCCTGGACCACGCTGAGGCCGAAGATCCGGGGCGGGGCCGCGCCGTCCTCGCCGGGCGAGCCCTTCTCCGGCGCCTCGTCCTCCGACTCCCCGGCCTCTTCCTCCGGGGGTTCGAGGCGGGTGGGCCGCGGCTTCGCGGCGGCCTTGGCGGCGGGCTTCTCAGCGGCCTTTTCGGCGGGCTTCGCAGCGGCCTTGGCGGCAGGCTTCGCGGCGGGCTTGGCCGCGGGCTTGGCGGCCGTCTTCGCGGCCTTGGCGGGACGGGCCGGGCGCTCCTCCTCGGCCTCGTCAGCCTCCTCGTCCTGCTCGTCCTGCTCGTCCTCGGCGTCGAGGGCCTCGAGGACCTCGTCGAAATCCTCGTCGTCGATGACCTCGATGACCCGCACCCGCCGCTTGCGCTTGGCGGCGGGCCGCGCCGGCCTCTCCTCGGCCTCGGCCTCGGTCTCGGCTTCGGTCTCCTGCGCTTCGGTCTTCCGCGTCTCGGTCTCCTCGGTCTCCGCCTCGGCCGGGACCGCCTCGACCTCGTCGACTTCGTCGACCTCGTTCTTGCCGGTCTTGGCTGTCACTTGTGGGTACTCCTCAAATCGGGTCAGTCCTTGCCGCGGCGCATTCGGGGCAGCAGCCGGGGCAGGCGGGACAGCACGGGCACCGAGCCCATCATGACCCTGATCAGGACCAGCAGGGCGATGACCGGGGGAACGTACACTAGCCACATCGGCGGCCCATCTGAAGAGTCACCGTTGTTCGCGGCCTTCTCCGCCTGCACGCGCTTGTCGAGCGCGGGATCGTGCGTCGGGATCGTGTCCCCGGTGGTCTTGGCCTTGTAGGGCTTCTGTTCGATCACCGCGGGGGACCTGCCGTCCGGGCAGTTCGGGATCTTGCCCGTCGCGGGCTGCGGCAGCGGGTACTTGTACTCCAGCGCCGCCTTCTTGTGCAGCGTCAGCTCGAAGTAGATGTTCAGGATGGGTTCGCCCTGGTCGAGCCCGACCACGTTGTCCAGGACGACCTTGAGGTCCGGCGCGTTCGCGAGCGTCTGCTTCAGGTCGGCCAGGATCCTGGGGTTGTGGCGCTTGAGTCCCCAGTTGCCGAGGACGTCCACGGTGCACTCGAAGTTGGGGCCGGTCTTGTCCAGCAGGTCGTTGACCGTGGCGAGCAGGCCGGGCCCGTCGTCGCGCAGTTCGGCCAGCTCGCCGCGGACCTGGCTGAGCGACCCGGTGAGCGCGGCCAGGTTGTCGATCCCGGCGCCGAGCGACCCGCGGTTCTGGTTCAGGACGGTGGTGATCCTGGCCAGGTCGCTGGTCAGTCCGTCGAGCAGCTCGGTGTTCTGGGCGAACGTGGAGGTCAGCTGGTCGCCGCCGTTGATGATCTGCCGGAGCGACTCCTCGCGGCCGGACCAGCCCGCGGCCAGCTCGTGCGTGACGACCCTGGCGTCGTCGGGGTCGATGGCCTCCAGGCTGTCGATGACGGCGCCGAACAGGTCCCCGTACTTGGGCGGGACGCTGGTCTGCGACACCGGGATCCGCGTACCGGGCTCCATCGGCGGGGCGCCGGCCTTGCCGGGCGCGGGGGTCAGTTCGACCACCGGCTCGCCGACCGCGGACTTGCGGGCCGCGGCGGCGGTGACGCCCTGCGGGATGTCGACGCCCTTCTCGATGTCGAGCTTGACGACGACCTTGTCCTTGTCCAGGTCCACCGAGTCGATCTTGCCGATCCGCAGGCCGAGGTAGTCGACCTCGAAGTTCGGATGCAGGCCGGGCGAGGACTCGAACTCGACCGTGATGTTGTAGGGGCGGTCGATGAAGTCGAACCGGATGACGTTGTTGAACGCCCAGACCACCATGATCACGGCGAGGGCGGCGAACACCGCCAGGTTGATCGTGATGCGCGTGCTCATCGGCGCGGCTCCAGGATGTTCTCGATGCCGGGCAGGGCGCCCTTGAGCTCCTTGGGGATCGCGGTCGTGCTGCTGCTCGCGGGCTCGTTCGGGCCGTGCCCGGGGATGACGGCCGAGCCGTCCGGCCAGGCGAACTGCAGGATCGGGTAGAGGAGCAGCTGCCCGTCGTAGCTGGCCTGGGGCAGCTTGTCGCTGAAGTCCACCAGGCCGTTCACCAGGTCCGTGAGCCGTTTGCGGTTGCCGCCGAGTTCCTTCAGGACGGGGTCGAGGTCCTGGAGGAGCGCGCGGAACCGGCCGATGCGCTTCTCCAGCACCTTGTCGTTCAGCTGGCGGGCGAGGTGGGTGAGCCGGTCCACGGTGTGGACGATCTCTTCCTTGTTGTCGTCCAGCAGCCGGGTGGTGCGCTCCAGCCGGCCGGGCGCCTCGTCGAGTGCGCTGCTGCCCTTGGCGAGGGAGCGGCCCAGCTGGGCGAACCGGTCGACCGACTCGCCCAGCTCGCGCCGCTGGTCGGCGAACATCTTGAGCAGGCCGCCGGCCTGGGCGATCGTCTTGTTGAGCTTCTCGCCGTTGCCGTCCAGGGCGGTGGCCCCGGCGTTGACGACGGTGGCGACGTCGTCGCCGGCGAGCGCCTCGATCAGCGGTCCGGCCTGCCCGATGACCTGCTCGAACGACGGCTGGACGCTGGTGTTGCCGATCGCGGCGCCGTCGGCGAGGAAGGGGCCCGCGTTCATGCTCTTGCCCGGCGGCAGCCGCAGGTCCACGTAGTTCTCGCCGAGCAGCGACGTCACCTTGATCTCCGCCAGGGTGCCCTGCGGGATCTTGATGTCGTCCTCGACGGACAGCGTCACCTTGGACTTGTAGCCGTCGAGCTCGACCTTGAGGACGCTGCCGACCGTGATGTCGGACATCTTGACGCTGTGGCCCGCGACGAGCTGCTGCACGTCGGTGAACGTGGCCGTCAGCGTGAGGTCGCCCTTCGGGGCGCCGGCCGTCTGGTAGGAGCAGCCCGAGACCGCCAGGACCACGGCGGCGGCGAGCACGGCGATCGTCCTGCCCCAGCGGCGGGAGGCGGGCGGCCGTTCCTCTGCGGTGACTCCGCTCATCAGTTGCCTCCGTTATCCCAGGGACAGTTGGAGTTGGGCGGGGGCAGCGGGCAGCCGACCTCGTCGGTGTTCATGAGGCCCTTCAGCCACGTCCGCAGGAACGCGTCGGTGGCGAACCTGATGTGCAGCGACTTGGTGTCGTGGTGGTAGCCGCCGATGAGCGCGTCACCGAGGGCGGGCAGCGACGCGACCAGCCCGGCCACCTGCTTGGCGTTGCCCTTGAGCATCAGCGCGGTCCTGGTGAGGACGGCCAGGTCCTGCGGCAGCTGGCCCTTGTACTTCTCGAGCAGCTTGCCGCCGTTCTTGGACAGTTCCAGGACGCCCTTGACGAGCTGCTGCAGCTCGCCGCGCTCGGCGCTGAGGACCCGGGACGCCTCGCCGAAGTCGCGGATCAGCGTGCCGAGGACCTCCTCGCGTCCCCGCACGACCCCGGCGAGCCGGTCGAGGTTCTTCGCGACCTCGATCAGTTCCTTGTCCTGCCCGGCGACGTTCTCGACCAGGCGTGCGCTCTGCTCGAGCGTGGCGTTGAACTGCCTGCCGTTGCCGCCGAGGGTGTCGGCGGCGGTGCCGAGCGCGGACTGCATCTTGGTCGGGTCGAGGGAGTCGGCGAGGTTGGTGAACGACTCGAGCGCGTCGTCGACCTCGACCGGCACGTGGGTCCGCTCGAGCGGGATGACCTTCGCGGTCTCCTTCGGCTGTCCCGGCTTCCACGCCGGGTGCAGGACGAGGTTGCGCTCGCCGATCAGGTTGAGCGGGACGATCGACGCGTGCACCCCCTTCGGGAGGGGGACGTCCTCGCTCAGGTGGAACGTCACCTTGACCTTGTCGCCCTGGTTCTCGACCTTGTCGACCAGGCCGACGTCCGCGCCCATCACCTTGACCTTGGACTCCTCGTAGAAGGAGCGGGCCTTCGGGACGTAGACGACCATGGTGCGGTCGCCGCTCGCGGACGGGGCGAGCGAGCAGCCGCCCAGGGAGGCGAGCAGCGTCAGGCAGAGTGCTACGGCGATGCCTCTCGCCCTGCTCTTGGCCGGGGGGCCGGGGGCGTGTCCGGCGACTCGGCTCATCAGTTGCCTCCCGGGGGGTTGCGCCGCGTGGAGTGCGGGCCGGGCGGCTGGAGCGGGCCGAGGCCGATGAGCAGGCCCTCGACCCAGGCCCCGTTGCCCTTGAGCTTGGCGACCTGCCCGAACGTCGGCCCGAGCAGGGAGAAGTTGGTGTTCAGCGCGTCCATGTTCGGCGCGAGCCGGGTGGTGAGCAGGTGCAGGTTGTCCAGCAGCCGGTCGAGCTTCTTCTGGTTCTGGGAGATCACGTTGGACAGCGTCCGGACGGTCTGGCTGCCCTGCCCGATCGTCGAGGCCAGCTCGTTGCGGCGCCGCACGAGGGTGTCCAGCAGCACCTGGCTGGAGTTGATGATCTCGCGGAGCTGCTGGTCCTTGGACGCGAGCGTGCCGGTGATCGTCTTGCTGCTCTCGATCAGCTTCTCGATCTCCGGGTAGGAGTCGTTCAGCATCTGCGACAGTTCCTGGACGTTGTTCAGGACCCGGTGCAGCTTCTTCGCGCCCGGCGACTCGATCTTGTTGATCTGGGTGAGCAGCTTGTCGACGCTCTTCTGGTCGAGCTTGCCGACGATGTTCTGCGCGCCTTCCAGGGCGTCCGGGACGGTGAACGGGACGCTGGTGCGCTGGAGCGGGATGTGGCGTTTCGACTCGGGCACGTCCGCCATGTAGGGCTTGGCGACCGGGCCCGCGAGCCGCAGGTACCGGCCGCCGAGGAGGGTCGTCGTCTGGATCTCGGCGCGGGTCTGCGGACCGAGGTCGATCCCGGCGTCGACGTGCCAGGTGACGATGACCTTGCCCTTGTCGAAGTCGGGCTTGACGCCGGTGATCCGGCCGGCCTTGACGCCGGCGACCCGGATGTCCTGCCCCGTCTTCAGGCCGGACAGGTCGCTGAACTCGCCGGTCATCGTGTAGCCGCGGTCGAACAGGTGCAGCTGGCCGACGGCGAACGCGAACACGCAGGCGGCGCCGAGCACGCTCAGGGTGACGAACGCGACGATCTTGTGGTTGACGTCCCGCAGGGATTTCAGCGCCATCAGCCGCCACCCCCCGTCAGCATCTTCTTGAGTTTGTCGAGTTCCTGCTGGGTGGGCTGGCCGGTGTCGGGGGCCCGCGGCAGCTCCATCTCGAAGGGGCAGGGCCCCTGGACGACGTTCAGGCAGAGCGCGTTGGAGCGCAGGAAGTGGCCGCCGTTGGTGGCGGCGAACAGCTGCCGGAGCGTCAGCGGGAGCTGCTGCACCATCGTCTCCAGCTGGTCGACGTTGAGCCGGAAGGTCTCGGCGAAGTTGCCGAGGTTGCCGATGATGCGGGAGAGCTGGGCGTCCTGGCCGCCGAGCACGGCGTTGAGGTTGGTGGTGACGCCGCCGATCTCCACGACCGCGTCCTCGAGGATCTTGCGGTTGTTCGCGAACACCTTCGTCAGCGATTCGAGGTTGTCGACGCTGGCCGCGATCTGCTGGTCGCGCTTGGCGACCACCTGGCTGACCGTCTCGTAGTTCTCGATCATCCCCTGGATGGTCTTCTTGCGCGTCGCGAACGTCTGCAGCAGCGCGTCCAGGTTGTTGGTCAGCAGCGAGATGTTCTGCTCGTTGCCCTCCAGCGCCTGGGAGAACGAGAAGAGGATCTTGTTGAGCTGGTTCGGGTCCAGGTTGCGGGTCAGCGGGCCGAGGGCGTTGACGACGGCGCCGAGGTCCACGACCGAGCGGGTGTGCGGGACGCGGTCGCCGTCGCCGAGCTTGGCCTGGCTCTTGCCCGGCTCCAGGTAGATGGTGCGCTGGCCCATCACGTTGCGCCAGCGGATGGCGGCGGTGGAGTCCTCCGGGACCCGGACCTCGTCGTCGACCTGCATCTCGACCACGGCCTTGCCGCGGACGACCTCGATGCCCTTGACCTGTCCGACGGGCGTGCCCGCGACCTTCACGTCGTCGCCTTCCAGCAGGCCGGTGACGTCGTCGAACGTCGCGGTCAGCCGGTAGCGGTCGGCGAAGCTCGTGCCGAGGATCAGCTGGGCGATGTAGAAGGTGAGCAGCCCGGTCAGCACCACGAACACGACGAACTTCAGCAGCGTGGAGTAGTCGAGCCCCCGCGCGGTCTTGCCGCGCAGCCGCGCGATCATGGCCGCCCCCCTGAGTCGTTCGGCGAGCAGGCGTCAATGAAGATCTTGCACAGGTCCAGCGGGAGCGTGGCCCGCGCCTGGGCGATCGTGGTGCCCTCGGGGCCGGGGACGCGGATGATCCGCGACAGCAGGCCGAAGAAGCCGATCAGGCCGTCCATCATCACCGGCAGGTTGCGGCGCTCGTCGTTGACGACGTCGACGGTGTCGCCGAGGCCGTCGACGAGCTTGCCGAGGTTGGCGCCGTGCCCGTGGAGGGAGTTGCCGACCTTGTCGCCGAGCTCGCCGGTCTGGCCGAGCAGCTGCTCGATCTTGTCCGGCTTCTCGGTGATCACCTGGGAGAGCCCGTTGACGTCGGTGACGATCCGGTTGATCGTGTCGCCGCGGGGCCCGAGCGTGCCGGACAGCCCGTTGATGTTGTTCAGCAGCGCGTTGATCGCCGCCCGGTCCTGGTAGGTGGCGTCGACGACCTTGGCGCCGTTGTCGATCGTGCGGCGCAGCGCCGGCCCCTGCCCGGAGAGCCCGGTGCCGAACGTGTGCAGGATCGTCGCGACCTCGTCCGGGTTGATGGCCTTGGTCAGCTCGTAGGCCGGCCAGGCGGTGTCGGACAGCTCCTGCGGGTCCTGGGTCTTGGTGACCGTGTCGCCGTCGTCCAGGTACGGGCCGGAGAGTTCGTGCGCGCCGAGGTCGAGGGCGAGGTCCTTCGGGCCGAACACCGAGACCGGCTCGATCGTCGCGATCGTCGTGTCGGCGATCTGCACGCCCTCGTCGACCCGGAACCGGACCTTGACGCGGCCGTCGTCGGCCAGCGTGAGCTCGTCGACGGTGCCGACCGCGATGCCGCGGACCTTCACCTCCGACTTGCCGGGGTCGAGGCCCTGGCCCGCCCGCTCGAACGACGCGTTGTAGTAGGTCGAGCCCTTGTACGAGGGCGTCGACCCCACGGCGACGAACGTCGCGGCGGCCGCGATGACGCCCGCGCCGACCAGCCCGAAGATCGTCCGGGAGCGCTGGGACAGTGTCTCCTCGCTCATCCGGTCAACTTCACTGTGCTGCCGTGGCCCCAGAAGATGTAGGACAGGACCAGGTTCATGAGGATCATCAGGATGGTCGACTCCCTGATCGCGCGGCCCGCGGCGACACCGACGCCCACCGGGCCGCCGGCCGCGTAGTAGCCGCGGTAGCAGTGGATGAACATGATGATGAAGGCGAACACGGCGACCTTGATGACGCTGTAGAACACGTCGATCGGCGGTAGGTAGAGGTGAAAGTAGTAGTCGTAGATGCCGGGCGAAAGGCCGAAGTACTGGATCGTGATGAACCTGGTGGCGAAGAACGCCATGAACAGGGACACCAGGTACAGCGGCACCAGGGCGATGACTCCGGCGGCGACGCGGGTGCACACCAGGTAGGCCAGGGAGTTGATGCCCATGACCTCCAGCGCGTCGATCTCCTCGGAGATCCGCATGGCGCCGATCTCGGCGGTGAAGCCGGTGCCGACCTGCGCGACGAGCGCGACCCCCGCGATGATCGGGGTGACCTCGCGGACGTTGGAGTAGCTCGCGACCAGCCCGGTGAACGCCTCCGCGCCGATGCGTTCCAGGCCGGGGTAGCCCTGCAGGCCGACCATCGCGCCGGTGGCCAGTGACATCGTCGCGATGACGAAGATCATGCCGCCGCCGATGACGAGCGCGCCGACGCCGACGGTGATGTCGCTGACCTGCTTGGCCAGCGTCTTGCCGTACTTGCGCCGGATGATGATGTCGACGAACAGGTGGTAGAGGACGCGGCCGAGGAAGACCGGCAGGTCTGCCGAGGCGGCCAGGCCGGCGGTCCGGCCCTTGACGGCACGGCCCAGCTTGCGGACGGGGGATATGGCGACCATCAGAACCTCGGGGGGAACAGAACCTGGTAGATCATGGTGAGGATGTAGTTCGTCGCGAACACCACGATCGAGGTGACGACCACCGCGCGGTTGACCGCGCGGCCGACGCCGACCGGGCCGTAGTCGCAGTTCATGCCCATGTAGCAGGCGACGGCGGCGGCGATGAACCCGAACACCCAGGCCTTGAACAGGGTGATCATAAGGTCCGAGAACTGCAGCAGGGTGGTGGCGCCGTCGAAGAACGCTCCGGGGCTGACGCCCTGCTGGATGACGTTGAAGTAGTAGCCGCCCAGGACGCCCGCCAGGATCACCACCGAGCACAGCAGCCCGGACACCATGCTCGCCGCCCACAGCCTTGGGGTGACGAGGCGGTGGATCGGGTTGATGCCCATGACCTCCATGGCCGCGAGTTCGTCCCGGATGTTGCGGGCGCCCATGTCTGCGGTGATGGCCGAGCCTCCGACGCCGGAGACCAGCAGCGCGGCGGCCAGCGGGGCGACCTGCTGGATCATCGCGGCGGTCAGCAGCGCTCCGGTGCCCGACTGCGCGCCGAGCTGCCGGGCGATGTCGCCGACCTGCAGCGAGATGGTCGCGCCGAGCGGGACCGCGATGAGCATCACCGGGACGCTCGTCACGCGGGCGAGGAACCAGCACTGCTCGATGAACTCGCCCCACCACTGGCGCACGTCCCAGGTGCGGCGCAGCCCTTCGAGCAGCGTCACGCACAGCAGCCCGGTCTCGTCGAGCGCGCGCCCGATCCGTCTGGCCGCGAGGTCCGGGGCCTTCGTCAGGCTCACGGCCATCAGCCGGGGACCTCCCGCGAGGCGGGCCGTTGGCACCCGGGGGGCGACCCCCCGGAACGGGGGTTAGGAAGGGCCATTGCAGCCTCCTTCGTTCTCGGACGTCGGCGCTCATCCGATGGTCCGGCCTCCGCCGGACCACGGGCGGCGCCCAGGGTTCTGCTCTTGCTGCGCGCCACCGTGGTCTCAGCCGAGACCGTGATCACTCGCGACGCCGGGCATCCTGTTAGACACACCGGCACCGCCTGTGATCTGAGGCACTCTATTGGAAGAAGGTCTAAGAAGCGAGTACTTACAAGTTGATTTGTCGGAAGCTACGATCGGCCGGTGCGTACCCAGGCGCGACGAGGCGCGGAAGAAGGCCAGGCAGTAGAGATGGACGACGGAATCGACCCGCTGGTGATGGGCGTCCGGGACCGCTGGGAGGGGCAAGGCCTCCTCGGCGGGCCGTGGCCGTTCATGGCGATCTGCGCGGTGGGACGGCTCAACCAGTTGCTCACCAAGGCGCTGGACGTCGAACTGAAGCGGCTGGACCTCACCCGGACCGGCTACTTCCTGCTGACCACCCTCGCCCTGTCCAACCGCGGCCGGGCCCGGCTGAGCACGCTCGGCAGGATCCTGATGATGCATCCGACGACGGTGAAGCTGACCGTCGACCAGCTGGAGACGGCCGGGCTCGTCACCCGGATCCCGCATCCCCGTGACCGGCGCGCCACCCTCGTCGAGGTGACCGCCGCGGGACGCGAGCGGGCCAACGAGGTCGGCGAGGCGCTGGAGGCGTCCGGCGGGGAGCTCGCGCCGTTCGGCGGGAAGTACCGCGACATCTTCGAAGCCCTGCAACCGGCGCGCCTGGCGGCCGGCGATGTGGAACTGCTGAACCCGGGCGGGGAGCGGAACCGGGAGCTCCCCGACAGGTGAACCGGGTGTCGTTCTAACGGCGTACTGTCTCTTGGACGACATGATCCCCGGGCGATAAGGCAGTCTTCTCCTATGCCAAAGAGTCACGGCAGGCGCAGATGGACGGGCGCCGGTAGGCGGTCCGGCAGGGTTCCCCCGCCCCGGGAGGCGCCCGAAGAGCTGGACGAGTTCGACGCGTTCGAGCCGCCCGCCCGCCGGGGCCCGCACAGCCCGCACGGCCCGCAGAACCCGTACGGCCCGCACGATCACCACGCCCCCTACGGGACCGGCGGGATCCCCGAGGTTCCCCCGCGCAAGAAGCGGCGGCTGCGGCGGGTGCTCACCAGCAACGCCACCATCACGGTCGTCTCCATCGGCGCGATCGGCGCGGCGGTCGTGCTGGTCGACATCGGCAAGTTCGTCGAGGACGACTCCAAGCCCCCGAAGATGGCGGCCGGCGACCTGTCGACCAACGACATGCTGTCCAGGCTGACGTCCGCGTCCGACATGGACCCGATCGCGGCCGACGCGGTCGCCGCGGCCAAGAAGCGGGCCTACGAGGCGCACCAGCGGGAGCTGAAGAGGCTCAAGGAGAAGGCCAAGCGCGACGCCAGGGCGCGGGCCGAGCTGAAGGCCAAGCAGGAGCGCGAGCGGCTCGCGAAGTCCAACCCGAGCGCCGGGGCGAACAAGGCGTACGGCAAGAAGATGAACGCGCTGAAGGGGTGGAGCCGCTGCTGGCCGTCCCTGCTGACGCTGTGGGAGCACGAGAGCAACTGGAACGAGCGGGCCGAGAACCCGTCCAGCGGCGCCTACGGCATCCCGCAGTCGCTGCCCGGCACGAAGATGGCCAGCGCCGGGTCCGACTGGCGCACCAGTTCCCCCACCCAGATCGCGTGGGGGCTCGGCTACATCAAGGCCCGCTACGACGACCCGTGCGGCGCGTGGGCGTTCTGGCAGAACAACAACTGGTACTGAGCCGCCGCTCCCCGGGCCGCGCGATGGCGGGTGCGGGCGCCTCCGGCCTGGCACCATGGTGGGATGCGTACGGGCAGGGCACGGCAGGCGAACGGCGCGGGTGAGACCAAGGGCGGGGAGTCCGCGGGCGGCGGGCGGCAGTGGGCGCGGGCCGACGCGACGCGCCGGGCGCTGCTGAGCGCGGCGCTGGAGGTCTTCGCCGACCGCGGCTACGCCGACGCGGGCATCGCCGAGATCGTGGAGCGGTCCGGCATCAGCGTCGGCAGCCTCTACCACCACTACGGCGGCAAGGCCGGGCTGTACGTGGCGCTGTGGGAGGACCTGACCGCCGAGCAGGAGGCGAGCGCCGCGCAGGCGGTGTCCGCCGCGCGCAAGGAGGCCGCGGAGCGGGGGGACGGCGAGGCCGACCCGATCGCGCTGTTCATCGCCGGGGCGCGCGCGTACCTGCGGGTGTGCTGGGAGCGGCGGGAGGCGGCGCGGCTGTTCCTCGCCGGCGAGGGCCCGTCCGGGTCGTCGCTGATGCGCCGCAGCCGCGCCCAGCACTGGATCGCGCAGAACACCAAGCTGCTGCGCGGCGGCGAGCCCGTGGGCCGGCCCGAGCAGGTGCTGAGCCTGGTGCTGACCACGGTGATCGGCGAGGCTGGACGGGAGATCGCCACGGCCGAGAACGAGGACGAGGCCACGGAGATCATCGAAGAGGTGTGCCGCATCCTGATCCGGCTGGCCCGCTGAGGCACGGCCGGCCCTGTGCGAGCGGCCCGTGTCAGCGGCCCGTGTCGGCGGGCGGTGTCAGCGGGCGGTGTCAGCGGGCGGTGTCAGCGGGCGGCGGGCGGTGGATGCCGTCCAGGTTCTCTTCCCGCAGGTCGTCGAGGGTGATGGCGAAGTCGCCGTTCAGCGCGGCGGCGTCGTCGAAGCGGCGCCCGATGACCCGGTCCGGCAGGCACTCGCGCAGCTTCCCGCGCATCTTGCGCGGATAGCCGACCGGGTTTCCCCGCCCGCGCGGCAGGCCGTCGCCGCCGAATATCACCCAGTGGTCGGTGGTCACGGGCTCGTCCAGGCGCGGCGGGCCGCCGGTGTGGCAGTCGACGGCGGGAACGACGAGCCGGTCGGGGTCGGCGGGCTCGTACCACATCAGCAGCGGCTTGGCGCGGTGCGCGTCGGCGCCGTCGAAGCAGCACACGGCGATGGTGTGGCCGGGGTAGAAGGCGGCGTAGAACTCCATGAGCGCCGGGTCGAGATCCGGCCGCCGACGCTCGGGGACCCGGGTCAGCGCCGCCGGGATCAGGGTGGCGTCGGCTGCGAGCAGCATCGCGTTGGGGCCGTCCGCGCGGTTCACCGGCGTGTTCTGGTAGCCGAGGACCTCGATGAGGCCGTGCCGGCGATGGCGGCACCGTCCCGCGTACAGGGTCGTCCCGGAGAACTCGGCCAAATCCATCGATACACACATGAAGCCAACCTATGGGGCCGTACGCGGTGGTGTTTTCGGGTCACACGGGACGCTCCGGACCGTTATCCTGACCTCCGGGTCACCGGTTTCTGACGGAAAGTCGAAGGGGTCCATGCCGACGTCCACCTGGTTCCGCCTCAACGTCGCCAAGCGCGAGCGGGTGCTCGAAGTGGCGATGCGCGAGTTCGGGGAGAACGGGTACTCGACGGGCAGCCTGAACACCATCGCGCGCGAGGCGGGCATCGCCAAGGGTTCCCTGTTCCAGTACTTCAGCGACAAGCTGGAGTTCTTCGCGTTCGTCTGCGACGAGACGTCCCGCCGCATCCGCGAGGAGATGGAGCGCCGCATCGCGCGGGTCGACTTCGACCAGTCCCTCGACGAGTGGCTGTTCGACGTCCTGTGCGACTGGACCGAGTACATGTCCGAGCACCCGCTGGAGCGCGGCGTCACCGCGGCGACGAACTTCGAGCTCGACAACAGCGTCCGGTCCGTCGTCCGCGACACGGCCAACCAGCACTACCTTCAGGTCATCCATCCGACGCTGCACCTGTGGAAGGCGCAGGGCGAGATCCGGGAGGACGCCGACCTCGACGTCCTCGCCACGTGGCTCATGACCGTCCTGCCGTTCCTGGCGCTCGCCCCGTACTACGACGGCCTCGACCCGATCCTCGACCTGCGCGGCCGCACCCCGGCCGAGCAGCGCCCGGTGATCCGGCAGCTCGTCGCGGGCTTCCGCCCCATGTTCGCGCCCGACAAGTGACCGGCCTCCGCTGACGGGCCTCCGCTGACCGGCGTCCGCCGGTCGGCGTCTGCCGACCGGCGTCCGCGCTCAGAGTCGGGCGACCCTCGCGGGCCTGACGGGCAGCCAGACGAGCCGGATGGCGGGGCGGACCGGTGCGGGCTGCGGCGGCAGGGCGCGCAGCCGGGCCGCGGTGACCCGCTTGGCCTTGAGCCGGAGGCGCCTGCGCAGTGCCCGCGGCAGCGGGACGTAGGCGCGGCGGGCCAGCTTCAGCCTGAGCAGCAGCAGCATCACCGAAACCCCCATCGCGGCCAGGAAGCCCGCCTGGAGGGAGGAGAGCCCCTCCACGGTGAACATCTCCTCCTCGACCGTGCTCAGGCCGGCGACGGGCACCAGCGGGGCCGGGCTCGCCGCGATCTGCGGCGACGCGATCGGGGGCAGCGCGACCTGCGGCCCCTTCATCCCCCCGAGCGGGTTGAAGTCGTCGGGGGTCAGCGGCGGGACGCCGGGCGGCAGGTTCGCCAGGCTCACGCCGGGCGGCAGCGCCCCCGCGGCGTCCGTGACGATCAGCTTGTAGCTGCGGGACGCTCCCCTGGCCTTGGCCGCCGAGACGGACGCCCGCACCGTGATCACGCCGGCCTTGGCGTCGGACGGGGCCCGCACGGTCGCCACCGCCGACGCCCCGCCGCCGCCGACGCTGCCGAGGCGCTGCGTCCCCGGGCTCACCGACGCCCCCGAGGCCGACACCCGCAGGACGGTCCCGTGCGCCGTGGCCCTCGCGGACGACACCCGCACGGTCGCCGTGATCGAGCCGCCGGGACGCATCGTCGCCGACGACACCGACAGCCCGAGGGACAGCACGGGGTTCTTCGGCTTACCGGGATCGGTCGGCGGGTCCGTCGGTTCGCCCGGCGGATCCGTGGGCTCGCCCGGCGGATCCGTGGGTTCACCCGGAGGATCGGTCGGTTCACCCGGCGGGTCCGTGGGCGGATCGGTCGGAGGGTCGGTAGGGGGATCCGTCGGGGGGTCCGTCGGGGGGTCCGTCGGCGGATCCGTCGGCGGATCGCTCGGTGCCTCAGTGACGCTCTCCGTGGGGGCGGGAGAGGCGGAGGTGTCGGCGTACACAGGGTGCACGCCGCTGAAGCTCATGAGCGCCATCACGCCGAGTCCCGCCAGGAACGAACGCGCCGATCGTGAGCGCACTCTGAACCCACCTCCACCGCTCGCCTACCATCCCGCACAATTGCGTTGAATTGGATGGAATCACGCGGCGAATAGGCGATCAACCCCGCCCACGAATGTCATTGCCAGATGCTCATAAAGAGGCGCTCAGGTATTCTCCCGTTGTCATCGGGTGAGCCTTTTTCTGGAGCCGCATCGCACGGAGGACGACCTCGATCGCGAACCGCGCGTCCGGGTCCGACAGGCGGTCCCCGAGTATGCCTTCGAGCTGGCGTATCCGGTAGCGGACGGTCTGCGGGTGGACGTCCAGCTCCTCGGCGATGCCGGCGGCGGTGCCGCGGCTCACCAGCCAGGTGCGCAGCGTGTCGACGAGCCGCTCGCGCTGCCGGGCGGGGAACTCCGCCATCTCGCTGAGGTGCAGGCTGGCGAGCCGGTCGACGAGGGCCTGGTCCGACAATAGCCACAGGGTGAGCAGGTGGTCGTCGCACTCGGTCACCGGGCCGTCCACCAGGATGCCCGCCTCCACCAGCCCGAGCGTGCGCCGCGCCCATCGCAGCGAGTCGGTGACGCCGCCGATCGGGACCGCGGGCCCCACGACGAGCTGCCCCTCGGGCAGCACCCGCAGCAGGGAGCGCCGCCGCTCGCGCGTCAGCTTGCCGGGCACGACCAGGAACGGCTCCGCCGCGGTGAGGTCGGCGAGGACGTCCTCGTCCAGGGCCGCGCGCACGTACGGGGAGCCGGGCGGGGCGACGACGACGGTCACCTCCTCCGGGACCGTCCATTGGGCCCGTTCGGCGACCTCGGCGAGGACGCGGGCGGCCCCGAGGGGGCGCAGCAGCAGCTCCAGCAGCCGCCGCCGGTGCCCCTCGATCTCGCCGTCCGGGCGGGCCTCCATGTAGCCCTCCAGGGCCAGCGCGGCCAGTTCGTCGATGTAGGCGAACAGGGCGTCGGCGAGCTGCGCCATGACGTCGCTGGACAGGTGCCTGCGGGGGCCGACCTTCATGATGCGGCGCCACGCGACCTGCGCGCCGATGCGGAACGCGGCCTGGAGGGTGTCGAGCGTGCGGCCCTCCTGCGACTCGAACCTGCCGAGCCTGCGGTAGGTCTCGCGGTAGCGTTCGCGCGGCGCGCGGGGGTTGGCGACCTGCTCGACGAAGTCCGTCAGCGCTCGTTCGACGCCGACCCGCAGCGCCTCCACGTACGGGCCCTGCATGGGCCTGCCGTATTCGGGAATCGACTTCCGGACCTCTTGGATGATCTCCTTGGAAAGGCTGGGCAGTTCCGGCCGCATCATCACGGCCAGCCGCCGGGGCAGCTTGGGTCGCGGCTCGGTGGCAACCGGCGCGAGCGTCCGTGTCATCGGGACACCTCCGAGAACGCCGACGTCACCGGCCCTGGCGTTGGACCGGGCGGGGGCACCCGGCGTCCGGGACGGTCGGCACTACGGAATCGTGGACGCACCGAGCGGGGACCCCTGTGCGCCCCCGACAGGATGTGAACTGAGACACGCCGACGGTAGTTCAAACGCACCGCACCTAAAGATAAAGAGAAGGTAAAATCACTCGCTGTCGCAGGCGCGGGCACACACCGTCCGGCGGCGGAATTTCATCGCATGGGCACCCTCCGTCGCTGCCTCAACCGGTGCGCGCGCAGCACCGCGTCCAGCGCGAAACGCGCCGCCGGATCGGCCAGTTGCTCGTCGAACATCTCCATGAGGCGCCGCATCCGGTACCGCACAGTCTGCGGATGCACGCGCAGGCGCCGCGCCGTTTCGACCGCGTTTCCCTGTGCCTCAAGCCATGCGCCAAGGGTTTCGGTCATGCGGGAACGCTGCGTCCGGCTCATCCCCGCCAGCTCCGACAGCCGACGCCGCGAGATCTGGTCGAGCAGCGCCTCGTCCGACAGCAGCCACAGCTCCAGCAGGTACCGCTCGCACAGCGTCGGGCTGCCGTCCTCCAGGACGCCGGACTCGACGAGCGCCAGCGCCCGCCGCGCCCACCGCAGCGAGTCCACCGCCTGCGCCAGCGGGACGCTCAGCCCCACCGCGCACCGGCGTTCAGGCAGCGCGTCGGACAGCATCTGCCGGCGTTCCGTGTCGAAGGTCCCGGGCATCAGCAGATGGGGTTCGGCGTCCCCGAGGTCGGCGAGCACGTCCTGGTCCAGCGCCGCGCGGACGCAGCGCGCCCCGGCCGGCAGCGCGACCATCGTCACCTCGTCCGGCAGCGGCCAGCCCGCGGCCTCCGCCGCCTCGGACAGCACGCCGGGCACCGCACCGGGGCGCAGCGCCATCCGCAGCAGCCTCCGGTGCTCGCCGGCCATCTCCTCGACCGACCGCGACCGCGCCTCCAGGTATCCCTCCACCGACAGCGAGGCCAGCTCGTCGATGTAGGAGAACAGTGCGTCGGCGAGCTGCGTCATCGCCCCGGAGGGCAGCCGCCGCCGCTGCGCCACGTCCGAGACCCGCCGCCACGCGACCTGGACCCCGACCCGGTAAGCGGCCTGCAACGCGTCCAGGCTGCGCCCCTCGTACGCCATGCTGCGCCCGAGTTCCCGGCACAGCTCGTCCCGGTGCTCGTGGACGTCGCCGGCGCCGGTCACCTGGTCCACGAACGCGGCCATGACCTGCTCCACGCTGACCCGGATCGTGGGCCGCCGCACCGACCGGCCCTGCCCCGATTCCTCCGACACCGAACGCCTGACCTCACCGATGATCTCTTCGGTGAGCATCGGCAGTTCAGCGCTCAAAATGGCGATCACCTGTGGCGGGACCGGCCTCGGACGCCCTCGCCCAGCGAGGGTCCCCGTCATCGTCCACCCTCCTTCGCGCCTACAGCGGAACGATGCAAGGAAGGTAACCCAAACGCGCACGTCGCGCACCATTCCCGAGAAAATTTCACACTCCGTGCGCGGTTCTCTACGCAGCTTTTCGATCGCCTATCCGCACCAACCCTGCCCCACTAACCACACTCATGCTCACTCGGCGAGTAAATGGTCGTCCGAGACAATCACCGAACGATAAATACGCCCCCGCCCCCCACCCGAACCGTTACCGTCCACACTCCCGCAGCCCGAGGTTCACGATCAGCCATGTTCCACCGCACTGCACCGCAAACAGGGGCGACTCAGGACATCTCCCCCATCTCTCCATGTAACGATCTTCGCTCTCCGTGACGGCACGAACACCGATAGCGTCCGCTTCGTGCCCTCCACCGAACATGAGGTGCCGCTCGAGTTGATCCGGAACCGGCCCGCGCTGGCCCCGGAACTCCTCCAGGCGGTATCCGGAATCAAGCCCCCCGAGTACGAGCAGATATCACTGGGATCGGAGACGCTGACCGACTGCAAACCCACCGAGTACCGATGCGACTCGACCGTCCTCCTCGGCAAGCCCGAGAAGCCGGATCTCGCGATCGTCGTCGAGACCCAGCTCGATCAGAAGGAGCGCAAGCGCTACACCTGGCCGGTCTACCTGGCCACACTCCGGGCGCGGCAAGAGTGCCCGGTGACGTTGCTGGTGCTGTGCCCGGATGAGAAGACCGCCGCCTGGTGCCGTGAACCGATCGAGACCGGGCATCACGGCTGGGTCCTGCGCCCCTGGGTTCTCAAACTCACCGACGTCCCCGCCGTCACCGAACTGGACCAGGCCCGCTCCCTGCCGGAACTGGCAATCCTGAGCACCGTCGCGCACGCCGACGGCCCGGACCAGAAGGCCGTCCTGACGGCTTTCGCCGAAGCCCTGCAGGTCACCGACCGTGACAAGGGCGAGCTGTATCATGATTACGTGCTGTCGCAGCTCTCCGGAGCCGCACGACGCTGCTTGGAGGAGATCATGCAGGCTGGCACCTACGAGTGGAAGAGCGACTTCGCCCTCAAACACATCGCCGAAGGCGAGGCCAAGCTGCTTCTCACCGTCCTGGAGTCCCACGGCTTCACCATCGACGACGACCTCCGGGAACGCATCACCTCCTGCCAGGACCCCGAGCAGATCCACATCTGGGCTCGCCGTGCCGCGACCGCCGAGTCCCTCGACGAGATCTTCACCTGACAGGCAACCGACCCCGTCGCGAACGAGACGGGACGTCGCCGTAACCGGTCCGTCCGCCCTCCGCCAGGTGGGCCGTTCATTCCCGTCCTCGCAGGTCTGCTCTGGCTGCGGGTGTGGACGAGGCCGCACGCCACTGTTGGAGGAGATCATGAAGAGCCGCACTCACGGGTGGAACATCGACCTCGCCCTCAAACGCATCGCCGAAGGCACGGCCAATGGCTGGGTCGAAGGCTGGGTTAAGGGCTGGTTCGAAGGAGCGAGCGAAGTGCTTCTCATCGTCCTGGAGGCGCGCGGGTTCGCCATCGACGACGACCTCCGGGAACGCATCGCCTCCTGCCGGGACCCCGAGCAGATGCACACCTGGGCCCGCCGCGCCGCGACCGCCGAGTCCCTCGACGAGATCTTCAGCTGATCGGCTACCGGCCCCGTTCGCCTCCACCGCGCGGAGGTGAACGGGGCCGTCCGGTGCTGTGACCGTGTCGAAGCCCGCGTCAAACCTTGCCGCCGGGGTGGGTCGTGCGGCGGCGGAGGACGGCGAACGCCACCGCCGCCGCGAGGAGCAGGGCGGTGTAGACCCAGAGGTGGCCGGGGTCGCGGAACAGCTCCTCACCAGGCCCGCGCCTCCCGTAGCCCTGCCAGTGCGCGAGCAGGCCGCAGCCGCCGGTGACCGATGCGAACGCCAGCGGTCCCAGGACGACGGGAAGGCGCCCGTCGGCGGCGAGCCACACCCCGAGCGAGCCGATCGCGGTGGTCGCAGCCGCGGCGAGCAGGGCGAGCAGCAGCACGGTCATCCCGTCCGGACGTATCGCCATCGTCACCGCGAGCACCGCACCGGACACCCCGCACCCGCCCACCGCCGTCCAGCGCCGCCAGGACGGGTACGCGGCGGCGGCCCCGGCCACCACGCCGACCGCGATCCAGAACCACATGCGGATCGGCTCGGCCGAGTCCGCGCGGATCAGCGCACCCACCGGACCGGAGATCCCCACGACGACCGCCGACGCGACAACCGTCCCGACGACCGCCCGGACACCCGCGATCACGGCCGCCAGGAGACCCACCCCAAGCAGCAGCGCGAAGGCTTCGACGCCGGACTGGCCGTCGCCCATGGCGGCGGCCGGGACGAACACGGCAGCGGCGAGGGCCCCCGCGAGCGCCGTGGCGCGCCCCATCGCGGGCTCGGCGACCGACGACTGCACCGACGACGGCGCCGCCAGCTCGGGGCGCCCGTCATAGCGGCGGTAGAGCATCATCACGAGCAGTCCCCCTCCGACTGCGGCGACCAGCATCCCGTCATGAATGAGGCTTTGGACGGCGGACGCGTAGCCGAAGCCGCGATGGAGCAGCAGGAGTTCCACGATCCACACGTCGATGGCCGCGCCGAACACCTGGGCGCCCAGGCCCGCGCCGATCAGCACCGCCCCCACACCTGCCGCTTTGATGTGGATGAGCCAGAGCCCGGCGCCGAGCGTCCCCAGCAGGACCAGCTGTGCCCCTGCCGTGACCGACCCGTGGACGAGCCAGGCGGTGTCCTCGTCCGTCCCCTGGGGTGAGAGGAAGTACACGAACTCCCCCGGGATCGTCAGGACGACACCGGCGACCAGCAGCCACGGCCAGGTCCGCCGCACCGACCACCACAGCGCCGCGACGCCGGCGACGCTCACCACCGCGACCAGGGTGGCCGCCTCGACCGAGACCGGGCCCGCGGTGACGCGGAACACGTCGGCGAAACCGGGGGCGCGTCCGAGGTCGTCCCCGGTTTGGCTCCCGGTCTCCCTCCCGGGGGATGACGCGACGGCCACGGCCCCGAGCGTCCCGACCGCGCACAGGAGAACGGCCCCGATCACCCAGGGGCGGCTCGGCTCGAGCGCCTTGTTCGTCCGCGTGGCGGAATTCCCCATACTGCTCACCCGCAATCGGGTCACCGACGTTGATCACTATCGCGGTGGCGGCAGGAGCTTGGCTGAGCCGGGAATGGCACCGGACACGGCCCGAGGATGGCGTGGCCCGTGCGCAGCAGGCCCTACTGTTTCCCTGCCCTGTCAACCTGCATAACGATCAGTGGACGCAGGTTAACACGCCCGTTTCGGCGCAACAGATCGCCTTCCAAAAATGGACACATATAATCACTGACTGACAAAATCGCCGCCAACTCCACGCTCGCGATTATCACCGAGCACCAGCGGCAATCTGGTGATTGACGGCCGGATAGCCATATGCTCCAATCACGTCGATTGCCGATCGACACGACGCTTTCCATCGGTTGCGGACCAGGTAAGGCGACCTCGCCATGCGACAACGCCCCACTTGTGCTCAGGGGCATCTGCGCCGCCTGCCGGTCACGGTGGAGCCATGACTGCGGGGACGCGGATTACGCCACCGTCGGCACTCGCGTGCGCCATGGTGCTCGTCGGTGGGCCGCTGGTTCTCAAGGGGATCTACGACTGGATGGGCCAGCACTCGGACGTCGCCGCGCAGCCTTTCCAACGCGACCGGGTCATGATCTATCTGGCGGCTCTGCTGGTGGCCGGGGGCGCCGCCGTGTTCGCCCTGATGGGAGAGCGGGGTCCCGCACTGGCGGTGCTCGCCACCGCCGTCGTACCCGTCCTGGTGATCCTGCCTGGTTCCTACACGCAGTCCACCGCGATCTATCCCTGCCTGATCACCTTGATGGTGGGCGCGACGATGGCGTTGCGGACGATGCTGCTGCCCGGGACAGCGGTCGCGCTGGTGTCGGTGCTGACCTTCGTAGTGATCGCCGTGGCCGGAGGCTACCTGCTACGCGGCCTCTTTGACGCCATCCTGCCCATTGACGAGGACGTGCGGGCGCGCAGCCGCCTCGTCTGCGGCTCGGCAGGGTTGGCCCTGGTATCGGCACCGCTCCTGTGGCTGTTCACGGGCCACAGGTGGCTGGCCGCTCTCTCGGCCCCGTTCCTCCTGGTGGCTGCGGTCGCCCTCATGGACCGGGACGACCTTCTGGGCCCACTGCTCTATGTCATCACTGGGCCCATGGCGATGAGTGCCGCCATCTACGCGTTGCTCACCGACCAATGACGGGCACCGACACTATGGCTGTTAAAAATGACGATGGCCGGCTGGGATCCGATGCCGCCCCGCCAATCACGGTGAAACCATGAGCGCGGCGGTGCGGGCCACGCCGCTGACGGTGCTCGCCTGCGCAATGGTGATTGCCGGCGAGCTGCTGATCATGAAGGGGATGTACGACTGGACCAATCGCCCCCGGGACGTCACCGGGCAGCCCCCGCAGGGCGATCGAGTCGTGGTCTATCTGGCGGCCCTACTGGTGGCCGCGGGCGCGGCCGTGTTCGCGGTGAGCGGCGCCCGCGGTCCGGCTCTGGCGGTACTCGCCACCGCGATCGTCCCCGTCCTGCTGATCCTGCCGGGTTACCACACAATGAACTTCTACCCCAGTCTGATCATGGTGACGGTGGGCGTGGCGATGGCGTTGCGGACGATGCTGGCGCCCGGAATACCGGTCACGCTGGTGTCGGTACTGGGGTTCTTCATGATCGCCGCGGCCGGGAGTTTCCTGCTGCGCGGCCTCGTGGACGCCGTTCCGCCCTTGGACTGGGGCACCGAGGAGGAGGCGCGCATGCGGGCAAACGGCCGCCTCGTCTGCGGCCTGGCGGGGTTGGCGCTGCTACCGGCGCCGCTGCTGTGGCTGGCCACCGGTCACAGGTGGCTGGCCGCGCTCTCCGCCCCGTTCCTCCTGGTAGCCGCGTTCCCCCTCATCGCCCGGAACAGCGCGCTGGGCTGGTTCGTCTTCGCCATCACCGGACCCATGGCACTGGGGGGCGCCATCTACGCCTTGTTCGCGGACCGATGACAGGCACCGACACTATGACCGGAAATGACGATGGCCGACTGGGATCCGATACCGCCCCGCCGGTCGCGGCGAAACCATGAGCGCGGCGGTGCGGGCCACACCGCTGACGGCGCTCGCGTGCGCCATGGCACTCGCTGGTGGGCTGCTGATTTTTAAGGGGATGTACGGCTGGACCAATCATCCGCACGTCGCAGCGCAGCCCCTCCAGCGTGACCGAGTCGTGGTCTATCTGGCGGCCCTGCTGGTGGCCGCGGGCGCGGC
This sequence comes from Actinomadura sp. 7K507, assembly GCF_004348425.1. Classification (GTDB taxonomy): domain Bacteria; phylum Actinomycetota; class Actinomycetes; order Streptosporangiales; family Streptosporangiaceae; genus Spirillospora. Next base: position 22,529 of record NZ_SMKK01000066.1, read on the forward strand.
TGTGTTCGCGGTGAGCGGCGCCCGCGGTCCGGCACTGGCGGTGCTCGCCACCGCGATCATCCCTGTCCTGCTGATCCTGCCGGGCTCCTATAATTCCATCGCCATCTATCCCACTCTGATCACCTTGACGGTGGGCGCGGCGATGGCGTTGCGGACGATGCTGGCGCCCGAGATACCGGTCACCTTGGTATCGGTGCTGGCGTTCGTCGTGATCACCGTGGCCGGCGGGTACCTGTTGCGCGGACTCCTCGACGTCACCTGGTTCCCGGACGGGGAGGTGCGCGCACCTGGCCGCCTCGTCTGCGGCCTGGCGGGCTTGGCCTTGGCAGCGGTGCCGCTGATGTGGCTGTTCACCGGACACAGATCGCTGGCCGCTCTGTCGGCCCCGTTCCTCCTGGTGGTCGTGATCGCCATCTTGGGCCGGTATGACGCGCTGGGGTTTCTCGTCTACGCCATCACCGGACCCATGGCACTGGGGGCGGCCATCTACGCCTTGTTCGCGGACCGATGACAGGCCCCGCGAGGATTTCCCGTCAGGACAGGTTGAGGCGACCGCTCTTCACGGTGTCGAGGAAGGCACCCCAGGCGCCAGCATCGAAGCCGAGCACCGGCCCGTCCGGATCCTTGGAGTCCCTCGCCAGCACTATCGCTTCACTCACGCCGACCTCAACGCAGTGCCCTTGGTCTGTACTGCGCCCGCTCTTGCGCCAGTTGACGTGGGGGGTGTCCATCGTGGTGCCACTCTTCCTTGGCCGACCCTAGGCCATCTCACTGATCACTCTAGCGATCAGTTCACGGGATTCGTCCGGACCGAGGGCCCTAGCCCGCAGGTGGTCAAATAGTTCGATGTAATCCTCAATATCCGAATGATCCTCAAGGTAAACGCTCCCCCTGCGGTACTGCACGTACACAACGTCGGGGTCGGCGGAATGAGGGAACCGTAGGACCGTACACGGACCGTCCATCCCCGGGTGCGCGCCAGCGCTGTATGGCAGGACGACGATGTTGACATGGTTGAGGCGGGACATTGCGACGAGGTGTTCAAGCTGCTCCCGCATCACCTCTCTACCGCCGACCTCGCGGCGGATCGCTGCTTCGTTCAGTACTGCCCAGACCTTGGGAGCATCAGCAGCCGTCAACCGCCCCTGCCTCTTGAGCCGGATCTCGACAAGACGCTCCAGCCCCTCCTCGCTTGGCACGCGCAGACCCGCGAGAGAGATAGCTCGGATGTAGCCCTCGACTTGTAGTGGTCCCGGTATTGCCTCGGACGCGTAGTCAAGGATCTCGGACGCTTCCTCTTCCAGGCCGACGTAGACCTGGAACCACTTGGGCATGGCGCCGCTGTACGGGTGCCACCAGCCGCGCTTGCGGGCGTCCTTCGCCACTTGGAGGAGGGCTTCGCGCTCGTCGCCCGTGACGCCGTAGACCTCCAGCATGAGGGAGACCTCGCCGACGCGGGCGCCGCTCTGGCCCGTCTCGATTCGGGTGATCGTCACGGGAGCGCATCCGATGCGTTCGGCGACCTGTTCGCGGGTCAGCCCGCACTCCTTGCGCAGCCGTCGGAGTTCAGCGGCAAGGCGGCGCTTGCGGACGGTGGGGCTGCGGCGAGCGGTCACTTCGTCCTCCTTGTATCCGTTTTATGGTGCCTTGGAATCAAGATCAAAGAAACAAACTGCGATAGTTCAGTTCGTTCCTATTGCAGAACGCACGTCTTCCGCGCACACTTCTGACCGTAGCGAAAATCACGCACGGTGTATGGGTGATCACGGAAGAAAGCTGGGTGAATCGTGGTCGTCCTCGTGCCTGGAGAAGGGGCGTCCGACGATGTCAGCGGATCAGCGGCCGCATGCGGTGCGGTTCAGCCTCCTGGCTGATCTGTCATACAAGCTGGGGGAACGTCAGCAGTGCGCGTCCAGGCTCGTCCACCCGTCGCATGGTGAGGCCGTGTTGTGGGTTCCGGAGCGGGCATGGCCGCGCAGGTGGCTCGGGGTCGCGGCGGTCGACCATCGGGGACGGTGGCTCTACGCCTACGGCGGGCAGTGGTGCATGGCCGGGGACGTCGCGGAGACCGCCGCGCGGGTGGCGTGGGCGGTGCGGGCCCGATGAAGCACTTGGGAACGTGCATCATCCCGTCCGCCCCGAGGAACGTGGTGAACGGGCGGCGGTGGCTGCTGGGGCGGCTCACGCCGCTGCTCGGGGCGGAACACAGCGCGTGCGAGGACAGCGTCCTGCTGCTCTCAGAAACGCTGACCAACTCGATCGTCCACGGCAACGGGCACCTCGTGGAGGTGGACGCCTACGTGGACACGGCCAACATCCGCATCGAGGTCACCGACGAGGGCGGCGGCACCGTCCCGCATCACGTCGACGATCCCCACGGCGAGCACGGGCGCGGCCTGCCCATCCTGTCGATGCTCGCCAAGTCGTGGGGGTTCGAGCAGCTGGACGACGGTCGGCTGCGCGTCTGGTTCGAGGTCCCGCACACCGCGCCCCCCGATACTCGCGCGACCGTGCCGGAGGATGCTCCGACCCCACCGCGTCCATGCGACGGCACCCACGAGGCCTCCGCTTTCGCGGCAAACACCTCCGCTCACTCCGACGATCGTTGACCGCCTGCCCGCCACGGCCGATGAGTCAGTGGCGGGCACGGCGAGGACGGCGGCGCATCACCGCGCTGTACCGGCGGCATCGTCAATGGTCGTCGTCCCTGTAGTCGTACCGTTCGGCGAGTCGCTGGAGGTTCTGGTGAACCTCCCAGGCGGTGGCCGCGACGGCCGCAATGCCCGGAGCCGGGCGGGTGGGCCGACGCGCGATGGGCATGTCCGGCGCGTAGCGCGTGACCGCTTGGGCCATGCTTGCCGCGTTCAGTCGCCAGCCCCGGATCTCTCGCTCCACCAGCGACGGCTCAGCGATCAGGCGGGAGATCCAAGGCATCAGGGCCGCCTCGTTGAACTCCCGCTCCAGCGCGGTGGGCGGCGGCATCTCCGGTGGCCTGGGCAAACGCTGCATCCGCTTATTGACGCCCGTGGCGTTGAGCTCGACGCCCACACAGCGGCGGCGGCCTTTGTGGCCGCCGCTGCGCACGATCCGGTCGAAGGTCACGATGCAGTCGATGTGCGACCAGGGGATCAGCTCTGGTAGGGCCTCTTTATCGTTGGGACCGAAGTAGACGCCGCGTGAGTCAACCGCGAACGACACCTCCTTGCGACGTACCGGCTTGATGATCAGAACGGCCGCAAGGGCGGTCACCGCGCTGAACGCCGCCAGCGCGTAGCCCGCGCCGGGCCCAGGATCCCGGATGGTCTGATACGCGAGGAACACGTCCACGGCGCCGAGGGCCACCAGGATCGGCAGATTGCTCCGCCAGCTCTGCCGGGCGATATAGGCATCGGGGTCGGTGGACTCGTAGCGGGTGTCGTCAGGTTTCATGAGCAGCACTTCCAAGCCGGCCGCATGGGCGGCAACACCGGGCTGGTCAGTCTGGTGCGGGACGTGTCCGCCAGTGGTCCAGGGCGACGAGGGCGAGGCCCGCCAGGAGGAGCAGGACGGTGTAGAGCCAGAGGTGGCCGGGTTCTCGGAACAGTTCGGCGTTCGGTCCGCGTCTGCCCGTGCCCTGCCAGTCGGCGAGCAGGCCGCAGGCACCGATCACCGTCGCGAACATCAACGGGCCCAGGACGGCCGGGGAAAGACCGTCCTGGGTCAGCCAGACGCCAAGTGACGCGATCGCGACAGTGACGGTGGCGGCGAGGAGGGCGAGCATGAGGACCGCCATGCCGTCCGGACGGATCAGCATGGTCACGGCGAGCGTTAGGGCGCAGGCGGCGCATCCGGCGAGGGCGGCCCAGCGCCGCCAGGACGGGAACGCGGCTGCGGCCCCCGCCACCACGCCGAACCCCACCAGGAACCACATGCGGACGAAGCTCGAATGCTCAGCCTGGATCAGCGCGCTCGCCGGGCCGGAGACCCCGACGACAACCGCCGACGCGACAACGACGCCAACCGCCGCGCGGATACCGGCCAGCGCCGCTGCCACCAGGCCCGCGCCCAGCAGCAGCCAGCACGCGGCGACCCCGAACCCGCCCTTGACCGTCTCCATGGCGGCGGCCGGGACGAACGCCAGGGCAGCCACCGCGCCCGCGATCACCGTGCGGACGCCCATCCCGGGCTCGGCATCCGAAGGCGCGGCCAGCTCAGGCCGTCTGTCATAGCGGTAGTGCAAGCCCAGCGCCAGGAGCGCCCCGCCGATCGCGGTCGCCAGGAACGCGAAGTGAAGCAGGACCTGAACGGCCTCCGCGAAGTCCACCGGGTAACCGCCAGGCTCCGCGATCCCGGCGTGCGCGATCCACACGTCAGTGGACGCGCCGAAGACCTGGATGCCCACTCCGGTCCCGATCAGCACCGCGCCCGCACCCGGCGCGCCGATGTGAACGAGCCGGACCCCGGCGGCCAGCGTCCCCAGCAGCACGAGCTGCGCCCCGGCAGTGACCGACCCGAAGTAGAACCAGGCCGCATCACCGAACAAGGCGTTCCTGGCCACGACGTACACGATCTCGGTGGGGATCGTCAGGACCACGCCCGCGGCCAGAAGCCACGGCCAACTCCGCCGCACCGACCACCACAGCGCCGCGAACCCGGCCACCATCACCACCGCGACCACGGCCGCCTGCCCAGTCGACACCACGCCAGGGTTGATACGCAGCATGTCCGCGAACCCGGCCGCACGCCCGACATCACCCCGAGGCCCCGCCGAATTGGCCACGGCCCCCAGCGTCCCGACCGCACACAGCAGGACCGCCCCGATCACCCACGGACGGCTTGGCTCAAACGACTTACTCGTCAGCGATGCCGTGGACTCCACACTGCCCTCCAGCGCTCGTGGCGGCAGAACTGTGAGCGGGCGTCAGGGCCTCGTGATCCTCTGCCCGGGTGCTACTTGAAAGGTTCGCAAATGCCGGGCGTCGGCTCACCGACCTTGACCACTGTTGGCCCGCAGCCGCTCGCGGCCGCCACCTCCGAACTGCCGCCGGAAAGCGTGAGCTCGGCGAACCCGTTGCTGTAGGAGGCATTGACGGCGCCCGGTGCGCCTCCCGGCCCCCACTACCGTCAAAGTCAGGGAAGGTTTCTGTAGGCCAGCAGAGCGATGTAGTGATCGAGGATCACGGTGTTCGTGCCGGGTGGGGACGGCAGACCGGCCGTTGAGTTCACGAGGTGGTCGATGTTCTCACCGAACTGCTCGCAGCCTTGCGCGACAGGAGCGGGGAAAGCGTTGTCCACGTGGGTCGCCGACATGATGTTCACCTTCCCATCGGTTCCCGCTTGCGTGAACGGGACGCCCGTGATGGGGGTGTTCGGCGGGGGCGGGTTCGTGGTCCCCGTCGTCATGCTCAGCGGAATCGGATCCTCGTCGCTCCCGATCACACAGGAACCGCCGAGTCCCGCCCCACTCAGGCGGATTTTCAGACCTATTGTCATGTTCGGATAGTTGATCGTGAATCCGCCCGCATACTCGGGAGTCGCGAAAACCGTCCTGCCCGGTGGGAGGCCGATGGCCTCCGAAGGCAGCGCTACCTTCTTCGTGTGCAGCGGTCCCGCCAGGAGTCGCCACTCCCCGGTCTGAAGATTGAACACCTCGGCATAGGTGAACCTGATCGGGTCAGTGATCTCGTGACTGAGCCGGCCGATCTCTATCCGGCCGCCCGCCACAACCTGGTTGTAGCATATTGAGCCGAGCTCCCCGAATCCCTCCGGGAGGGCAGGACAGTCGGAGAAATCGAAGTCAGGTAGGTCGGCTTCAGCGGGAGCCACCGGAGCGGTACGGACTTGGGCGGAGGAGGTTCCGGCCAAAAACATTCCAGTCGCCGTAAGCGAACATGCCGCGCCGACGGCAATCCTCGTGAGCATCCATGCCCAGTTCATGGGCCTCTCCTCCATTCCGGGAGTGGGGACCGTGCCCGCGGGATCACCGCGGGCACGGATCGGTGGGGCGTGCTCAGGGTCAGAGCTCGGAGTAGGACTTCGAGACGATGTACTCGTTCTGGATCATGGTGTTCTCGCCGGCCGGCGAGGGGAATCCGCCGACCTGGTTGACGAGCCAGTCGGCGATGCCGCCGCCGAACACGCAACCCTTGGCGCCGGGCACCGAGAACGCGTTACCGACGTGCTGGGCCTGCAGCACCTCGGGCAGCGGGTCGGACCGCTTGATCGAGACGCCCTCACCGGTGATCGGGGTGTTGGGGGCGGGCGGGTCGGTGGTGCCGGTGGTCAGGTTCAGCATGATCGGGTTGCTGTTGGTGCCGACCGTGCAATTGCTCCCGAGGAACGGGTTGATGAGCCGGATCTTCACACCCATGTTGATGTCGAAGTCGTTGGTGCCCGGAACCTCGAACGAACCCGCGTACTCCACCTTCGCATACACAGCGCTCAGGAGCGGGTCACCGAAGAGACCGGGCTGGACGAGCATCTCCGGCGCCTCGAGCCCTCCGAAGATGGTCTCGATTTCGAAGGTGTCGGCGTTGTAGGCGTTGGCGTACGTGAGCCTGATCGGCTCCTCGATCGTCTGATCGAAGTTGCCGACCTGGAAGGAACCGCTGGTGACGACGGCCACCTGACACCGAGAGTAGAACGGGCTCGCGCCCTCGGGAAGCGGCGGGCAGTCGGAGAAGTCGAAGCTCGCCGGGATCGGGTCCGGGTTGTCCGCCGCAGCAGGCGACGCCATACCGAACGCGAGCAGCGCAGCGGCGGCCACAGCAGGAAACGCCAGCCGCGAACTGCGTCTCCAGAAACTAGTGAACTTCACCAGTCCATCCTTTCTGTACCGGGAGAAATGGACACACAGCGCCGGACGGCCACAGCGTGATCCCGGCCGGCGCGGAACCGTGAAGCGGATCATCGACGAGTTGATCCCTCGGTTCCCAACCGAAGAGTAATACCGAAACAATGGCGATTCAATACATCATAATGCGCAAATATGAAGATCTTTTCATCTTGTGAGCGAATGCCAGAAACACCCTTCGCCGAGCGGCCTATTTTATCACCTAACGCATATCGCCCGGAAGCGCCCGGCCCGTTCGGAGGAGTGGGGTAAGGCCAGGCTGTGATGGCCACAACTAACTTAGTCGTTTCGTCGTCGAGTGACCTGGAGCGCAGGGATGGGAACCTGCCGGTTGGCGAAAGGCGGCGGGGCCGCGCGACCCGATGCTCGGGCAGGCCCGATCCGTTCTGCCTTGCCCTGCTGCGCCCGCGGCGCCCCGGGAAATCTTTCCCCGATCCTGCAATGTCAGCATGTGAGGCACCGCCCCCACGGCAACTCCCCCGACGATCAACTCGCCGAGTGTGGCCACACCACCGCAAGTGTGGCCACACCACCGCAGGATCCGTTGCTACGACCCAACTGAGGGCAGGATCTGCTGCTCCGGATGGAAGGCGAACCTGGCCGTAGGTGCAGTGAGGTCATCACTGAAGTTCGTGAACCCCGGAATCCTGCAGGTTGACTTCAGCGAAGGCTTCACTTCGGCATTCCCGACGAAGGCACCGTTGTCGTAGGTCCCAATAAACCGGCCAGGGCGCTCATCTACGATTCGCGAATCCAAAAAACTTTGCTGAACAGCCTCGGCTATTCGTAGCTCACATGTCTCGTCGTCGGCGAGCTCCACGAGCGCTTTGAGCGTCACCCCGTTGATCAACATCTGCCACTGACCGGCCAGCGACATGGACATAGTGATCCACACCGATCCCTCATCAGCAACCTCGCCCTGTACCTGATGGACGAAGCCGTTCGACGTCTTCACGGTGCAGCCGTCGAGGGACATTTCACCCTTGCCCAGCCTGAAACGCGACTGCCAGTGTCCACGGTCCATGTGAAACCGCATGTTCGCTGAATCGCACCTGAACTCCGCGCCGTTCTGGCCCCTGAGGACGAAAGAATCCGCGACTGCCGTGAAATCTCCGCCCGGTTTCACAGTAAAGGTCTGAGGATCTTTGGCCTCACCGTTCACACAGTTGGCGTCGCCGACAACATTACACCACATTCCTGCTTCCAGGTTTGCGTAATTCCCCGTCCCGGAAACGCTAGCGGTAAGGATCGGACTCAGGTCTTCGGAAACTCCACAACCGGAGAAGGCAGGAATTGTGACGTCTTCGGCGATCACCGTCTGACCCTGAGTGTAGTCTACCGACCCAGTTTCTAGAGTCCCCGTGAATCCATGCCCATAAAGCAAAGTCGGACTGGTCGTGCATTTATCGCCGAGTTCAAGAGGGATTCCATTGACCTCGGCCTGGTCCGCCTCGAGCCGAACATAAGCACTAGCACGGATTTCTTGTCTTTCGACAGTCGGATCCGATAGCTTCAGGGAATCATCCAGCCGCTGGACCACTCGTAGGTTGCCGGTAATCGGGTCAGTTTTTCCGCCCCCCGGAGTACCGACTTGAACGGCTTTTGCCACTGCGCGTGTCGGCATGAAGCCGAAACCCAGCACCGTGGCTGGATTCGGGTGGGTTCGGTTGACGAAATATCCGCGATGCTCCGTGTAGTTCGGCCCGAAAAAGAAATCGCCAGAAAGGGTCCGGACGGGCGCCCGAACATTGTTCTCAAGTGCGACCGGAACAGCGTTACCGGCCTTCTTAAGATTGAAGAATCCAGTGGTTTTGATGCAGTACATCACACCAGGCGCGGACTGGTCGTATGGCACGTCCGGGGTTGGTGGCGAGTCATAGATCTGATACAACTTAGGATCGTCGCTGATGGCGTACCGCGGATCCTCCCCCTGACCAGGCATTATTTGGCAAAATCCGTCCTGCGAGGGGGCGGCCTGACGGGGTGATGCGTTCGATGTGCTGGGGACCGCAACCTCGTTCCCCCGTTTCACCCGTACGGTCCCGAACACCGACTTCTTCTCCGCCACACAATGCAGCGCCAGCTCCGCCGCATCCTTCACCGTCGCCGCGTCGCCCGGCACCAGCGACAGGTCCATTTCCCCGGCAGCCCAGGAGATCCCACCCGGCGATCCGGGGACCACCGGCGGCGCCACCCCGCTACCGGTCAGGTGCACAGCTCCGTTACCACGCGGCGGCGTGGCCGCCAGAGCGAAGGCCGGCCACCCGCCGCGCCGATCGCGCCCGGGCTCGCGCACGTCGACCTGCACCTCCGCGACCCCTCTGAGCGCGGGGGGAGGCGAGGACGACGGCGTGACACCGGTCACCGGTGGTGTCGATGCCCTGCTCGGAGAAGTCACCGAAACCTCCTTCACCAGCTCGGGAGGGAGACCGACCTCGATCCTGATGGTGCCCAGCTGGATCGGTTGGCCGACGGTTCCGGACGATGGGACGCTCGTTTCAATCCGCAGCGACACATCGTGTGTTCCGGCTTTACCAGTACATACGAGCCCTATGTTCGCACCGATGTCCGCCATCGCCGACGGAATGGCGACCAACGTGCCGCCGCCCACCGCAAGGGCCGCGACCGCCCCGATCCGCGCGACAATTCTGAACACCTGTCGCATCTCACATCCTTGATCTATAGGTAACGAACCCGGGTGCAGCTAGGTCAGGGCTGTAGCCTCACCTCATGGGACTTCGTAGGCGTGAATGACCGGCCCCTCCTGATGGGTGGCGTTGTCCCCACGAACCTCAACCGAGCCACTCAGAACGAATTTGTCGCCAAGTTGGATCAAACTGGTGGGGCACGACCCCCTCTGGCTGATTTGGGTCACACGGAGGTTGCTGTCGGTTCTCGTGTGCAACAGTGCGAGCATGCCCGTATCTCCAGAACCCGCCGCGGGGCTGGTGTACGTACCGTCGATGTATCCGTTCAGGCCGCCGGCACCCGGGCCTCCGAGTATGGCGTTGCACCCGATGCTGGGGATGTCCAGCTTGATCTTGACGCCCGTCAGCCTGCCTTCTGTCACCCCCGAGGCGTCGGTCACACCTACGGCGTCGAATCTCCAAGGTAGGTTCAGAACCGTCACGACGATCCGGCCGAGGTTGGGGGCAAAGGTGCACGGGTTGTTGAATTTCACACTTGTCAACGAGGCGAGGCCGGTCGCGTCCTGGTCGTCCTCGACCCGTACAGTGCCGGCGGCCCACAAGGCGGGCCCATTGGAGTCGGGCTGACAAGAGAAAGCCGACGGACGATTCAGGTTGAGGCTTCCGACGTTACCGACACTGTTTCCGGTGACGGGTTCGGTGGAGGGCACGGTTACGCCGGCGAGCGTGACGTCGACTTCGAGCGTCCCCGCCGAGGCAGGGACGGCGGTCAACGCAGTGGCAAGGGCCGCGGTCAAAGCGATCCACGCGACTCGTCCGAGCACTTGGAGCATTTCATATCCATGATCTATGGGGAACCGCACCCGGGCGGCGAGCGCCCGGGTGCGGGTTGAGTCAGGGCTGTGCCCTCACGCCACGGCTAGGAGGCGTTGATGATCGGCCCCTCGCTGCTGGGCCCACTAACATCGACCGTGCCGCTGACGGTCATCCTGTCGCCCAGCTGGATCAGGGAGACGGGGCAGGGCCCCGCGATGATCTCGGACACGATGAGGTTGTTGTCGGCACCATTGTTCGACAGCGCGAGCACGCCGGGGTCTCCAGAACCCGCCGCGGGGTTGGTGTACGTACCGCCGATGTACCCGGGCGCACCGTCGCCCGTGATCCTCACCGTGCACCCGATGCTGGGGGCATCCAGCACGATCTCGACGCCCGTCAGCTTGCCGGCGGTGACCCCTCCGCTAGTCGGGTCCGTGACGTCCATGCCCCACGGCAGGTTCCCAGCCGACACGTTGGTCGGGACGGGGCCGGGGACGGCAGTGCAGGGGTTGTTGAAGTTCACGCTCGACAACGAGGCGACGTCGACCCCGTTCTGGTTGTTCTCGACCCGTACAGTGCCGGCGGCCGACAAGGCGGGGCCATTGGCGTCGGGCTGGCAGGAGAGAGCCGACGGACGGTTCTGGTTCAGACCTCCGACGTTACCGTCACTGGCTCCCGTGACGTCTCCGTTGGCGGGCGCGGTCACGCCCGCCATCGTGACGTCGACGTCGGTGACGGCTGCCGAGGCGGGGGCGGCGGTGAGGGCGGCGGCGGCCACCGCGACCGCGGAAACGGTCATGGCCTTTCTGGCGATCTTTCGCATGTCAGTTTCTTTTCCCTTCATCTCACTGGGGGGACTGGTACGACTCGTAGGGACACTGACCGCGTTGTGCAGAATAGACTCCTCCGGGTTGCCCGTAGCAGAACCCCGGAAGCTGAACGCCTCCAGCTTCATCGCAAGACCACCCAGTCCTGCCGTGCTCTTATCCAAATCTACTTGGCGGTAGTGCACTCTTCAAGATGAAAACATGAACTTTCTCGCCATGTCTTTGCTTCCCGGTTCCCTTGCTTCAAAATGGTGTTCCTGGCTTCAAAAATTGTCATCAACCGAGTCTTTGATCAAGCCCATTTGTCACCCGCTTAGTGCAGGTTCTGGACTGCCAGCACCGACCGAGACCACAAGGCCCATCGGGCCACATCAGAGAGACCACCTTCGGCTGAGATGGCCAGACGGTACCGAGCCCGTCCCGGTTGCGGCCTGGCCATCGCCATGTCCCCCGTCTCACGGGAGGGTCTGCCCCGGCGTCAGTTCGTATGTGGTTTCCCGGGTCTGGTGTGGTCAAGCGCCTAGGGTGTCGATTTTGGTAATCTTCCATTTGCCGTCGGTGTGGATGGCGTCCACCGCGAAGACGGCAGCGGAGTAGCTCGTCTCGTTCTTGTCGGTGCGGGTGTTGCGCTGGTCGGCAAAGACGAGCAGGCGGGCACGGTCGTCGGTGAGTGACTTCACCGCCGAGTCGGTGACCGTCGTGGTGAGAACCTGCTTCTGCTCGGGTGCCTGCTTGCGGACCAACGCGAAAAGCTGCCCGTATTGCTGGACGGCCTTTCCGGTGAGGAGTTGCTGAGCGGCCTTCTCGGTCTTGGCGACGTCTGCGTAGTTGTACGAGAACACAGTGTTCACAGCCGTCGTAATCTGGCCTCTGACCTCACTGGTGCGGGCATTGTCGCTCAGCGCGGCATTGTCTGCGGAGGCGGCTCCCTGCAAGGCGCCATCCTTGGCGGCCGACCATGCGGCCACACCACCCAGCGCCATTGTCAGCGCGCCGAGAAGAACAACCAGGCGTATGCGCGCGGTGCGGGGAAACGCCCGGCCGATGGTGCTGATCGCTGCCATTCGATCTCTCCTCCCCCGGTCAGGGCGTACCGGTCGGGGCCTGGCCGAGCGCCGACAGTTTCCAGCCCGACGACGTCCTGGTGAGCTGGCCGGCGAAACGGCGGATGTTGTCGGACGGCTTGCCTTCGGCACCGGTGATAGTGATGCGGACGGCGGCGATGACGCCAGCCTTTCCGGCGCGGGTGTCGAGTTCGGTGAGACCGGATTCGAGGATCTTCGCGGTGCTCGTCGTCTCGGCCTTCTTCACCTCGCTCTCGAGCCGCGAGCGGCCCTTGACGATCTCGTCGTAGAGCTCGGCCGTCGTAGAGTCCTGCCACACCTTCAACCCGGCGTCCACGTTGCGGTAGTCGAGGGTGTTGAGGTTGACGATCGCCTGGTCGGCGGCGGCGAGGGCCTTGTCGCGCTCGGCGGCGTAGGCCAGGTCGGGATTACCCGACGCCGACTGATACGACCAGCCGAACCAGGCGGCCGCGGCCATCGCGATCAGTGTCACCAGCGAGGCCACCCGGATCAGCGGGTCCCTGGACAGGCGGCGCGGGGCGGGTTCGTCCGGCTTCCCGGTTTCCGCCTCAGTACCGCCCTCCTGCTTCGCCTCAGGTTCGGGCTCCTCTTCAGGCTCCTCGGCCTCCGCCTCCGCCTCCGCCTCCTCCCGCTCGGGCTCAGGTTCGGGTGAGGTTGGGGCCTCATCGACAGGCATGGGGGCCCCAGCCTCGGGGTCTTCCACCGTCGGCTCGGAAGTCTTGATCTTGGTCACCTGAGTTCCACCCTTCCTTCAGGCGGCCCGGAGGTCGCTGATGCGCCAGCCGTGGTCGTTGCGGGCCGTGACGATGAGCTGGGCCGCGACCGGCGGCCCGGTCCGCTTACCGTCGCGGGTGGTCGTCTGGTCAAGTAGGACCAGCAGGACGGCGGTCCCGTCACGCGTGAGCTTGATCAACCCGGCCTTGGCGACCTTGGTAGTTAGGGAGAGCTTCATGACCGGCGCGTTCTTCCTCACCAGGCCGAACAGTGCGCGATACTCGCCGGTGGCGCTGCCGGTGAGCGCGTCCTTTGCGGCCTTCTCGGTGGCGGCCGGGTCGGTGTGGCTGTACGTGAAGATCCGCGCGACCTTCGCCGACACGTCCGCCACGACCTTCTTGGTCGCGGCCTTGTCGACGAGCGCCCTGTTGGCAGCCGGTGAACCCTCGCTCCGCCTCTCGGCCCAGCCATCGACGGCGAAGGCGGACAGGCAGATCGCCAGGGCGAGGGCCACCGGCCACCCCAGCCCGGCCGCCCGCTTGAGTGCTGGAATGAGCGGAGGCGGCAGGGCGGGTCTCTTACGCGGGATCCAGACGCGGCGCGCCGGGCGCTCCGGCCGTGTCCGTGGTTCCTGTTCGGTGACGCTCACGGCCCGCTCCCCTCGGCGGGCTGCCCCCCGGGAGCCAGCGGTTTGAGCGAGCTGACCTTCCACCCGCCGGTGACCCGCTGCATCCCGACCTCGTAGCGCTTGCGCTGCTCGGTGCGCCGACCGTCGTCCCCGGTCGCGTCGGTGAAGATCCGGACCGAGGCGACCACAGTCGCCTTGCCCGCGGAGTCGTCGAACTCGGTGACCGCGAGCGCCGTGACCTTGCCCTGGGAGGCGGCGGTCTGCTCGGCGAACTTCTTGCGTGCGGTGGGCATGTCCGCCTTGAGGGCATCGTGGAACGGCCCGGTGGCGACCCGCAGCCAGTGCGCGAGGTCGAGGTCCGCCCTCTTGGGATCGATGGTGTTGAGCTGCGTGATGTGCTGGACGGCCGTCCCGGTGAGATCGTCCCGCGCGGCGGCGTACTCGTTGTCGGCGCCCCGGTCGGCCTGGTAGAGCGCCCAGAGGGACGTGCAGAGGAACACCGTGGCTGCGGCAATGAGCACGTAGCCCGCCGGGCGGATCAGGGGGATCACCCGGATGGCCGCGCGGCGCGCCGCCGCAGCGCCGATCACGGTGTGCCGCCCAGGCCGAGGAGGCTGCGCAGGTCGGTCGGCAGGGCCGGGTCCGCCACCGGGGCGGACAGCCCGAACGTGCTGAGGATGTCGGTGATATCGGTTCTGCTCGTGGTTCCGGGCCTGGCCGGCGCGGGAACTCCCTTGCGCGGCGCGTTCGCCGTGCCGCGCACGTTGATCCCGCTGCTCGGGGGTTCGGTGCAGCGGGCGGCGGTGTTGAACGGGGGGCCAGGCGACACGTCCACGCCCTTGCGGTACTGGGTTCCGCCGTAGCCGCGCGTGCAGGGCTGCGGGTTGAAGAACGTGGTCACGAACCCGACCCGCAGCTTGTTTCCGGACACGAGCGTGGTCACCATCCCGGCTATCTGCGGGAACCGGACCAGCAGTTCCTCGATGGCGGCCTGGCGCGGTTCACCCACGCGCGCCATGGTGAGGAGGTTGGCCAGCAGCACGCTCAGGTCCGGGTCCAGATCGCGAAGCAGCCCGGACATCTCGGCCGCCGCGCCCGGACCGGACGCGATGATGTCGCGCAGGTCGGCGTCGGAGTCACGGAGCTGCCTGGCCAGCAGCCGCGTGTTGAACGAGAACGACTTGAACGCGCCCGACAGCTCGTTCTGCGTGCGCAGTACGTCCTCGCCGTTGTGGATCAGCGCGCGAGTCTCGGGGAACGCGGTGTCCGAGGCCGACACGAACCGGGCGCTGGTGTCGAGGAGCTGCTGGAGGTGCGGCCCCTGCCCGGCGAACGCCAAGCCCAGCTCGTCGATCAGGACCTTGAGGTCGTTGAGCGGAAGCGACCCGGCCAGGTCGTTGACGCTCTTGAGCGTCTCGTTCACTGGTGCCGGTGTGGTGGTGACGCTGCGGGGGATCGTGGCGCCCTGCGCAAGGTAGGGCCCAGAACCCGTCCGGGGTCGCAGGTCGACGTACTGCTCGCCCACGGCCGAGCGGTTGGCGACGACCGCCTGCAAGCTCGCCGGGATCTCCGGGGCGGAGTCCTCGATGTGCAGTTCGGCGATGACGCCGTCGTCGCTCAGGTCGAGCTTGCCGACCTCACCGACGGTGACGCCCCGGTAGGAGACCGCCGACCCCTCGAAGAGTCCGCCGGTGGTCGGGAGGTCGAGCTGGACGGTGTAGTAGCCGCGCATCCCGACGTAGCGCCCGAGGTCGGCGTATCGGATGCTGACGAAGGCGATCACGGTCAACGCGATCACGACGAATGTGACGATCTTGATGCGGGTGCCCACGGTCAGCATGTCAGTCGCCCTCCCCGAGCGTCGGCAGCGGCAGGGGCGGTTCCTCGCCGGGAACGACGGGGAGGCCGGTTCCGGGGACGCCGGAGCCGGGCTCGCCGGACGGCACCTGCGGGCCGCCCCGCAGCGGCGCCCCTGGCGTCGGTGCGGTGGACGTGGGCGCATCCGCGCCCTGGCCGGTGGCCGTCGCATCGGGGCACGGCTCGGGCTGCGGGCCCGGGGGAGGCTCCTCGGCCTGCGCGGCCATCGCACGCGGCTGTGGCTCCTCCGCACCCTCGATGTCGTCGAACGGTCCTTCCTCCTCCACCGGCGGGACGACGCAGTTGAAGCCCTCGGCGGCGACGACGGTCAAGTAGCCGTTCAGGTAGTCGCCCTTGACAGCCTTGAGCGCCTCGTCGGTGAACGGGAAGGTCAGCAGTACCTCCAACGACTTCGGCAGGTCGCGCCCGGAGTCGGCGAGCTTGCGCAGGAGGACGGCGAGGGAGCGCAGGTTCGCGACCGTGTCGTCCTTGCTCTCGTTGATCACGTTGACGGCGGTGTCCGACAGCTTCTCCAGCTCGCGCAGCATCTCCACGAGCTGGCCGCGCTGCTCCTCCAGGACCTTCAGGCCCGGCGACAGGTCGTCGAGCACCGTCGCGACCTGGCCCTCGCGGGACCGCACCGTGGACGACAGCCGGTTGAGCCCGTCGAGCGCGTCGGTGATCGACTTGCGGTTGCGGTTGAGCGTCCCGGTCAGCTGGCTGAGGTTGCGCAGCGCGGACCGGACCGTCTCCTCCCGCCCGCCGAGCGCCTGGTTGAGCTCCCGGTTGATCGTCCGGATCTGCGGGAGCCCGCCGCCCGACAGCAGCAGCGACAGCGCCCCGAAGACCTCCTCGACGTCGGCGTTGCGCGACGTGCGGGCCAGCGGGATCGTTGCGCCGTCGGCCAGCGGCTGCGCGGACGGGGTGGCCGGCGCGGCCAGTTCGACGTACTTCTCCCCCAGCAGGCTCGACTGCTCCAGGTTCGCGGTGGCGTTCGCCGGGAGGCGCACGTCGCCGTTCACGATCAGCGTGACCTCGGCGTCCCACGCCCCCTTCGGCAGCGAGACACCCTTCACGCGGCCGACCGGGACGTCGTTGACCCGGACGGCCGCCTGCGGGACGAGGTTCAGGGCGTCCTCGAACTGCACCTTCACCTCGTACGGGTTGTCGCCGAGGTCGGCGCCGCCGGGCAGCGGGACGTCCTCGAGCTGCACCGAGCAGCCGGTGGCGAGCACCGCGGCGGCCACGCACACCGCCATCACCTTCGTGGGCACGCGCATCAGCGGCCTCCCTCGTCGCCGGTGCCGGAGTAGATGCTGCCCGCGGGCGGCAGCGGCAGCGCGGGAACCCCGGATGTCCCGGACGGCGGAACCGCGGTGAGCCCGGAGGTGCGCAGCCGCTCGCACTGCTCGCGCAGCGCCTCGGTGGCCGAGGCCGCCGCCGCGCAGACCGGCCGGGTGTCGGCGGCCTGTGGATCGACGCCCGGCTGGCTGGTGCTGCCGAACGCCTTGGTGATCTCCAGCAGGTTGCCGCGGCTCATCAGCGAGCGGGTCTTCGGGTCGTAGGCGTTCAGCGCGTTCTGCGCCACCAGCGGCGTCGTGTCGATGATCTCGGCGAGGGACGCGCGCTGGTCGACCAGGACCTGCGTGATGCCGGCGAGCTTGTCGACGTTCTTCTTGAGCCCCTCGCGGTTGTCGGCGATGAACTGCTTCACCTCGCCGAGCGCCCGCGCCAGGCTCGCCAGGGCGGCGCCGAGTTCCTGCCGGTCGGCGGCCAGGAAGCCGCTGACCTCGGCGAACTGGTTCTCGACCAGCCGGATCTGCTGCTCGTTGTCGCGGAGCATCTTGCTGAACTTGTTGAGGTTGGACACGGTCGCGTACAGGTCGCCGCTGGAGTCGGCGAGCGTCTGGGACGCCTTGCCCAGGTCGGCGATCGTGGTGTTGAGCAGCTTGCCGTTGCCGCCGAGGTTGGCGGCGCCGACGCTGATGACGTCCGACAGCGCGCCCTGCGCGTTCAGGCCCTGCGGCCCCAGGTCGTTCGAGAACTTGCGGACGGCCGCGTAGAGCTGGTCGAGTTCGAGCGGCGTCGCCGTCCTGCTCACGTCGATCGCGGCGCCCTCGGCCATCTTCGGGCCGCCGCTGTAGGCGGGGTCGAGCTGGATGTAGCGGTCGGAGACGAGGTTCGGGGCGATCACCACGGCGCGGGCGCCGGCGGGGACGTTCACGTCGCCGTCCACCGTCATGTCGACCTTGACCCGGGTACCGAGCGGCTCGATGGCGTCGATCGAGCCGACCTTCACGCCGAGGACGCGGATGTCGGAGCCGGGGTAGACGCCGATGGCGGTGGCGAAGTAGGCGGTGATCCGGCGTCCGGGGCCGTCGCTCAGCACCGGGATCAGCGCGAGCCCGACCAGGACGAGGAAGATCACGACGATCGATTCCAGGACGAGTATCTGCCGGTCCCGCGTCGGCGACGGGAGCCGCGGCAGCTTCACGGTGCGTGTCGGGGACGACGCCATGTCACCGGCCTCCCGTCAGGTGCGGCGGCTCGCACTCGTCTTCGTTGGGCGGCTGCCACCTGCCGTTCTCGAGGTACTCCTTGGGAACGGTGCCGCACAGGTAGCCGTCCACCCACCGGCCGTTGCCCGTGGCGTTGCCGACGAGCCGCATGTACGGGACGGCGGTCTCCAGGACCTTGTCGAGGTTCTTCTGGTTGCGTTCGAGGGTGTCGGTGAGCCTGTCCAGGGAGGCGAGCGTCGGGCCGAGGGTGCGCCGGTTGTCGTTGACCAGGCCGACCAGCTCGTCCCCGAGGCGCCGCGTGCCGACGAGCATCGCGTGGATCGCGTCGCGGCGGCGGCGGAGTTCGGCGAGCAGCAGGTTGCCGTCCTCGAAGAGCGACTCGAACTGGCTGTTCTGCGCCGCGATCGTCCCGGAGAGCTGCTTGGTCCCCGCGAGGAGCCGCGCCAGCTCCGCGTCCCGCGTCGCGATCGTCTTCGACAGCGACGACAGTCCCTTGAGCGCGACGCCCACGCTCGGCGGGGTGTCCTCGAAGGTGGTGGAGATCGACTCCAGGCTCGCGGCCATCGCGGCGGTGTCGAGCTGCTCGAACGTCCGGCCGAGATCCTGGAACGCGGTCGTCACGTCGTAGGGGGCGATGGTCCGCTCCAGCGGGATCGGGTCGTCCGGGTCCTGCTCGCGCGAGCCGAGCGGATCGATCTGGAGGTACTTCGACCCCAGCAGCGTCTTGATCATGATGGCGGCGCGGGTGGAGTTCCCGACCCAGGTGTCGCGGACCCGGAAGGTGACCTTGACCTTGTCGCCCTCCAGCTCGACGTCGGTCACCTTGCCGACCTTCACCCCGGCGACGCGGACCTCCTGGTCCGCCTTCAGCCCGGCGGCCTCGGAGAAGTACGCCTCGTAGGTCGTGCCGCCGCCGATGACCGGCAGGTCGTCGGCGCGGAACGCCAGCATGCCGAGCACCAGCAGCACCACGAGCCCGATGATCGACACCGGGATCGGGTTGCGCTCCCGCAGCGGCTTCAGCCGCGGCCTGCCCTTCTTCGGGCGCGGCAGCGCACGCGGCAGCGGCGCGGTCGCCCCGTCCGGCGGGGGCCCGCCCGGCGGCGTGCCACCCGGCGGCGGGTCCTCTGGAGGCGGACCTCCGGGGGGACGCCCTCCGGGGGGCAGGGG